>JBMTYG010000020.1:0-34509 GCA_049454295.1 Pseudomonadales bacterium
CGTTCGGCGTCTATGCTGCCGAGCCGCCAGCGCAGCCCTTCCAGCATCAGAACGTACAGGCAGAGGTCGACGCCACCCCAGCGCGCGATGTGGCGATGACTCACAACGGCTCTGCGACGGTCGAGAGCTACACGGTGATGTATGGCGCCGACGCACCGAGCATTGCGCACGTCGTGTGTCGGCTGTCCGATGGACGCCGCACCTGGGCGAACTGCAGCGATCCCGAGATCATGCTCGCCATGACGCGCGAGGAATTCTGCGGTCGGCCAGTCACGCTCGCCGACAACGTTGCGACGTTCTGACGGCGCGTGCGCGGTCGAAAACCGAAAGCCGCGGCACAGTTCGAGGCGGCCGGGAGCTCAGCCACCACCGCAGTGGCCAACACCCTGGCTCAAGTGCCCGCAGAAAGGCTGCCCGCTGCAGGCGCGCTGCGGCGCGCTGGTGCCATGACCTACGACGGCATGCTGGTGGTAGCCCTCTGGCTTGCCACTCTGTTCCCGATGGTCGCGCTCAGCAACCGCGCGGTACACGGCGCGGCGGTCCAGTCGCTCGTGTTCCTCGAGATGTACGCGTTCTTCGTTCTGTTCTGGCTCTACCGCGGTCAGACGCTCGGCATGCTCGCCTGGCGACTCGCGATCGAGACCGACGACGGACGTCCGTTGACTCTGCTGCGACTCACGCTGCGCTTCTTCGTGACGCTTTTACCCGTGCTTGCGGCACTGCTCGCATGGCGTGCGGGCGGCATGCCCGCGGTTATCGTATGCCTTAGCGCCGGCGTGCTCGCCCACAGCCTCGCCTGGTTCGACCCACAGGGCCGGAGTTTTGCTGATCGCGTGTCGGGCACGCGCATCGTGCAACTGCCCCGCCGGACGTCCACATCGTTAGAATGAGCGTGCAGGTAGACTCGGCGCGCAAGCAGCACCAACGGGCACTACCGCAGGCCCGACATGATCAGGAGACCCCGCATGAAATTCAGCGTCGAAACGCGTCCACTGCAAGCGCAAAAGACACCCTGCCTCGTCGTCAGCCGAAAGCAGGCGCAGCGCGTGGCCATCAGCGCCGGTGCACGGGCCTTGTTCGAAGCCGCGCTGCGCGATTTTCAGGATCGGGTAGGACGCACTGCACTGGTCCAGCTGCCCGCGGATGCCGACGTGCCACGCTTGCTCATTGCCGGCGGCGCCGATGAGGAGCTGACCGCGGCGAACTTCCGAAAAGTTGCGGACGCGGCCGCTCGCGCGCTGCGCGGTGTCTCGGTCGCCAAAGCGGTATGGGGGCTCGCGACCGCTCGCGTACCCGGTCAGGATTTCGACTGGCGCGCCGGCACATCGCTTGCCGCGCTCGCCCAGCATCTGTACGCGTTCAACGAACACAAAAGCCAGGTTGAGACAGGCGCCAACGCGTTCCCGGCAGCGGTCGCTCTGCTCGCGGACGAACGCAGCAAGGCAACGGCACAGGCAGCCGTTCGCCGCGCGAACGCGCTCAAAGCCGGGCTCGACTTTGCGCGCAACCTCGGCAATCAGCCGCCGAACGTTTGCGACCCCGCCTATCTGCTAAAAGAAGCGCGGACCTTGGGTCGCCTTGGCAACGTGAGTGTCACCGCGCTCAACGAAAAACGCATGGAAGAACTCGGCATGGGCGCGTTCATGGCCGTGTCACGTGGCAGCGAAAAACCCGGCTATCTGATCATCGCCCGCTACGACGGCGGCAAGCGCGGTGCGGCGCCCACGGTGCTGATTGGCAAGGGCATCACCTTCGACACCGGCGGCATCAGCCTGAAGCCCGGCGCTGCCATGGACGAAATGAAGTTCGACATGTGCGGCGCGGCTAGCGTGCTCGGCGCTCTGCAGGCGGCTGCTCTTGCGAAACTGCCGATCAACCTCATTGCAATCGTAGCGGCAGCAGAGAACATGCCGAGCGGACGCGCGACGCGTCCTGGGGACATCGTGCGCACGATGTCGGGCAAGACCGTCGAAATCCTGAACACGGATGCCGAGGGGCGTCTCGTGCTTTGTGACGCGATGACCTGGGCAGAACAGTATTCGCCACGCGCGGTGATCGATGTGGCCACCTTAACGGGCGCCATCATCACCGCCTTGGGTGCGCACGCATCGGGGCTGTTCGCCAACAACGACGAGCTGGCGACCGACCTGCTGGCCGCGGGCGAATGGACCGGCGATCGCGCCTGGCGCATGCCGCTCTGGGACGAATACCAGGAGGCACTCAAAAGCAATTTCGCCGACATTCCGAACATCGGCACGCCCGGCGCAGCCTCTATCACCGCCGCCTGCTTCCTTGCACGCTTTGCCGACAAATACCCTTGGGCGCATCTCGACATCGCCGGGACCGCCTTCATGGGCGGGCCCAACAAAGGCGCAAGCGGACGACCCGTTCGACTGCTGTTCCAGTATCTCTGCCACGTCGCTGGGCAATGACCCGCGTCGATTTCTACATTCTGCAGGACGTGGACACCGAGGCGGCGCAGCGATTCTCCTGTCGGCTCGCGCTGCGTGCCATCGCCCAAGGGCATCCCGTGCATCTGCATGTTGATGACCGCGAAGCGGCTGAAGCGCTCGATGACCTGCTCTGGCACTATCCGGAGCAGCGTTTCCTGCCACATGAATGCGAAGACACGGCAAGCGGCCAGGCGCCGGTCATGATCGGCTGGTCGACGCCAGAACGACCGGACGGGCTGCTGGTCAACCTGTCGGGCGCCGTGCCCTCGTTCTTTGGTCGGTTCGAGCGTGTCGCCGAGGTGATCGTGCAGTCTCGGCGCGACACCGGTCGCGAACGCTACCGCTTTTATCGCGACCGCGGCTTTCCACTCTTCCACCACGACATCGACGACTGGGAGACCACGGCATGAGCCGTCCCGAATCTGATTCCGCCGACCATTTGCTCGCCGATCTTGACGGCATCAGATCCCTGCTCGACGACGAGACCGAAATCGCAAGGGGCAGTGACCCGTCCGTGAACGAACCCGCTGTTACCGATGGCGGCACCATGACAGAGGCGCTGGTGCGGAATGGTCTGGCCGACGCGTTGCAGGCGCGTACCGATGCCATTCTCGAGCATTTCATCAACGAGACGCTGCAGGTGGAGCTCGCCATGCTGCGCGCCCGGCTGCAAGACGCTATCCGCACCGAAATCGATGCATTCATCAGCACCGAGATTCGGCAAACGGACCGACACGGAACATCCCATGGAGAATAGTTTCGATCCCCACGCCATCGAGGGCGACCTTTATCGCGAATGGGAGTCTGCCAACTGGTTTGCCCCGAGCGGCGATGGCACGCCCTACTGCATCGTCATACCGCCACCCAACGTCACCGGCAGCCTGCACATGGGGCACGCGTTCCAGCACACGCTGATGGACGCACTCGTGCGCTACCAGCGCATGCGCGGGCGGCGGACACTGTGGCAGATGGGCACCGATCACGCCGGCATCGCGACGCAGATGCTGGTGGAACGACAGCTCAACGCCGAGGGCAAGACGCGGCATGACGTCGGGCGCGACGCGTTTCTCGATCGTGTCTGGGCGTGGAAAGCGGAGTCCGGCGGCAATATCTCGCGCCAGCTACGGCGCATGGGCTCGTCGCTCGACTGGTCCCGCGACCGCTTCACCATGGACGACGGATTCTCCCGTGCCGTAATGGAGGTGTTTGTACGCCTGCATGAGCAGGGACTCATCTATCGCGGTCAGCGGCTGGTGAACTGGGACCCGGCGCTCGGCACCGCGATCTCCGATCTCGAGGTCGAGAACACGGAGGAGAAGGGGCATCTCTGGCACTTTCGATACCCGCTGGCTGACGGTGTCACAACCCGGGACGGCGCGTCCTTCATCGTGGTCGCAACCACCCGACCAGAGACAATGCTCGGCGATACCGCGGTGGCCGTACACCCGGAAGACGAACGCTATCGCGATCTGGTGGGCAAACATGTACGCCTGCCGCTCTCGGATCGCGACATTCCGATCGTTGCCGACACCTACGTCGATCCCACCTTCGGCTCCGGCTGCGTGAAAATCACGCCGGCGCACGATTTCAACGACAACGCGCTCGGCGCAAGGCACGGCCTGCCGCTCATCAACGTGATGAACCCGGATGCGACGCTCAATGACAATGCGCCCAACGCCTACCGCGGACTGGACCGCGTGGCCGCGCGCGCGCGCGTGGTCGCGGATCTCACCGCGCTCGGGCTCGTCGACAAGATCGTCGACCACACGCTGCGACCGCTCGGGTGCCGTCATCGAACCCTTGCTCACTGATCAGTGGTTCGTCCGCATCCAGCCGCTTGCTGACCCCGCGATCGCCGCGGTAGAGCGCGGTGACATCGAGTTCATCCCGAAACAATACGAGAACGTGTATTTCGCCTGGATGCGCAACATCCAGGACTGGTGCATCTCGCGCCAGCAGTGGTGGGGGCATCGCATCCCCGCCTGGTACGACCCGGACGGGAACGTTTACGTGGGTCGCAGCGAGGCCGAGATTCGGGCGCGCGAGGCTATCCCCGCGGGCGTGACCCTGCGCCAGGACAACGACGTGCTGGAGACCTGGTTTTCCTCAGCGCTCTGGACCTTTGGCACACTCGGCTGGCCCGACGACACGCAGGATCTCGCCGACTTCCACCCGACCGACGTGCTCGTCACAGGGCACGACATCATCTTCTTCTGGGTTGCGCGGATGATCATGATGACGCTGCGCTTCACCGGCGAGGTGCCGTTCCGCAAGGTCTATATCCACGGACTGGTGCGCGATGCCGAAGGCAACAAGATGTCGAAGACCCGCGGCAACGGACTCGACCCGCTGGATCTGATTGACGGTATCTCGCTTGAGGCACTGCTCGAGAAACGCACCAGCAATCTCACCCAACCGCAGATGAAGCCGCGCATCGAAAAGGCCACGCGACGGGACTTTCCCGATGGCATTCCCTCGTATGGCACCGACGCGCTGCGCTTTACCTTCTGCGCGCTGGCAAGCACAGGTCGCGATATTCGCTTCGACCTGCAGCGCGTCGAGGGCTACCGCAACTTCTGCAACAAGCTGTGGAACGCGAGCCGGTTCGTGCTTATGAACGCGGGTGACGAGACGCTGGACGGTCCGGCCGAACTGTCCCTGCCCGATCGCTGGATCCGGTCACGCGCACGCGAACTGCTGCTCGCGACCGAGCAGGCGCTTGCCACCTACCGTTTCGATCTCTACGCCACGGCGCTGTATGACTTTGTCTGGCACGACTACTGCGACTGGTATCTCGAACTCACCAAGCCCGTGCTGTGGAGCACCGATTCGGACCCCGCCATCGTGCGCGGCACCCGGCGCACGCTGGTCGAGATACTCGAGATGCTCTTGCGCGCCGCGCATCCGGTGATTCCGTTCATCACCGACGCGCTCTGGCGCGAAGTCGCTCCACGGGCAGGAATAACCGGACCGAGCGTCATGCTGGCGCCCTTCCCCGTTGCCAACGATCTGCCGGCAGACACGGCCGCCGATACCGCCATCGACTGGTTGAAAGGCGTGATACTCGCGCTGCGTAACATCCGCGGTGAAGCCGGCATCAAGCCCGGGCAGTCCATCAGCGTGCTGCTGCAGGGTGGCCAAGCCCAGGCGCGTGAACTCGCAGGCGCAACAGAATCACTGTTGAAGCGCCTCGCCCGCGTGGAACGCCTTGAGTGGCTGGCGGACGACGCAACGCCGCCGGCCCACGCGCTCAGTCTGGTCGGCGATCTGCGCGTGATGGTGCCGCTGGCCGGACTCATTGATCTGGACGCGGAGCGCGCGCGACTGGGCAAAGAGATCGCTCGCCGCGAGCAGGACGTTGAGCGTCTGCAACAAAAGCTTGCCAACCCCGGGTTTGCGGACAAGGCGCCCGCCGAGGTGGTGGCCCGTGAGCGTCAGAAACTAGTGGAGGCGCAACAGGCGCTTGCCACGCTGCGCGGGCAAATCGAGGTGATTGCCCAGGCGTAACGGATCCCCCGACTCGAACGCGGCACCCTCGCATGCCGGGGTGCTGCCGTCCGCCCGCCTTAACCGATCGTCAGCACTACCTTGCCGAAGGTGCCATTGCCAGCGACCAGTTCGTGCGCCTCTTCCGCGCGCTCAATAGGGAACACCGCGTCGACGATCGGGCGAATCGCACCCGACGCGATCAATGGCCAGACCCGCGCTTCGAGCGCGTCCATGACCGCGGCTTTTTCCGAGACCGGGCGGGCGCGAAGCGTCGAGCCGATGATACGCAGCCGCTTCATCATCACCTGCGCGAGACTAAGCTCAACCTGCGCACCGCCCATGAGTCCGATCAGGAGCAGGCGACCGCCGAGCGCGAGCGCATCGAGATTGTCCTTGAGGTACGCGGCGCCGACTGGGTCCAGAATGACATCCACGCCGCCGCGCCCGCTCCACGCTTGAACGCGCTCCAGAAACCCGCCCGAGTGCCGATCAGCGCCCTCATCTGCGCCCAGTTCGACGCAGCGCGCAATCTTGTCTGCGCCGCCCGCGGTGACAAAACACGGGTTGTGGAAGGCTTTGCACAGTTGAATCGCTGCCGTGCCCACACCACTCGCGCCCGCATGAATCAGCACCCGCTCTGCGGTTGCGAGCCCTGCTTCCATGTACAGATTGAGGTAGGCAGTGGCAAAAACCTCGGGCAACGAAGCAGCACCAACGGCGTCGAGCCCTGCGGGCAGCTTGAGCACCTGACCCGCGGGAACCACGGCTTCCTCGGCATAACCGCCGCCGGCGAGGAGCGCGCAGACTTGATCGCCAGGGACGACGCGACCGACGCCCTCGCCCACTTCGAGTACCTCACCGGCGCACTCGAGCCCCAGGATCGGGCTTGCACCCGGCGGTGGCGGATAACCACCGGCGCGCTGCACCAGGTCAGCCCGGTTGATGGCGGTCGCCTTGACGCCGATGCGCACCTGACCAAGACCGAGAGCAGGACGCTCCACATCGGTCCAAACCAATCGCTTGTTTTCGACGACGATGCCTTTCATGCCCCACCTCCCTCAAATTAAGCCCTGCGTTGCCGCTTTTATCATCCTGACCGCGCCCGCTCGCTTGTCACCAGGACATGCGCATCTTGAGTCCGCGCCCGTGCAAATACGACTTGAGCCCACTGACGCGGTAATCGCCGTAATGCACCATCGAGGCAACCAGCGCGGCGTCGGCTTTACCCGCGGTCAGCACATCGTAGAGATGCTCGGGTAGACCTGCGCCACCCGAGGCGATAACCGGTATGCGCACCGCTTCGGAGACACGGGCGGTGAGATCGATCGCATAACCCTCGCGGGTACCATCAGCATCGATGGAATTCACAACCAGTTCGCCCGCACCCAGCCGCTCGCCCTCGAGCGCCCATGCGAGAGCATCGATACCCATCGGGCGGCGCCCGCCGTTGATCACAATCTCGTAACCGCTTGGACAGGTCACATTCGGCTCCACCGCGCGCACGTCCATGGACAGCACCACGTTCTGGTTACCGATAGCCTCCGCGCATTCGGCAATGAGCGCGGGCCGCGCGACGGCCGCAGAGTTCACGTTGATCTTCTCGGCACCGGCAAGGCGAAGGTCGGTCGCATCAGCCACGGAACGCACACCACCGCCCACTGACAGCGGGATGAATACCTGGGCCGCAACCGCCTCCACCACATCCAGCATGATGCGGCGCCGATCGCTCGACGCGGTGATGTCATAGAACACCAGCTCATCAAGCCCATCGAGGTAATACTCGCGCGCCTTCTCAACGGGATCGCCAATATCCCGCGTATCGACAAACCGCACGCTTTTCGCAAGACGCCCGTCGCGGACATCCAGACAAGCAATCACACGCTTGCTCAGCATGTTCCATCCCACTCGGCAAAACGAGCTAACACCGAGAGCCCCACGCGACCGCTCTTCTCCGGATGACACTGCATACCGAAGTAGTTGTCGCGGCCTAGAGCCGAGGCAAACTCAACCTCATAATCCGACACCGCGAACACTTCTTCCGGGCGCGAGGGCTCCGGGTAGTAGCCGTGCACAAAATAGAATTCGTCGCCTGGACGCACGTCCGCTAACAGCGGGTGCGATCTCACCACACGCACCTCATTCCAGCCCATGTGGGGAATCTTGAGCGCGCGCGACTCAAACCGAAACCTGCGCACCCGACCGGGTATGAGTCCGAGTGTCGGCGTGTCGTTTTCCTCGGAGTAATCCAGAGAAATCTGCATACCAAGACAGATGCCCAAGGTGGGAACACCGCGCGCGATCGCTTCGCGCAAGGCCACGTCGATGCCCCGCGCAGTGATGCTTCGCATCGCCGGACCCGCGGCCCCGACGCCAGGGAAGATAATTCGATCCGCGCGGCGCACCGCATCGGGATCCGCGGTGATGGTCGCGTCGAGCCCGACTTCCCGGCACGCGCGCTGGACGCTGCGCAAATTGCCGGCGTCGTAATCGATGATGATCGCCAACCCGTCACCATGACTTCACGAAGGAGCGCGGATACTATCGCAACCGCTGTCAGTGCTGCACCCCGCGCAGCCAGAGCCTTAATACCGCCCCCGGAGAACCCTCATGTCGAGCGGCATACTGCTGGTCAACCTCGGCACGCCAGCCTCCTGCAGCGTCGCGGATGTGCGTCGCTACCTCGGCGAATTCCTGATGGATCCGCACGTGATCGATGTGCCTTGGCCGATCCGGCGTATGATTGTTTCGTGCTTCGTGCTGCCATTCCGACCGCGGCGTAGCGCCGCCGCCTACGCGAGCATCTGGAATGCCGCGGGTCCTGGCACTGGATCGCCGCTCTTGCACTACAGCCGCGCTCTCCTGCACAGCGCGCGCGCCGAGCTGCAACTCCCCTGCGAACTCGCCATGCGCTACGGCGAACCATCGATCAGCGGCGCTCTGGATCGCCTGCAGGCGGCGGGTGTCGATGATCTCCTCGTGGTTCCGCTCTACCCGCAGTTCGCAGACTCGACCTGGACCACAACCGATCTGCGCGTGCGCGAACTTGCCCCTGAGCGTATGCGAGTGCGCACGCTGCCGCCGTTCCATACCGAGCCCGACTATATCGGCGCCATGGCCAACCTCGTGCGAGAGCATCTGCCGGAGCGCTTTGACCATCTGCTCTTCAGCTACCACGGGTTGCCCGAGCGACATATCACGCGCGCGGACCCGACGGGTCGTCACTGTCTGAAGAGCGCTACCTGTTGCGAGACGCCCTCACCGGCCCACAAAACCTGTTATCGGCAGCACTGCCGCTCGACATCTATGCGCATCGCCGAAGTGCTCGAGCTCAAGCCCCAGCAGTGGTCAGTGAGCTTCCAGTCGCGTCTCGGTCGACAACCCTGGCTGCGTCCCTACACCGATCAGGTGCTCGCGGAGCTGCCCGCGCGCGATGTGCGCCGCCTGGTCGTGGTCTGCCCAGCGTTCGTGGCGGACAACCTGGAGACGCTGGAAGAAATCGGCCTCGGCGGTCGCGAAACTTTTCTCGAGGCCGGAGGCGTTGACTACACCCTGGTGCCCTGCCTGAACGACAGGCAGGACTGGATGCAGGCGCTCACGCGCTGGTGTCGTGCTGCACTTCAAATCCCGACGACGGAAAGTGCACAAGCAGAGAGCCCGTCTGCTCCGTCTGTCGTGCGATGACAACTTCCTCGCGCGACCACGCCACCAGTTCGCCCGCTACCGGAATGCGACCGTAGTCCACCGGGGTCACGGTTACCCGCGCACCGAGTTGAAAGCCCTCCGGCAGTTCGTTCTCAACCAGAGGCAGCACGGGATCACACGCCAGCGCGCCCGCCAGAGCTGCCGCGCCATCAGACTCCTGCATCTGTCCGTGACCAAAGCGCCCCATCCGCGCCATCCATGCGGATATCGCCGGTCGATCGACCACTAGCGCCGCGTTCACCGGATTGTTTCGAAGGAACCACAGACAGTGGTACACGGAGAAATCGGCGATCGTGGGCTGCTCGCCGAAGAGAAATCCGTCGCCAACGCTCGACTCGAGCTCGTTCAGGTAGTGCTGCACACTCGCAAGCGCCGCCGCCGGCGACAGCGTGGCAATAGGGGGCGAATTGCGCGTGAGCTCCGCGCGATCCTGCTGGAATGCAGCAGCCTCCGCCGGCGGAAAGCCACCCATCATGGCGGCGACTGCGCGCGGAGAAAAATTGAGCGCCACTGTCACCGCGAACAGATGCGAATCCGCCCAGTCGGCGACCCGGTGCGCGGCAAAACCCTGCGCGTACAGCGACGTGTCACCCGCGTGGCGCGCAAGTCCGCGGGCAATGATTCGCGAATCACAATACACATTGGCCCCGATCTGCAGCACGGGCGTCTTGCGATAGCCACCGGAGAGCGGCATCAAAAGCGGACGCGGCATGATGCTCGGGATGATGACCGATCGCCACGGCAGCTCGAGATAGCCAAGCAGCAGCCGGATCTTTTCCGAAAAAAGGGACGGCGGGTAGTGATGCAGGAAAATCTCCATGGGCTTCCTCTTGATGGGAGTGCGGGGACGTTGGGCAGCGCGTCAGACGTTGCCCGCCAATTCTGACACGGAACGATAAAAATTCTGGACCAGCGGCTGCGCGAACATCGACTTTCGCGCGACAAACCGCACCGGACGGTTGAGCCCGGCGTCGCTTACCGGAATAAAGCGGTCGTCCGGCACACCCAGGGTGCGGGCGACGCCCTCGGGCACCAGTCCGTGACCGAACCCGGACAGCGCCATCTGCGCGACGGAAAAGAAGGATTCAAGCGAGACGGCACGGTGCAGGTTGAGGCGCCGCATGTCATCCTCGATCGAACGCCAAGCACCGGAACGCGACTCGATGGTGATCACGGCAAGGGGATCACCGATAGCATAGTCGAGCGGATTAAGCCCCGACGGCAGGATGACCATGGGTTCCAGGCGAATGATTTCGCTCAGCAGATCCGTGTCTGCGTCCGGCGACCCGGTACAGATACCCACCATGTACTCACCGGAGCGGACGCGGTCGAGCACCACGGGCGAGCGCTGGGCGTGAAAAGTGAATTCGACCTCGGGCATGCGCGCCTGCACACGAGCGAAGAGTCTCGGACCCCAGCTCGCAAGAATGGCTTCCGACACACCCATGATGATCTTGCCCTTGCGCAGGGCATTGTCCTCAAGGAAGACGCCGCGCAGCTCCGAGATGAGCGGCGTCACGCGCTCAACCAGCCGTGTGCCATGGTGCGTGAGTACCACGCGCCGACCATGGCGCTCGATCAAATCACGATCGTAATACCGTTCCAACGCGTCAATGCGCTTGCTCACCGCGGATTGGGAAACCTTTAGCACCGTCGCCGTTTCCATCATGGTGCCGGTCCGTGACAGCACCACGAGCGTTTCGAGGTTTTCGATCATGATGCGCGCAGGCGATGGCGCCCAGAGACGCTTCCCGAGTTTCCGCGCCTGATCATCCGCCTCAGACCGGTTTCACCACAAACAGCAAATCTCCCGCGTTCACCTGCTGTCCGCTCGCGCGGTTGATACGAGTGACCTGGTACTGGCGCGCCTCGTCGTACAACACCGCGTCCGTATTGAAATCGGCGAGCTTCAGCGGTGTGAAGATCTTCATCGCCTCGAGCTGACAAAGCGTCTGACGCACCGAGATCCGATCCCCAACGCTCACATAGTCAGGCTCCGACGGTGTCGGGGTCGTGTAGAAAATCGCGGTAGCCGGGGCCAGCACCTTCAACTCGTCGCTACCGTCGATCGCGATCGCTTCCACATTGATACCGGAATCAACCTCACCCGCCGCCGCCTCGATGTCGGCAATCAAGGCAGCGCCATCCGTGCGAGCCAAAAACTGAGGCAGGAAATTGGTGTCATAGCGACCGCCGCGAAACACCTCATCCGCGAGAATACGCCGCAGCAACGGAATGTTGGTGCAGATCCCTGTGATCCGCACGCGTCCCAGATAATCGAGGAGCTTGTCGAGACCGCTTGCGCGGTCCGCTGCGTGCACGATGACCTGGGCGATCATGCTGTCGTAGTACGGCGACACCTGCTTGCCAGGGCCCGCGGCAGCGATAATCTCCACACCGTCCTCCTGCGGGAAATGGCATTCCTGAATGCGTCCCGGATGCGGGCGGAACTGCAACAGCCCGTTGCTGCCCACCTGCACGCGTTCGGCTGTTACCCGCGCCTCGATGGCATAGCCGTTCTGCGCGGGCGCGAGATCCGCAATGGATTCGCCGGCCGCGATGCGGAACTGCTGAGTGACGATGTCGATACCCGACGTCCATTCGGTCACCGGGTGCTCCACCTGCAGGCGCGTGTTCATTTCCATGAAATAAACCGCGTCGTTCGCGAGATCGAAAATGAACTCCACGGTGCCCGCACCCATGTAGTCCACTTCGTCCGCGATGGCCGCCGTGTGTGCGAGCACCGACTGGCGCAGCCGCTCAGAGAGCATGGTCGATTCCGACTCTTCGAGCACTTTCTGCTTGTCGCGCTGCACGCTGCAGTCCCGAATACCCAGCACGCGCGTGGTGCCGGCGGCATCGCGCAGCAGCTGGACTTCGATATGCCGCAAAGAAGTCACGTACTTTTCAAGGTAAACGTCACCGTTGCCGAACGCGCTACGCGCCTCCGCCGTCACGCGATGGAAGGTTTCGTGAAACACCTCAGGGTTATCTACCACCTGGATACCCTTGCCACCGCCGCCATGCACGGCCTTGATGACCACCGGGTAACCAATATCCGCGGCCACCTCGGCGGCGCGTTCGACGTCGGTCAGAATGCCGTGGCTGCCAGGGACTACGGGCACTTTGAGCCGCATCGCCGTATTGATGGCATTCGACTTGTTGCCCATGGTGTCCATGCTGCCGACGGGCGGCCCGATGAAGTTGATGCCGTGACTACGGCAGAGCTCCGCAAACTGCGCGTTTTCCGAGAGGAAACCAATGCCGGGATGGAGTGAATCCACCCGCTCGTGCTCTGCCACTCGAATCACGCTCAGCGCGTTCAGGTAGCTTTCATCCGGGGTGTTGCCGCCGATACAGACCAGCGTGTCACGTTCACCCAGCATGTCGACCGCCGCGGACTCCATGTCCGGATCGGACTGCACCAGCACCACCTCGATGCCATTTTTCTGCGCGATGCGGATCAGCTTTGCTGCGGTGCAGCCACGGGCGTGAATCAGCGTCCGACGCGTGGGACGCAACAGATCACGCGCGCCGCGCGCCACCGGCAGAGGCGCCGCGGGGGCCGCCGCTTCCGGCACCAGAATGCCGGAAAGCACTCGGCTAACGACGACGGGCACGGTTTCCTTGGCTACGGGCACGTCCTGATCGATGCGGCGCAGCGCAGCATCGAGATCCGGCAAGAACGGGTGCTGCACCAGTCCTTCCATTGCCCCGGGCACAGAGGAGAGGTAGTTCGACAGGATCGAGGTGAGCGGGAGGTTCGAGGGAACGACGATCTGCCCTGCGAAAGGCATGCTCGTGCCGGAGAAATAATACGTCTGCACGAGCGGATGAGTCACAAAGCTCGCCTGCGCGCCGCCGGTACAATCACCGAATCCAAACACGATCACCGGCAAGTCGTGATCCCGTACAAACCGCGTAATGCGATCGTTCACTGCGGCCATGGAGAACAGCGCGCCCGCGCCTTCCTTGGTCTGCATGCCGCCCGACGAAATAAAGCACACCACCGGTAAGTTCTGCTCGGCGCAATCGACGAGCAGCTGACAGAATTTTTCGGCACTCGCCATATCGAACGAGCCCGCCTGGAAATCGACGTTGGAGATGACCGCTCCCACGCGCACTGGGCCGTCCGCACCAGCGAAGGTACCAATTCCGGTGATAATGCCGCACGGCGGAATACCGCGCTTCAGCGCCTCTTCGATTGAGGGCCTGAAGCCCGGGAAAGAACAGGGGTCAGAGCTCAGGAGATCCGATTGGCGCTCGTCAAAGTCAGTGAAGAAGGTTTCGATAAAGCGACGATAGCCGACCGCGCCCTGCCCCTTGAACCGCTTCAGCACGTTCTGGATCTGCAGGTCGCGGTAGGCGATGTTGAGCCGGTTCCAGAAATCCTTCTTGCGCCCGATGTTTCGCGGGGCGATTCGTCCGTTGTAGCTGCGGCCATCGCGCTCCGACTGCATAAACGAGTTGAGCAGCCCTTCAAACAAGTGCGTCACCACCACGAACAAGGTGTCGGACAGATGCGGGAAAGCCGCCTTTTTCCATTCCTCCACCGCGCGGAAGAACTCGGTACCGCGCGGCATACGCATGACGCGGGCGTACCAGTTATTGAACTGGGCGCGCAAACGGCGACCCGTTTCCTCCGTCGTCGTGGCCCCCGGCGCTGATCCGGCACGCGCTGCAAGCGCTACCGCCGTATCGAGCAGCTGGGCCAGCGCACCCCGTGAGAGCGCCTGTCGTGCTTGTGCTTCTTCAGCGATCGAGTCGAGATTCTGAATGATCTGGTCATACACGCCGTCGAACAGCAGCAGGTTCTCGCACTCGATGATGAAGTCGGCGCGCAGCTCGTCCATGACCAGCACATCAAGTACCGTGAGCTCATTCGGCGGAGGCGCGCGCAGCACCGTCGGCACCGGCGCAATAAGTCCGGGGAAGCGTTCCTGCAGGAACGCCCGATTGATGGCGATGATCGAGCCACCACTGCCCGCAACGGCGTGCGCAAGCGGGCCGGCGTCGGAACCCAACCGCTCTAACAGCGAGCCTCCGGTTATCACCAGGTTGAGCTCCGTGGTGAGCTGGTGCTGCAGATAGGCATCCGCTTTGTCTTCGACTGCCGAGCGCCCGAGCAGCTTTTTACCTTCATGCGTGAAACGCTCGCGCAGCACGGGCACGAGCTGTGCATCGCTGCCGAGGGCAATGGCGAGCGCTTTCGGGTTGAGGAGATCGAGACCGCGCAGCGTCTGGCGCACGTCATCAGACTGCGCTAGCAGCGCCATCAGGGCGCGCAGATTTCCCGCGGCGTCCGACTTCCAGCGGTTGTAGAGAAAAATACCGACAGCACCCAGGAGCTGCTGCCGGGCGTCCTCGAAGTTCTTTTTCGGCTCGCCAAACAAGAACTGCGCGATGCGCCCGCGCTCGTCATGGACGGAGAGTTTTTTCTCCTGATAGTTTTTCCACGCTCGCGCGAGGCCATCGTCGTAAACCACGCGATCAGGATCCTGGAGCCAGCGCAAGAACGTCTGCCGTCGCTCAAGCTCCGCGCGCGCGGCGAGTTCACCGCGGGGCAGATCCTGCTCCGCGAGACGCCCGTACTGCGAGGTCGACGTGGCCTTGATGCGCTGACGCACCTTGAGATAGCGCAGGTAGCGAAAGGTGACGCCGAAAATGTTGAGATATTCCGTCGGATTGCGCGACAGCTTCATGGACGCGCGTGCTTCCAGGTTCTTCAGCTGTTCCGAGGGTCGCAGAAAGCGCCCCACGCTGCGGCGGTAGTGATCAAAGATGTAGGGATTTTCCGACACGAACTCGCGCGCCTTGGATTCCACACGCAAGAGTCCATGCACGATAGCCAGCCGCAGGTTTTCCAGCCGCGGACCCGTTTCACCCGGGGCAAAGTCGATCACACCATCGATGTTGCCCTGCATGTAGAGCTCAAACGGCGAGAGCCCCACGTACTTGGCACATTCCTGCCAGGAGAGATTCAACCGCCGCGCGATGTTGGCAAGCCCTTTCGGCTGGATGGTGCTGAATACCCCGTCGCGCACGGACAGGATCATATTGCTCGCGGCCAGCGGGATCGCGCCGCCGGAATAACCCAACCCGAACACGATGCCCACATTCGGCACATCCACGTTGCTCATCTCGGCGATGAGACGCGAGATGCTGTGTGCCTGGTTGTTACGATTCGCCTGCTCTTCCGCGTCTGCCCCGGGCGTGTCCATCAGGGTCACGATGGGCAGCGCGCGCTGTGAATACATCGACACGCGGCGTGCTGCCGCGAGGTGATGTTGCGGCCCCCAGACGCCATTGCGCACGGCGCGGTTTTGGGCAATGAATCCCACCGAACGCAGCTGCCCGGCGAAATCCATCTCGACGATCGCGGCATAGAACGGACCGTCCAGCTGTTCCTCGAGCACGCGGCCAAGCTGGCGGATGACCTCGGGCGCGGGCGTGCGACCCGGATCTTCCGCACGCGCGACCACGCTCTCGATATAGGAGTCGACGTCAAGCCGGGACAGCCGCTCGTTTTCACGCAGGATCTCGCGACGCGACAGGAGACCGGGCAACGGCTCGTCGCTCACACTCACGGGAAAGAGCGAGAAATCCTTAGCAAGTGCCTCGGCAGTACGGTAGAGGCGATCGCCTTCGAACTGGGGATTTTCCACGGACAGAAGGACTCGGGCAAAATTTGCGGGTACTCTACCGACGAGGGTCGGCATAAGCAAACCGAGAACCCCGCAATCAACACGTAAGTCATCGTTTTGATTGATAAATTTGAACGCCCAACAGAACCTGGAGGGGCTTGACTTGAGCACTCTGCGCTGTGCAGTCCTGACCGTGTCCGACACCCGCACGGAAGCCAATGACACCTCGGGCGACCTGCTCGTGACCCTGCTTGAGGCCGACGGTCACCGCCTGGTCGACCGTGCCCTGACGCGGGACGACATCTACCAGATCCGCGCCGTGGTCTCGCGCTGGATTGCCGACCCGGAGGTGGACGTGATCCTCTCGACCGGCGGCACTGGTTTCACGGGTCGCGACAGCACGCCGGAAGCGCTCCTGCCGCTCTTTGACAAGACTATCCTCGGATTTGGCGAACTCTTTCGCGAGGTGTCCTACGCTGAGATTGGGGCATCCACAATCCAGTCCCGCGCCGTCGGTGGGCTCGCCAACGCCACGCTGATCTTTGCGCTGCCAGGATCGGGCAATGCCGTGAAGACCGGCTGGGAGAAAATCCTGCACTTCCAGCTGGACGCTGAATTCAGGCCCTGCAACTTCGTAGAACTGCTGCCGCGCCTGCGCGAACGCTAAGACCTCGGTCACATCGCCGCGCCACGGCGATCGCAGAACCGAATCAAAGGGGGAGCCCACGAATGAACACCGACACCTACATTGTCGCCGCGGCGCGGACGCCGGTTGGCAGCTTTCAGGGCGCGCTTGCGGCATTGAACGCGCCCGCTCTCGGCGCGCACGCGCTGAACGCCGCGCTCGCACGCAGCACGTTTGCCCCCGGAGACGTCGACGAAGTGATCATGGGGAACGTGGTTGCTGCAGGCCTGCGCCAGGCACCGGCGCGCCAGGCGCTGCGTCAAGCCGGGCTGCCAGACGCGTGTCCGGCAACGACGCTGAATAAAGTCTGCGGGTCAGGCATGAAGGCGGTCATGATGGCGAGCGACCTGATCCGCGCAGGTTCCGCGCGGGTTGTGCTCGCGGGCGGCATGGAGAGCATGAGCAATGCACCCTACCTGATGACCAAGGCACGCGCAGGTCTGCGCATGGGACACGGCGAACTCAAGGACGCGCTCTTCCTTGATGGTCTCGAGGATGCCGAAACGGGTCAGGCCATGGGCACTTTTGCCCAGACTACTGCCGACGACTATCAGCTGACCCGGGTCGCGATGGACGACTGGGCGACACAGTCAGTACAACGGGCGCGCGCGGCGATCGCGAGCGGCGCACTGGCCGCAGAGATTGCGCCTATTACCGTCGCTGGTACCACCGTCTCGGACGACGAACAGCCGGGACGCTCGCGGCTTGAGCGCATTCCGACCTTAAAACCGGCCTTCAAACCCGACGGCACCATCACGGCGGCAAACTCGAGCTCGATTTCGGACGGCGCCTCGGCGCTCCTCGTCTGTGGGGGCGACGCCCTCGGCGGGCGCTCGCCCCTCGCCCGCATCGCGGGACACGCCACCCACGCCCAGCACCCGAGCGAATTCACGCTGGCCCCCATTGGCGTGATAGCGAAGCTGCTCGCGCGTCTCGGGTGGAGCGCGGACAGCGTAGATCTCTGGGAGATCAATGAGGCCTTCGCCATGGTCACCATGCTGGCGGTACAGGAATGCGGGCTCGACCCGGCACGCGTCAACATTCATGGAGGCGCGTGCGCGCAGGGTCATCCGATCGGCTCAACCGGCAGCCGACTGGTGGTGACGCTGGCGCATGCCATGGCGGCGCAGAACGCGCGCCGCGGCATTGCAGCGCTGTGCATTGGAGGCGGAGAGGCCACGGCGGTCGCGCTGACCCGCGACTGAGCGTACCCGATTCGGCTCCCGCCCAGATGGCGGACACGCAAGGGCGCCATGCTCGACGCGCGCGCCTTGGCATTCGTTCAGGGCACCGCCTACAATCGCCGCCTGCTGCGTGCGACGGGGTGAACCCTTGACCAGATTGCCCGTGATCGTTGGCTTCGGCGGCATTAACGCTGCGGGCCGCGCCTCGTTCGACCATGCCTACCGCCGCCTCGTCATCGAGGCTCTGAGCACGGACCAACGCTCAACGACCTTTCGCAGCCTGGCCACGCTCATGAACCTGAGCGGCGACCCGACGGATCCCGAAGTACGCAAACATATCGAACGCCACACCCTGGTGCGACGCATCGAACACTTTGCCCTCGACGAAGTCCTCACCCATCGCGCCGCACTGATGGGATCAACCGCAGGTAGCACAGTCACCTTCACGCTTGCGCGCCGCCACCTCCCAGAGCACCTGCCGGCGCATTGGCAGATCGAGAGCGTGGACGAGCGCACGGTGCGGGTCACCGCGAATGAGGCGTTCAGCGTCCTGTTTCCCGACCGCACCACGTCACGCGTCAGCTCTGCAGGCCAGGTGCCCACGGGGTTCGATCCGGGCGCCCTGTACCCTTCGCGAAGCCACCCGCGCGGGTTGCAGCTCACACTGTTCGGCGCCTCGGATGCACTGCGATCCACGGGGCTCGATATCGAGTTACTGAAACAGTCGGTGCCTCCGGACGCCTTCGCCGTGTACTCGGGCAGTGCGATGGGACAGCTCGACAACGATGGCTATGGCGGCCTGTTTCAGAACACGCTGCTCGGCAAGCGCGTGACCGCCAAGAACGTGCCACTCGGACTGAACGAAATGCCCGGCGATTTCGTCAACGCCTATGTACTCGGCTCGGTGGGAGGGACCGCCGGCATCATCGGCGCGTGCGCGACCTTCCTCTACGCCGTCCGTCAGGGCGTGGCTGACATCAAGGCTGGACGCAAGCGGATCGTGATTGTCGGCAACGCCGAAGCACCGATCGTCCCCGAAGTGATCGAGGGCTATCGAGTCATGGGCGCGCTGGCTGAGGACGAGGCGCTGATGGCGCTCGACGGGCGCACGGACCAGCCGGATCACCGTCGCGCCGCCCGCCCCTTCTCCACCAACTGCGGATTCACGGTCGCCGAGGGCGCCATCTATGCGGTGCTGATGGATGACGAGCTGGCGCTCGAGCTCGGGGCGCGGATTCTTGGCAGCGTGCCCGACGTGTACGTGAACGCGGACGGCTACAAGAAATCAATCCCCGGACCCGGGATCGGGAACTATCTGTCCGTAGCCAAGGCGATGGGGCTTGCCCGCGCCATCCTGGGTGAGGAGGGGCTGCGCCGCGGCACTCACATCCAGGCACACGGCACCAGCACGCCGCAGAATCGGGTGACGGAATCCCATATCCTGAGCACGCTTGCCGGGGTCCACGGCATCGAGCGGTGGCCGGTCGGCGCCGTGAAAGCCTATGTCGGCCACTCCATGGCCCCCGCCGCCGGCGACCAGCTGGCCGCGGTGCTTGGCACCTTCACGCACGGGTGGCTACCGGGTATCACGACGATCGACCACATCGCGGCGGACGTCCATCAGGCGCATCTGCATTTTCCAATGCAGCATCTCGAGCTCGCCCCCGAGCAGCGTCGGGCTGCGCTCATCAATGCCAAAGGTTTCGGCGGCAACAATGCCACCGGACTCTTCTTGTCACCGGATCAGACCCGCGCGATGCTCGCGCGCCGCTGGGGCCGGGATGCGCTTGCTCGTCATGCGCGCCGACACGAAGCGATCGGCACAGCCGCAGAGGCCTACGATCAATCCATGCTCGCGACCACGTTGCCCTCGATCTATCGCTTTGGCGAGGGCGTCCTCGAGGGTGGTGATCTCACTATCGAGCGGGACAGCATCACGATCCCAGGCTTTGGTCAGCCGGTCCGGACTGCCGTAGACAATCCATTCTCCGACATGACCGACTGATCCGCCGCCGTCAGTGCACGACGGTCGGCTCAGCGGTGAGGTTAGACAACCGCTGCTTCAGGTCTTTCGCCAACACCGCCGCGTTCAGCTCCTCAGCCCGCTCGAGCCCGGCCTCGAAATCGCTGCGCGCGCACGCTTGGTTGCCGAGCCGTCGCCACAGCTCGCCCCGTTCCGCGTACATGGTCGGATAGTCGGGGAGAATCGCGATCTGACCATCCAGCGCTTCCACCGCGCGATGCCAGGCGCCGCGCCGCAGAAACGCGGACTTGAGATTACTCAACATACGGAACGCGATGGTCGGCGCATCGGCTGCGGCAAAGAGCTCGCCCGCGGCTCGGTGACGCTGAGGCTCTGGCAGCTTGGCCACCAAAGCAGTGGGGTCGGCTAACGTCATGGCGAACGGATCCACCAGCCGGTCATCGACTCGGACCAGAAAATGGCCCGGGAAATTAATGCCCACAGCCGCAAGACCTGACCGACGGGCGACCTCAATCACCACGATTGAGAGTGAGATGGGAATGCCCGCACGGCGTTCGAGCACCCGCGCGATATGGCTGTTGTCTGGTGCGTCATAGCGGTCTCTATCGCCGGCAAAACCAAGACTACCCAGATACTCCCACGGCTTCTGCGCACCGCACCGCGCGCCTAGCTCGGCGAGCTGGGTCTTGACCTGCTCGGAGGAAAAATCGGCATCGAGCCAACGTGCGACCAGCAGAGCCGCCTCCAACTCACCGCCCGGCTCGCCACAGGTCAGCGCTCTGAAAGATGCCTCGAGTTCAGCCTGCATGGCACTTGCTCCCTGGGCAACGCACCCATTCATCATTGAGGCTCATCATAGCGCCTTGATCAATGCTCACGCGTCTTGCGGAACTCCACATCTGGCCAGCGCTCCTGAGTGAGGTGCAGATTCGCGCGGCTGGGTGCGAGATACGCGAGATACCCACCGCCGTCGATTGCCAAGTGCTCGCGGTTGCGGTTACGAAACTCCTCGAGCTTGCGCGGATCCTTTGCGGAGACCCAGCGCGCCGTGTACACATTGGCGTCTTCATACATACAGTCGGCACGATATTCGTCGCGCAAACGATACGCCACCAGATCAAACTGGAGAGAGCCAACGGCTCCCACGATCAGCTCGTTGCGTTCGAGCGGCTTGAACACCTGGCTCGCGCCCTCTTCCGATAGCTGATCAAGACCCTTTTCCAGCTGCTTGGTCTTGAGCGGATCACGTACTCGTACCCGACGAAATAGCTCTGGGGCAAAATTGGGCACGCCCTGGAAACGGAAGCGTTCCCCTTCGGTGAAGGTGTCGCCGATCTGGATCGTGCCGTGATTGTGCAGACCGATCACGTCTCCGGGCCAAGCTTCCTCGGTGCGAACCCTGTCCCCGGCCATGAAAGTCACGGCGTCCGCGACCTTGATCTCTTTGCCGAGCCGAACGTGGTGCATCTTCATGCCCTGCTGGTAACGCCCTGAACATACGCGCAGAAAGGCAATGCGATCACGATGCTTGGGGGCCATGTTCGCCTGAATCTTGAACACGAACCCGGAGAAACGCGGCTCGCCCGGCTCGACGCGGCGTGTTTCTCCCGCCCGGGGCTGAGGCGCGGGCGCCATGTCGACGAACCCATCGAGCATCTCGCGCACGCCAAAATTGCCCAGCGCGGTACCGAAATACACCGGCGTCAGCGTGCCCGCGCGATAGTCGTCGAGGTCAAAGGCGTGGCTTGCTCCACGAATCAGTTCAATCTCGGCGACGCGATCCGCGTAGTCGCTGCCGAGCCAGGCACGGGCAGCTGGGCTATCGAGCCCATCGATGATCGAATAGTCGTGGATGTGGTGACCGTGCCCGTGTTCGAAACAGACGATGTGGTCGCCCACCAGATCGTACACACCGCGAAACTGGCGCCCCATGCCGAGCGGCCAGTTCATGGGCGCGCAATGGATCTGCAGGATGTCCTCGATCTCGTCCATGATCTCGACCGGTTCGCGAATCTCTCGGTCGAGCTTGTTGATAAAGGTCACGATCGGCGTGTCGCGCATGCGACAGACCTCCATGAGCTTGATCGTGCGCGGTTCTACCCCCTTCGCACCATCAATCACCATGAGCGCGGCATCGACTGCCGTCAGCGTGCGATAAGTGTCCTCGGAAAAATCCTCGTGCCCGGGCGTATCGAGCAGATTTACCACACGATCGCGATAGGGGAACTGCATCACCGATGTGGTCACTGAGATGCCCCGCTCCTGCTCCATCGCCATCCAATCGGATGTCGCGTGACGGTCGGACTTGCGCGCCTTGACCGTGCCGGCGAGCGCGATGGCATTGCCAAATAGCAGCAGCTTCTCAGTGATCGTGGTCTTGCCAGCATCCGGGTGAGAGATGATGGCGAACGTGCGTCGCCGTTCTGCTTCTTGAACGATCGGATCGGTCGACATCGGTACCGCTCGCCGTACGGGGCGGCGGATTCTAGCACCTGTCAGAGGTTGCAGGACCAGCGCCCGATACGGGCGCACAGGACGGGAAGCAATCCGCGACACGCAGATCGAGCGCTAGCACGAGCGCGTCCTCGCGACCGATCGCTGCCGGGTAATAGCCACGGCGGCGACCGATCTCGTTGAACCCCGCAGCGTCGTACAGCGCGAGCGCGGGCGCGTTGGACGGTCTGACTTCAAGAAAGACGAGCTCGGCGCCGAGCCCTGCCGCACGTTCAAGCAGGTGCGCCAGCAGCACCCGTCCATGTCCGAAGCCCTGCCAGCGCGGGGCAATACAGACATTAAGGATATGCGCTTCGCCAAGAGTCACGGCAAGCACGCCGTGGCCGACCACCGCGCCCGCAGCCAGGGCGACCCGACAATCCTTACGCTCGCGCAGACAATCAATGAAATTCCCTTGAGTCCAGGGGTACGGGTAGGCCGCGATCTCGTTGGCGTATACCGGACCGATATCGGCGTCGGTCATCGAGCGAAACTCGACGCGGGTCGTCGCGCCCGTCACCGATCCTGCCCTCGCTCAGCCCCCTCTTGCCGCGGCTCCGGCGCTGGCCCCGCCGCGCGTACGTCTCGCAGCCCCTGCCAGAGCGCACGCTTCGCCGCGCCGTCTCGCACTAGCTCGGCGAGACGCGAGAATGAAACGACAACAACTTGAGGCTGCGCGGATGACAGCGCCTCGATTACGCCAGCTTCGACCGTGCCGGCTTCGGCCAAAACCGCCCTTGCACCCGCATCCTGCACCAGCTTGTCGATGAACGCTGCGAGCGCGCGCTGTGCCGCACCCGGCGCCATGGCACCCGGCAGCGACGCGACCGGAGGCCATTCAAACACTCGCCGCTCTGGCTCCGCGGTGTAGTTACCCGCAGCGGCGGCAAGCAGGTCGCGGGCAAAGCGCGCCTCCCGTCCAACAGGCCTGTTCATGAGCAGCAGGACCGCGCCGGATAATCCAAACCCATGGCACTCGAGGCGCTCCGCCTGCTGCACCAAGACCGATGGCGCCACAGGGGCGGCTGTGACTGCGGCGTGGTCCCCCGCGGGGGTGGGCGAGGCCGAGGGCGCCTGTTCGATGACCGGCTCAGTCGCAGCAGCAACCACGACCGCGTCACGGGAACGCCAGACCTCGATACCAAGGTCTGCGAGTATCCGGCGTCGGACCGGTGCCGTGAGGGGTGCGCGCATGGAGCCCGCCATTCCGTGCTGAAAATCGGTATTCTACAGGGTCTCAGGTAACTGCCGGACAGCGGGCTCGCGCGCATGAAGTATCTCACCGATGACATTCGCATCACCGGCATGGAAGAAGTCACTCCGCCCGCTGCGTTGATCGACGAGCTGCCCATCACCGCCAACGCGTCGCGTACGGTGTTCAGCACGCGCCGCCTGATCGCGGACGTTCTGCACGGTCGCGACCCGAGACTGCTCGTGGTCATTGGCCCCTGTTCGATCCACGACCCCCGGGCCGCACTCGAATATGCAGGGCGCCTGCATGAAGCAATGCAAAGGCATCAGGACGACCTCGTCGTTGTGATGCGCGTGTACTTCGAGAAGCCACGGACTACCGTCGGCTGGAAGGGGCTGATCAACGACCCGCATCTTGACAACTCCTTCGACGTCAATACCGGGCTGCGGGTCGCACGCGGTGTGCTCGGTGACATCACCGATCTTGGTCTCGGCACGGGCACGGAATACCTCGATCCCATCACGCCGCAGTACATCGGCGATCTGGTGAGCTGGGGTGCCATCGGTGCACGCACGACCGAGAGCCAGGTGCACCGACAGCTCACCTCCGGCCTCTCCTGCCCTGTGGGATTCAAAAACAGCACCGACGGGTCGATTCAGGTCGCGGTCGATGCGATCAAGTCGGCTGCGCACCCACACATTTTTCTCTCGGTGACCAAACAGGGCCGATCGGCGATCTTTTCCACCTCCGGCAATCCAGACTGTCATGTCATCCTGCGCGGCGGGGGCGGACGCACCAATTACGACAGCGCCTCGGTACAGGAAGCGAGTCGCCTGCTCGCAGCGGCGGGGCTTGATGCGCGGGTCATGATCGATATGAGCCACGCCAACAGCGAGAAACAGCACCGACGGCAAGTCAACGTGTGCGCCGACATCTGTCAGCAGGTCGCCGACGGCGAACAGCGTATCTTCGGCGTCATGATCGAAAGCAACCTGGTCGAGGGTAACCAGAGAATCGCGCAGCGAGACGAACTGGTCTACGGGCAAAGCATTACCGATGCCTGTATTGGCTGGGACGACAGCGTCGAATGTCTTGCGGAGCTTGCCGCGGCGAGCCGACGCCGCCGCGGATAACCGCGGCCTCCCTGCGACGCACACTCAGGCACGCCGATTCCATGGGTCCGTCTCAGATTAAGCGGTTGCGGCCAAGGCGTCAGTGCGGGCCGCGAGGATGAAGTCATTGCGGTGCAGTCCGCCGATCACGTGCGTCCACCAGCTGACCTCAAGACGCCCCCACTCGACGACCAACCGAGGATGATGGTCCTCGGCATCTGCCATCTCCCCGATGGCGTTGGCAAAACGTAGCGCCGCGGCAAAGTCCTTACAAACAAACAGGCGTACCAACACCGGGGTGCCGTGCTCGTCACGCACCTCCCAGTCCGGGATCTGACTGAGCAGAGCCACTCGCTCCGCGCCGCTTACAGACGGCGCGCCCGGCTGACAGGCGCTACAACGCTCTCGCGCGAGGGCACTCACGTTCCGCCCCCCAGCCGTGCAGCTCGGCGACGACGGCGCCAGAGGAAGGTGACCGGGCCCGACGCCGCATAAAGCAGCGACAACACCAGCAACACGCGGGGCGGATCGGCGACCATGATCGCGAGCACCAGCGCAATGAAAACCAGTGTGATAAACGGGACACGGTCCTTGAGCTCGATGCCTTTCGGTGAAAAATAGCGAAAGCTCGAGACCATGAGCAAACCGACCAGCAGGGTCAGCGCGCCGACCAGCAACGCTGACAGAAACGCGGGCTCTGTGGTTTCCAGCCCCTCGCTCGATACCCACACCGCGCTCGCGATGATCGCTGCAGCAGAGGGGCTCGCAAGCCCGGTAAACGAGGCGAGATCGCTCTGCGTGTTGAACCGCGCGAGCCGCAGCGCAGCACAGGCCATGTAGACGAAGGTGCAGAACCAGCCCACCTTGCCGAGGGTGTCGAGGCCCCAGGAAAACGCAACGAGCGCAGGCGCCACACCGAACGCGACCATGTCGGAGAGGCTGTCATACTCGGCGCCGAAGCGACTTTCCGTGCGCGTCCAACGCGCCACCCGTCCATCCAGCGTATCGAGCAGCATAGCGACATAGATCGCGAGCGCCGCGGCGACAAAATTGCCGTTCATACCGGCGACGATCGCGTAGAACCCCGCAAACAACGCGCCAGTCGTGATCAGGTTAGGCGCAAGATAAATGCCTCGACGGCGCGGCGGGGTCGATTCCGCCTCGCCGTTTGTCTGGTCGTCTTCCGCCCGATCCGACACATCCATTCCGGTGTCCTCCCCGGCTGGCAGGGTCACCCCTGCCGTCGGTCAGTTCTTGTCGCGATCGACCAGACGACGCGCCTGAATCCAGGGCATCATCGCGCGCAGGCGCGCGCCCACATCCTCGATGGCGTGAGCCTGGCTGATACGACGCATGGCCTTGATAGTCGGCGCGCCCGCCTGATTCTCGGTCACAAACTCTCGGGCAAAGCGGCCGGTCTGAATCTCAGCGAGAATGCGCTTCATCTCTGCCTTGGTCTCATCAGTGATGATACGAGATCCGCGCGTCAGACCACCGTACTCGGCCGTGTTCGACACCGTGTACCACATATTGGTGATGCCGCCCTCGTAGAAAAAGTCGACGATCAGCTTGAGCTCGTGCAAGCACTCGAAATACGCCATCTCCGGCGCGTAGCCGGCTTCTACCAGGGTTTCAAAACCGGCCTGCACCAGCGCCGCCGCACCGCCACAGAGCACAGCCTGCTCGCCGAACAGGTCGGTCTCAGTCTCCTCGCGGAACGTGGTCTCGATCACGCCCGCTCGCCCGCCACCATTGGCGCTCGCGTAGGACAGGGCAATGTCTTTGGCACGACCAGAGGCATTCTGGAAAATCGCGATCAGCGAAGGCACGCCACCGCCTTCTACATAGGTCGAACGGACGGTATGCCCCGGGCCTTTCGGCGCAATCATGAGCACGTCCAAATCCTTGCGCGGCTCGATCAGCCCAAAGTGGATGTTAAAACCGTGAGCAAACGCGAGCGCGGCACCTTCCTTCACATTAGGCAGGATCTGGTCCCGATAAATCGCCTGCTGATGCTCATCCGGGGTGAGGATCATGATCAGGTCCGCGGTCTTGGAGGCTTCTGCCACTTCGGCCACGTTAAAGCCTGCGTTCGCCGCCTTGCGCCATGAATCGGAACCCTTGCGCAGCCCCACCACGAGATTAGTGACGCCGGAATCGCGCAGATTATTCGCGTGGGCATGCCCCTGCGATCCATAGCCGACGACGAGCACATTCATCTGCTGAATGATCGAGAGGTCGGCGTCCTTGTCATAGTACACATGCATAAGAGGATCCTCGGGTGGTGTCGTTCAATATCCGTCGTCGCCGCGGCCGACAAGCTGTCAGACGCAGAGCACCTTTTCGCCGCGGCTGATGCCGGACACCCCCGAGCGCACAACCTCGAGGATGGTGGTCTTGCCGATAGCGCGAATGAATGCGTCCAGCTTTTCGCTCGGACCTACCAGCTGCACCGTATAGGTGGTAGCGGTCACGTCGACGATCTGGCCGCGGAAAATGTCTGCTGTGCGCTTGACTTCGTCCCGCGCGGGACCTTCTGCGCGCAGCTTAATGAGCATGAGTTCGCGCTCCACATGCTCCGATCCTGACAGATCGACCACTTTCACCACCTCGACGACCTTATAGAGGTGCTTGATGATCTGATCGATCTTGCTGTCATCCCCCACGGTGATGAGTGTCACACGCGAGAGGGTTGCATCTTCTGTTGGCGCGACCGTAAGTGATTCGATGTTGTAGTTGCGCTGCGAGAACAGTCCGACGACACGAGAAAGGGCGCCAGCTTCGTTCTCAAGCAAGAGGGCAATGATGTGACGCATCAGTAGTTGTCCTCGATGCCGACCGGCGATCGTGCCAGGATCATGTCGCACATGGCGCCGCCGCGGACCGCCATGGGATAGACATGCTCCTCGCGATCTACCCAGATATCGACGAAGACCAGACGACGACGATACTTGTCGCTGAAAGCCTCCTCGAGCGCGGGTTCAAGATCCTCGGCTCGCTCGACACGAATGCCCACGTGGCCAAACGCCTCCACGAGCGTCTTGAAGTCGGGCAGCGAGTCGCTGTACGTGCTCTGCGAGTGACGCCCGCCGTACTGCATGTCCTGCCACTGCTTGACCATGCCGAGCGCCTGATTGTTGAGATTGATGATCTTGATGGGCAGACCGTACTGCAGGCAGGTGGAAAGTTCCTGCATGTTCATCATGAAGCTGCCTTCGCCCGTCACACAGGCGACCACGGCATCCGGAAAACCGAACTGCACGCCCATAGCTGCGGGCAAACCGAAACCCATCGTGCCAAGACCACCAGAGTTGATCCAGCGCCGCGGGGCGGGAAACCGGTAGTACTGCGCCGCGAACATCTGGTGCTGCCCTACGTCGCTCGTGACAAACGCCTCACCGCGGGTCACGCGGTGGAGCGCCTGCACGGCCGTCTGGGGCATGATCGGGCGACCCGGCTCTGGACGCAGGTCGTGCCGCAAGCCATGCGCACCGCGCCAGCCTTCGATGCGATCCCACCACTGTGCAAGCGCTTCGGCATCCGGCAGCGATGGTCGACGCGCCCGTGCGCCCGCCACCTCGGTTTCAAGTTCTTCAAGCACAAGCCCGACTTCACCCACGATCGGGATATGGGCGTTGATGATCTTGGCGATACTCGCTGGATCCACGTCCACGTGAATGATGGTGGCGTCGGGGCAGAACTTGCCCGGATCATTGGTCACGCGATCATCAAAACGTGCCCCAATCGCGAGAATCACATCCGCGTGGTGCATCGCCATGTTGGCTTCGTAGGTACCGTGCATGCCAAGCATGCCAAGGAACTGGGGGTCTTCACCCGGAAACGCGCCGAGCCCCATGAGCGTATTGGTCACCGGAAAATTGAGCGCGCGCGCAAGCCGTGTTAGCGCATCGGACGCATTACCCAGAATGACACCGCCACCGGAATAGATCACCGGACGGCGCGCTTCGACCAGGGCCGTTGCCGCTTTGCGAATGGACTCGGCATCGCCGCGGGTTTCGGGTGTGTAGGAGCGCAGGCTGACAGACGTCGGGTAGCGGTATTCAGCGGTCACCAGCGGATCCGTGGTGTTCTTCGGCACATCTATGACCACCGGGCCTGGACGTCCCGTCGTCGCAATGTAAAACGCCTTCGCCACGATCTCCGGAATTTCGCTGCAGTGACGCACAATGAAGCTGTGCTTCACGATCGGGCGGCTGATGCCGACCATGTCCGTTTCCTGAAATGCATCCGTCCCGATGAGACTCGCCGGTACCTGGCCAGAGATCACGACCATCGGGATCGAGTCCATGTAAGCCGTGGCAATACCCGTGATGGCATTGGTCGCGCCGGGGCCTGAGGTGACCAGCACGACGCCAGGTTTACCCGTCGCACGCGCATAGGCATCCGCCATGTGGGTAGCCGCCTGCTGGTGTCGTACCAGGATGTGCTCCACCTTCTGCTGACGGAAGATGGCATCGTAAATGTGCAGCGCGGCGCCGCCAGGATAACCAAAGACGTATTCCACGCCGGCGTCCTGGAGCGCGCGGATCAACATGTCGCCGCCGGAAAGGTGCTCTGCCATATCGCGCCCTGTCGCTCAAAGTGGTATCCGCCCAACGCGCCGAGGTGAACCGCGAGGGCCGCCCCAACCCATTGATTGGGCGGCGGTTTGACCGGCGGAGCGAAAGGGGGCGGTATTTTTCGGTTTCGCCTGCGGCATGTCAACGCAAGACGCGCCCGTTAATCGGGCGCTGTTTCCCAGCGCGTCGCCTGGGCCGTCAGGCGCGCGCGCTCGACGAAGGCGAATTCAGGTGCCGGTATAGACCGGCGCGCGCTTCTCGACAAACGCGCGCATGCCCTCGCGCGCGTCGTTAGTGCGCGCGCACATGAGCTGGT
This sequence comes from Pseudomonadales bacterium, assembly GCA_049454295.1. Lineage (GTDB taxonomy): Bacteria > Pseudomonadota > Gammaproteobacteria > Pseudomonadales > Azotimanducaceae > UBA7803. Next base: position 29,835 of record JBMTYG010000020.1, read on the forward strand.
TGCGATTCTCTATCGCCATTGCGGCCTCAAGCCCCTGGGCATCGATCGCAAAATTGAGTCCTTCTTTGGTCATTCGCAGGCCCATGGGCGACGTGGAGAGCATCTCGTTCACGTACACCTGTGCCGCCTGCTCGAGCTCGTCATCGGGCACCACGGTGGAAACCAGCCCGGTCGACAGCGCGCGATCGGCATGAATGAAACGCCCGGTGAGCATGAGCTCCGACGCGATCGAGGTACCCACCAAGCGCGGCAGGAAATAGGAGGCGCCCATATCACAGGCCGACAGTCCGATTCTGATGAACGCTGCGTTCATGCGCGCGCTCTGCCCTGCCACGCGGATGTCCGACGCCAGCGCAAAGGCGAATCCGCCCCCGCACGCAGGCCCCTTGATGAGCGAGACAATGGGCTGCGGGCAGCGCCGCATGCGGATATACACCTCCGCCAGGTAGCCTTGAAACCCGAAGCCATAGCCAAATGGTTGGCTGGTCTCCCCCGCTTGGGAGGCTTTGATATCGAGACCCGCGCAGAAAGCGCGACCCGCACCCTGCATGACGACGATACGGGTCGCCGGGTCTTCCGCAAGACCACCAAAGTAATCGCGCAGGTCGGTCACCATCTGCAGATTGATGGCATTTAAGGACTCCGGGCGATTGAGTGTCAGCCAGTCGACTGACCCGCGCTTCTCGATATGGATCGTTTCGTAACTTGTCGCCGTTGCCATGATGTTTCCCTCCTGAGACTGGCTGCTGGATCTTGGGCTGCGCCGCGCGCTCTGCTCAGGCCGCGAGGCGCGCCCGCCGAACAAAGAGGAACGCGCAGCCGGTTGCCAGCAACGAATGAATGACCAGACCGACCTGCTGATCTCCCGCGGCGGCGAGCGATACCACCAGCGCAGCGTGGAACACGAGCAGCACGCCAAGCACCGCCGTGATCGCTTGATAATCGCGACGCCGCGGCCACACCCAGAGCGATGCGCTCGCAATCGCCAGGACCGCAAAACCGTAGTGCATCGACCACTGATTGCCGCTACCCGCCGCCGAGAGACCACCCGGACCGCTGATCAGGGCTACGCCGGCAAATCCTTCTACCAGCAGGTTGAGCACGAGGACCAGAACGAAGAGTTGTTGCATATCTATTTCCGAAACAGTTCAGCGTGCGCCGGCCTGCACGACGAGCGTACCTGCTATGCGATCGTGCAAACAGCGTCGCTTTTTGCCAAATAGACACAGGTGATCGATCAGCGGCAGCAGCGCAACGGGCGGCACAACGACGAGAAACATGAGCGCGAAGAACGGCGCGCGCAGCACGATCAATCGCCACCAAGCGGCCGGGGAACCGAGCGTGTCCACCACTTTGATACCCATAATGCGCTTGCCGAGCGTCTGCTGCGAGCGCCAGAGGGTAACGCCGTTTAGCAGCAGATAACTGGCAATGGCCAGAAGCAGAACATGCATGACCCACCACGCGTCGGCGTAATCCTCGGCATCTTCGACCACGCCAGTGGCCATGACGAGCAGCAGGCTGAGGGACGGCACCAGCACCGCATCGATAGCGGTCGCGGCGAGCCGCCGGGATCGCGAAGCCAGCACCATGGATTGTTGCACCTCATTCATCAGTCGGCCCCGGCGAGCGCACCCGGAACACCAGGAGCGCGTTGCCGCCGCGCTGCCGACCCACGTAGCCATATCCCGCCACGACCATGAGCAGGTCATCAACGAGCAATGCACCATGGGTGTCAAAGGCGCCGCCGCTGGTCGCAACGCCGTTGACCGCGGCATAGTCTCGCCACGCGTCATGAGACCACAGACGTTCGCCTGTCGCAGCGTGGAGCACCTCGAGCATGCCGTCCATGCTGCCGACCACCACCACGTCATTCGCAGCAGACACTGCGGCGGATAACCCAAAAACGCACTCGGTGTCAGGGCAACGCGAAGGACGGGTATAGACCCAACGCTCTTCGCCGGTTTCGATGTCAAGCGCGTAAAGGCCCGGTGCGGGGGTCCCGGGCGCTGGGAACCCCTCGATTTCCTTGTCACTGATGGGGACATACAGCAGCCCCAGGGCTTCGTTAGCTGCCATGCCCCAGTGGACACCGCCAATAATGCCGCCACGTCCAAGGCGCTTGCTCCAGAGCACCGTGCCCGTCGCCGGATCCATGGCGTGAACCTCGGCTGACTTCTGTCCGGCGATGAGCAGCTGGCGCCCGCTGGGCGCGGTCACCAGCAGCGTCGGTGCGCCAAAATCGACGTCAGGCCCGGTTGGTTTCGGGCAGTTCGGATGATTAAGTTCAATGTTGTTGCACGCGGCCGTGTAGGCATCGTTCGCGGTGAACTGCCGGTGCCACTGCACGGTGCCGGTCGCGGCATCAACCGCGAAAATCGCGTCGCTGGTCGCCGTTGTGGGATGGGAGTAGTTCTGCCCGGTGCCGAAATAGAGCCACTGCCGCTTTGCATCGTAGCTCGGCGCACCCCAGACCGCGGCGCCGCTGGGACCGTATTCATCCACGAACAACCAATGACTGCCGGTACGCTTTGCCGGCTCGTCGATGGTGGGTAGGAACCAGCGCCTCGCACCGGTCTCGAGATCGAACGCTGCAAGCCCCCCGCGCGTGGTGCAACAGCCGTAAAAGGGATTCATCGCCAGTGCCACTTCGAACGAGGAAATCGGCGCATACAGCGTGTCACCAATCGGCAATGGCGTACCGGAGTACCACGCGAGCGGCAGATCGTCCATGCCAGTGCGCCAGACCGGCTCTCCGGTGCGCGCATCCAGCGCATAGATACCCTGGGTACGGTCGTTGTACACGAGCAACGGACGGTTGCCGGCGCTTGCCGGGACCAGCGCGCTGGCGATGCTGCCCGAATGCGGAGACAGCCATCGCTCGCAGCCCGACGTGCGATCCAGCGCGACCACCCCGCGGGGACCATCGCCCACGAACACCGTGTCGTCACTTACCAGGGGCAACGATCGCGGTGTCGTGCTTGCGAGCCCGTACACCCAGGCGAGCTCCAGGGTGGGGACATTGCCACTCGCGATCGTCGAACGGGGTTGATAGCGCGTATTGCGCTCATCAATACCCCAGCTCTGGGCATGGAACCGATCGATACCCGGCGCCTTATCGTCCTGACAACCCGAATCAGCGAGCGCGCCTGCGCCAACGAAAAGCAGCAGGACCGTAACGTAAACCCGTAACGCCACGTGGACTACCACGCGTCGACATGCATGACGGTCTCTATCGGAGGGCGATAGGCTGGCTTGAAGTGCGTGCCAACGGTATAGCCCAAGGGAATCAACGCCACCTGCATGAAAACTGCGTAGGGGATGCCAAGAAGCTCGGCAACCGCCTGCTCGTGGCGCAGGTGAAGGGTCGTCCAGGCGCTGCCGATGCCTCGCGCTCGGGCGGCCAGCATGAAGCTCCAAGCGGCCGGAATGATTGAACCAAACATCGACGCCTGACCCAGCAGATCGCCCGCACCCGGGAGATCAGTCCGACCCGCGACGCACGGAATAAGCAGCACCGGCGCGCGCCCGATATTGGCCGCAAGAAACTCGGCGGAATCCGTGGAGCGCTCCTGACTCGCTTCCAGTGCTTCGTTGCCCGTGCCGCGGTGCAGTTGATGGATGGCGTACGGCATATTGCGGTACTCCTGCCAGACCTGCGCATAGTACTCGCCGATCTTTGCCTTCTTCGCCGGATCACGCACGAACACGAACTGCCATCCCTGCGCATTCGACCCTGTGGGTGCCTGAACCGCAAGTTCCAGGCACTCACGCAGCACGCTGTCTTCGATCGGCCGATCAAAATCGAGCCGCTTGCGGACGGCTCGGGTGGTAGACAGCAATTCGTCGTTGCTCAGTGCAAGTTGCGGATGGCTCACGAAATCTCCTTGATGAATGGCTCCCGTCGGTGCGGACCTTTTGCAGGCGCGACTCGGGCAACCGCAAAATCGTAACATGGCAGAGAATGTGCCGCCCGGTGAGGCTCTACCATGCGCGCGACTCAGGGCTGTCTACTATTGCTCCTCACGGTGGTGCCGTGCACCGCCGTCAACGCTGACACAATCTGGCGCTACCGGGGACCCGATGGCGAGATGGCCTACGCTGCCCAACCCCCGGCGGGCGTCGCCGCCGAGGCGATCGAGGTACCGACCGCCTCCACCCGTTCGACGCCCGACAACGGGACGACCAGCGCCGGGGCCGCACCAATCACTCCCGCGCCGTCACGTCTGACACCCGAACAGCAGGACGCACTGGACGGGCTTTTGGCCGCGGAGGCCAAGCGCGCGCAGGAGTCCGCCCGCCTCAGAGATGCGAACTGTGCGCGAGCGCGCGGCGTACTCGAGCGCTTGCAGGCATCCGGACGAATTCGGGTACGCGACGCCGAGGGTCAGGAGCGGGCAATGTCCGAAGCCGAACGTGAAACGCGCATCGCTGACGCCGCACAGGTCGTCGCCGAGCAGTGTGGCGCAAACACCGCGTCCGCCGACGCAGGCGCCCGCTAACCGACGCGCCAGGCGAGCGTGGCTATGCGCCCTGTGGACTTTTCGGGGTGGGTTGAGGCGCGCCGATGACTGAAGAACCGAGCGTCATCGTGGGTGCAGAGCCGCTCGCAGGCGACCGACTGAATTCCCGCTCGCTCGAGCAGGGCGCCCGCCAGCAGAAACAGGTCAAGGCG
>JBMTYG010000021.1:0-34059 GCA_049454295.1 Pseudomonadales bacterium
CCCCCCCCCCGCGGCGCGCGCTCAGAGTACGCTTTCGGCCAGCAGTTCCAGCACTTTAGGCTGCTGCGACCCGATCAGCATGCTGGATACGTGGCCCTTCTTGCCGGCCGCGATCCAGCGCTGCAGACGATCCTTGATCCGGTCAGCCGGACCGACCAGATGGCAGGCATCGATGAGCTCAGCGGGCACCGCCGCCATCGCTTCGTCCTTGCGACCCGCCAGGTACAGATCCTGGATCTTGATCGCCGCTTCCTCGAAGCCCAGTCGCTTCGCGTAATCGTTGTAGAAGTTCTTGCCGCGCGCGCCCATGCCGCCGATGTAAAGTGCCATGTTGCCGCGGATCGGCTGCATGCACTGCTCGACGTCATCGCCCATGATGCAGGTGACGAACGGGGCGATGTCGAACTGGGTCAGATCCTTCCCGTTGCCTGCCTTGGCAAAGCCTTTGCGGATCGGCTCGTCAAACACGTGGTACTGGTCCGGGTCCATCCACACCGGGAAGAAGCCGTCCGCGACTTCCGCCGCAGCCTGCACACCCGCCGGGGTGATGGTCGCTGCGTAGATCGGAATGTCTTCTTCGCAGTGCAGGATGCTCTTCAGCGGCTTGCCAAGACCGCTGGCACCTGGGCCCTGATACGGCAGCTGATACATATCGCCCTCGAACGTCACGGGGCCTTGGCGCGCGATGATCTGCTTCATGATGGCAATGTACTCGCGCAGGCGCGTGACCGGCTTGCCGTAAGGTACACCGTGCCAGCCTTCGACCACCTGAGGGCCCGAGGCGCCCACGCCGCAGATGAAACGGCCGCCCGAGAGCTCGGCAATACTCATCGCCGTCATCGCCGCCATCGCCGGCGAGCGCGCGGGCATCTGCATGATCGCCGTGCCTGCCTTGATTTTCGTGGTTTGGGCGAGAATCCAGACGGCGGGGGTCACGGCGTCCGAGCCATAGGCCTCAGCCGTCCAGATGGAGTCATAGCCCAGATTCTCCGCATGACGCACCGCGTCGATGGGAATGCTCATCTTGCGGCCGGAGTAACCGGAAATCAGTCCGAGTTTCATAGCAGGGTCCTCTGCACGGTGAATGAATGACAGCTGTCAGGAAAAGCTCGCGGACATTAGCAAATCCGCCAGAGTGCGGCGAGCGCAAGCCCTCAGGCAGAACGAACCGCGTGTGCGCGCAAATACGCGATGATATCGAGTGATTCATAGAGCCAGGTGACCCCGCTGTCACGCTCGATTCGCAGGCAGGGGACCTGGGTGTCACCGCCGCCGACCAGCAGCTCGCGGCGTGCTTCGGGATCACGCAGCGTGTCTTTGAGCGGCAGCGACAAACCCGCCTCAGCGAGGAATCGACGCACCCGTTGACAAAACGGACAGCTGTCGTACTGATAGAGCACATAGCTTTCGGACATGATCACTCCCGAGAAAACTCGAGCCCAGCTTGCCACCCAGCCCGTGTGTCGCCCGTGACACGCGCAGAACGACAAAGAATCCGCTCACGCTTGTCCGAGCAACGCCGCAACCGCTGCAATAAGACGGACCAGCTGCACTCTGTACAGCGGCTCCGCTAGACTCGTCCAAACCCCACAACCGGAACTGCCATGAGCCGCTCGAGCCGCAATAAGTCCCGCGCCCCTGCCACCCAGGTCGACCGTGTGCGCACGCTGATCGTAGCCGCCGCGCTTGGACTGGCCGCTGTCGTGAGCGCGGTTGGAATCTGGTACGGCACCGGTGGGGGCGCAGACGGCAAGTTTGTCGAAGGCACCCACTACCGGCTAATCGAGGACGCGCCGGCGCCGGTGGCTGGCGCGCCGATCGTTGTTCAGGAAGTGTTCTCCTATGCCTGCGTGCACTGCCGCAACTTCGACCCGCTCATCGAAGCATGGCAGGAAGCGCAACCGGATGACGTGCGCTTCGAGCGCATTCCGGCCGCATTCTCCCCGTCCTGGACCGTGCTCGCCCAGACCTACCACGCGCTCGATGTCCTCGGTGTCCGCGCACGCCACCATGAGCGCCTGTTCGCCGCCATTCACGACACAGGCCGTCAATTCCTCAATATCGAAGCCGTAGCGGACTTCGTGGACGGCTTCGGTACCAGCGCCGAAGATTTTCTCGCCGCCGCTCGCGGTCCTGTCGTCGCACAGCGCCTGCGGCAAAACGAGCGCACGCTCGCGAAGCTCGGTATCAGCGGCGTGCCAACGCTGATCGTTGCCGGTCGCTACTTGGTCGGTATGAACGAAGGTCGCAAGACCGCCTTGGACACGGTGGATTATCTCATCTCAGAAGCGCGGCTGAGCACGCCCGACACGGAGACTGCCCGACCGGTCAGTTCCACAACGTCACCGTAACGCCGACGCGACGCGGTTCGCCCAGTTGGACATAGCCATGGGGCGCGTAGCCGTCGCGGGGATCGTTGCCGAAGTAGTAGCCGCGCGTTGCATACTCCTCGTCGCCCAGGTTGCGTGCCCAGAATTTCACGGCAAAGCGTTCACCCTCGAACCCCACAGTGGCGTGCCAAAGCACGTAGGCGTCAGATCGGACGTCGTCGCGACGCGGTACCAAGCGTTCGCTGTTCGAGTAATAAAAACTGTCCTTGCCCTCGGCCTCCACGCGCGCGTACCAGCCTGCCATCGGTCGCCACTCGAGCCCCGCTAGACCCTGCCAGCGCGGCGCATGCGCCTGCGGCTCTCCGTCCAGGTCTTCGCCATTCTGGTTGGTGAAATCATCGAACGCGGTGTCAAGTAGCCCAAGCGCCGCGAAGGCAGACCAGGTCGCGGCAACTTGCCACTCGGCCTCGAGCTCCAGCCCTTGGTTCACCCCTTCCGCCGCATTCGAGATCAGGTCGATGAACTCGGCGCTGCCGTCCGGGCGCACACGAACGATCGACGTTTCCACCTGCACATCATCACGATGCATCAGGAACACTGCCGCGCGAGCGGTCAGGCGATCATCCAACCAGCGCCCCTTCACGCCAATCTCGTGATTCCAGAGCGCCTCAGGATCATAACCACGCAGATCCGCATCAAGTGTTCCGCTGATATTGAACCCACCCGCCTTGTAGCCGCGCGACGTGCTGATGTACGCCATAGCACCGGGACGATAGTCCCATTCAAGCACCGCCCGCCCGCCAAGCAGCCTGTCATCGGGGTCATACGCTACGCCTTCGCTGTCTCGATAGCGCGACGCGTGTTGCTCTACCCGCGCCCCCACACGCGCGCGTACGGTATCCCCGAGCGGGTGGTCGACTTCGGCGTAGGCTGCAGTGCGGTCGATTGAAAACTCACTGTCAAACGGATCAGCAAAGGTATAACGCCGATCCAGCGTGTCTTCTTGGGTGAGCCCATAGAAACCAACCACCCAATCGGTCACCCCGAACAGCCGACCTTCAGGCGCCGACAGCCAGCGCAGATCCAGAGACGCGACCTCTCGGTCACGCAAATAACGATCAGTGGAAGCATAGCCATCTGGGTGAAAGCCAGAGAAAGTCCAATCTTCGTCGTAGCCATAGTCCGTGCGACCACTGACAAGCCCAAGGACGCCCTCAAAGGCAACGAGCGGAGATTCTGCGAGCCGAACGCCAAGGCTGGCATACGTGCTGCGCTGGCGATCGCGACCGGGTTCGTCGGACAGCGTGCTGCGATTGTTATCGAGGCTGAAGGCATCGTAGCCATTATCGACATCCACGTAGCCGAGTACCGTCGTCCAGGTGGTGGTCTCGTTCGGCGCGTATGTCAGCTTGCTACGCACTGTCCGCTCGTCGCGCTCGTTGGTATCGCTCGCTCTGAGGTGGTCATTGTCGAGAAATCCGTCATCACGGTACTGACGGGCTGCCAAACGAAATCCGGACGACGGGTTGATTGGACCGGAGACGACCGCGCCGACGCCAACGGCGCCGTAATCGCCACCATCCAGCTGCAGGCGGGCCGCGAATTCATCGGTAGGATCTGCCGAGCGAATATTGATCAGCCCCGCCAGCGCGTTGGCGCCATAGAGCGTCCCCTGCGGTCCGCGCAGCACCTCAACCTGCGCGACGTCGAATAGGGTGGCCGTGCTGCCGAGACCGCTCAAGTCCACACCGTCCTGGACCAGAGCCACCGACGGGTTGAGCGGCTCGGTAAACTGGCCACGCTCGCCGATGCCACGGATTTGCACAAAGCGTGCTCTCGAAGACCCACTTGCAAGGTTAACGTTAGGCAGCCGGCCGAGGATCTCCTCGAGATGATTTACCGTGCCTGAGCGATAGTCCTCGAGCGGCACGACGGACACACTGGCGGCTGTGTCGACAAGCGTTGCGCGGCGGAACTCGCCGGTCACCACGATTTCCTCGATCAGCTCGGTGCTGCGCGCGGGCAGTGCTGCGAAAAAAACGGATGCGCCCACGACATTTACCAGCGCGACGCGAAAGAGGGAACGCAAAAGAAAACGGACCGGGTCATTCATGAGCAACAGCCTCATTGCCAAAGAATGCCCCAAGGAGGACGAAGGGCCGCGCAGCAGCCATTCGCTAATGCCTATCCCTACGCCGGTATTACCCGGATCAGGTTCAAAGGGTCCACCGGATGACCGGTGTCTCAGGATTAACCACCCCTCAGGACCGCTGCATTGTGCCCATCCCCCCTCACGGCGACAAGACGGACACAGCCGGAGGGGGGGCGAGTGCGCTATCCTTTCACGCGCACACAGTAAGGCTCTCGATGCGCCACGCTCCCTCATACAAAACCATCCACCCACGCAATCGGGTTGCGTTGACACTGGGCGTCTTGGTCGTCCTTGCTGCCTGCGGCGGGGGTGGCGGCAGCGCAAGCGAATCCGCCAGCGGGGGATCGAGTGCCGGCGGCTCCGGCGGAGGGACCGGCGGAGGGACCGGCGGCGCCAGCTGGACGCCTGGGACTTTTCGCAGTCCCGAGACCTTCGCAGCACGCTGTGTGGCGCCGCGCTCAGGCATTGATCCGACCACCGGTCGACCCTATCCCGATCGGGCGGGCACGCGCTTGGACGAGAACAACTGGCTGCGCTCCTGGACCCACGATCTGTACCTTTGGTACCGAGAAGTCGAAGACCGCGATCCCGCGCTGTTCGAGACCGCAGACTATTTCGATCTGTTGAAGACCGAAGCCATCACCCCGAGCGGTCGGCCGAAGGATAACTTCCACGGCAGCCTGGACACGGCGGCCTACCAAAAACTATCTAACGAGGGCGTGAGTGTCGGCTATGGCGTGATCTGGACACTGCCGGCTGCGAGTCCACCCCGAGATATCCGAGTTGCCCTTGTCGAGCCTGGCTCTCCGGCTGCGAGCACGACCATTGCGCTCGAACGCGGGCTGAGGGTCATCGAGATAGACGGTATCGACGCGGTCAATGACGGCAGTGAGGAAGCGCCCGAGCTCTTGAATGCTGCCCTGTACCCGGACACACCGGGAACGGCGCACACCTTTGTTTTCGAGGATGCCGAGAGCGGGGAACAGCGGACGGTGGTACTCACCGCCGAAAGCGTCACCTACGATCCCGTGCCGATGAGTCGAGTCATCGATACGCCCACAGGGGCCGTTGGCTATCTGCTTTTTACCGACCATATCGCAACCGCCGAGCGCGAGCTGCTGGAGGCCGTGACTGGTCTGGACGACGCGGGTATCAGCGACCTCGTACTCGACCTGAGGTACAACGGCGGCGGATTTCTCGACATCGCAAGCGAACTCGCCTACATGATCGCTGGTCCGAACCGAACTCGCGACCGCGCGTTCGAGACCCAGCGTTTCAACGATCAGCACACCACACGAAACCCCGTGACGGGGGAAGTGCTGCGTCCCCTGCCATTTCGCAGCACGACGACAGGGTTCTCGGTTCCCAGCGGGCGAGCCCTGCCGACCCTTGCGCTGCCCCGCGTATTTGTTCTGACCGGCTCGGAGACCTGTTCCGCCAGCGAATCAATCATGAACGCGCTCGCGGGGATCAACGTCGAGGTCGTCCAGATAGGCGGTACCACCTGCGGCAAACCCTACGGGTTCTATCCCGAGGACAACTGCGGCACCACCTACTTCTCGATTCAGTTCCAGGGACTGAACGATGCGGGCTTCGGCGATTACGCTGATGGATTCAGCCCGGTCGAGGGGACAGCCACGACCAGCGCAGAGCTGCCGGGCTGCGCTGTAGCCGATGACTTCCTGAACTCTCTCGGCGCCACGAGCGAAGCGCGGCTTGCGGCCGCGCTCGAGTACCGTCGCAGCCGCAGCTGCCCCGCCGTGACGGTCGCGCCGCTTGCGCTCGCCAGGGCTCGAATTGGCCCAAGCTCAACCCTGCGCCCACCGCCATGGCGGCAACTACGCGTGGCTTCTCGCGCAGCGGACAACAGCGTTGCAGAGCAATGACGGTGCCTGACTCGCTGCGCACGGAACCACGGGTACCCCGCACCCGGCGGCGGCGCAGCCGCAAAGAAACACCCGGTCCAGCACCCGCGCGACCGCCGGGGCGCGTGCGACGATTCCTGGCGCGGCTCCTGCGCACGCTGCTGCTCGCGCTCTTTATCGTCGCCGCCGTCGGCGCGGCCGCAACCATAGGCTACATGCGCTACCTCGACACGATCATCACGCGCACGTTCAACGAGCGTCATTGGTCGGAACCCGCGGTGATATTCGCCGAACCGCTGGAGCTGTTCAGCGGCGCGCTCCTTTCGCAGCGAAGCCTCAGCGAAGAGCTTGAACGTCTCGGCTATCGGCAGGTGAACGGACGGCCGCCGCCGGGCGCGTTCCAGCGCGACGGCGACAGCCTTGAGATCCACCTACGCGCATTTCGTTTCGCTGAGGGCCCTCGCGACATTCAGCGCATTCGTGTGCGCTTCGCGCGGGATGCCATCGTCGAAGTCGCTGACAGCGACGGTCGCATGATTCCGATCATCGAGCTGGATCCTCAGGCGATAGGCAGTTTTTTCCCGAGTCACGGCGAGGACCGTATCGTCCTGCAGCCGGAAGATGTTCCGACCCTGCTGACGGAAGCGCTCAAGGCAGTGGAAGACCAGAACTTCGATACCCACCTGGGCTTCGACCCGATGGGCATTCTGCGGGCCCTTTGGGTAAACGTGCGCGCCGGCGAGGTGCAGCAAGGCGGCAGCACGCTAACGCAGCAGCTGGTGAAAAGTTTCTATCTGAGCAATCGCCGCACAATCGAACGCAAAATCCGCGAAGTGCTGATGGCGATCATCCTGGACTACCGCTTCAGCAAGGAAGACATTCTCAACGCGTTTATCAACGAGATCTTCCTCGGCCAGGACGGACGCAGAGCGGTCCATGGCTTTGGTCTGGGCGCGCAGTTCTATTTCAACAAACCCATCGATGAACTCCGACCCGAAGAGATCGCCGTACTGATCGCGGTGATCCGTGGCCCCACGGTCTACAACCCCTATCGATATCCCGAGCGCGCGCTCAAACGCCGCAACTTCGTTCTGGACCGGATGCTCGAGTATGCGCTGCTGACCCCAGACGAACACGCTCGCGCACGCGCCGAGCCGCTGCGGTTGGCGCGCGGCACGCGCCTGGGTGCCACCTACTACCCCGCCTACATGGACCTGGTACGGCGCGGACTCGCCGATCAGTATCGCGACCAGGACCTGACCGCTGGCAAGCTGCGCATTTTCACCAATCTCAATCCGCTGATGCAGGAACGGGTGGAATCAGCGCTCGCGAACACCCTCGACGGACTCGAGCGCACACGCGGCCTGAAGGCCAACAGTCTCCAGGGGGCGGCGGTCGTGCGTAGCATTCAGACGGGCGAGATCGTCGCGCTCGCGGGCGGGCGGGTTGCCGGCTTCGACGGATTCAATCGCGCGCTCGATGCCCGACGTTCCATCGGGTCGCTAGTAAAGCCGATCGTCTATCTCAAGGCGCTCGAGTCGGGCTATCACCTGGCGAGCATGGTGGATGACGCGCCCATCACCCTGCGTTTGGCCGGACAAACCTGGTCACCCAACAACTATAACAGACGCGTGCACGGACCCGTGCCTCTGGTCCGGGCGCTCGGGGATTCGCTCAACCTGGCGACCGTGCGCCTCGGCATCCAACTCGGCGTCGAGACCATTGCCGACCGCATCGAGGAGCTGTCCGGCCACCGCGTCGAGAACCGCTACCCCTCACTCCTTCTCGGGGCAGAAGCCATGACGCCGATGGAAGTCGCCACGCTCTATGGCACCATCGCGAGCGGCGGCTTTCGCACGCCGCCGAAGGCCGTGATCACCGTCACCGATGCCGAGGGCCGGCCGCTCACCCGCCGTTCCATTGAAGGTGGTGAACAGCGCATTGCCCCGGACGCCGCGAGCGCGCTGCTGCGGGGGATGCAGGCGGTGATGCGCTACGGCACCGGACGGGGCTCACCCTTCGCACGCAGTGGTACCGCGGGCAAAACGGGCACCACCGACGACTACCGCGACAGCTGGTTTGTCGGCATGGACAACGCCTATCTGGTGGTGACCTGGGTAGGCGCCGATGACAACCACTCCACACGCCTGAGCGGCGCTACCGGCGCGCTCAAGGTCTGGGATGCCATCATGCAGGGTCTGGCGGTGCAGCCCATCATTCTGCCGCCACCGAATCGCCTGCGAACCATCGATTACGATACGGGTCTTGCCGCAACCGCGGCCTGCACTCGAGAACCGGTCGAGATCGAGCTACCGGGCAATCAGACGCTGCGACCGTTGGCCGGCTGTGACGTTCCCGAAACCACACCCTTGGAACGGATCAAATCATGGTTCGATCGCTTCTGAATCCCGCAATCGCGGCGCTCACGCTGCTGCTTGCCGGCTGCGTTACTCAGCTACCACCCAGCGCGCCGCGCCCACCCGTGGAGGAGCGTGGCGCCACATCCCAGACCCCCGAGCGCAAGCCCAGCCCCGCCCTACCAAGCGAGACCGAGCGCGAGCCTGCCCCGAAGAAAACCCTGCCGGACGAAGCCGAGGCCGACCTTCCGCGTCCCGCCGATCCAGCTACGGCGGCACTGCTTGCGCGCAGCGACAGCGCGCTGCAGGCCGGTAACACGGGCGAAGCAATCGCCTATGCGGAGCGCGCCATGCGGCTGCGTCCGAACGATCCCGTGCTCTGGATGCGCCTGGCGGAGCTACACCTCGCTGCAAACGAGCCGGTCGCAGCAGAGCAGCTGGCGCGACGCGCGGTGAGTCTGTCGGGATCGTCCATGTCGCTCGCGCGACGTGCGTGGTTACTGGTTGCCGATGCTCGGCAGGCCCAAGGCGACAAGCCCGAAGCCCAACGCATCCGCGCGGAGTGGCAGATCGGGCGCGGTTGAACCGCCCAACGCGCCGCTCCTCTGCAGCACGCTCTTATGCGCGCGACTATGCGCGCGCGGCCATGAGCTTGGCTATGTGCACTCGGTCTGATTCGAAACGTCGACCGGCCATGAGAAAAAGCGGGATCGCGAGCAACGAAAGCACGGTAAACACGACCAGCCCCCATGTGTAAGGCTGCGCCACGCCGGCTGCGGCGAAACTATCAATCACCAGCCCTCCCACGGTGACCCCAACCCCCAAGCCGATGAAGTTCAGCATGAGGATGTAAAAGCCCACCAACGTGCCACGGATCTGTGGCGGCACCAGCTCCTGAACCGTGGAGAAGGTGGGCCCATAGAACGCACCCAGCTGAAAAAAGCCCGTGAACACACCCACCCAGAACCAAAGGCTGTCGGGATCAACGAGGCGGTAAGCAATATTGATGGGCGCAAGCAACAGCATGATCCAGAACAAAAAGAGCGGACGACCCCGACCGGTACGGCGCATGAACCAGTCGCTTCCAACGCCGCCAAACAGGGTTCCGAGCACGCCACCGGCCATTCCGATCCATCCGGTCATGCGTGCGATCTCGGCGCGTTCGAAACCCCGCTCCTGTACATACCAAAGCTGATCGAAGGTCGCCGCACCGATGACGAAATGTAGCCCCACCCCACCCGCGATGGTCAGCCCAAGCGCAGGGCAGTTGCGCAGTGCGAAAATAAGCGTGCGCACGATGGTGCGAAAATCTGGTAAGGGAGCCGCGGCATCGGTCACGTGCCGTCGCGGCGTCTCCTTCAGGGCCAGCATGATCAAGGCAAGCAGGATCCCGGTAGCGCCCAAGAGGTAGAAGCAATTGCGCCAACCAAGGGCTGGCCCCAGATAGCCAACGATCAACAGGCTCACGCCAGTGCCGATCGGAACACCCATGTAGTAAAACCCGGAGGCAAATCCGAGTCGTGCTGGGGGGAAGCGGTCGGCGAGCAGCGACATCGCGGTCGGCGTCATGATCGATTCGCCAACGCCAATGAGCATGCGTGGCACAGCAAGCGACCAGAACCCGCGCGCCAAGCCGGAGATGGCGGTGAGCAGGCTCCAGAGGGCAAGTCCGGCAGCAATGAGCCGAGTCCGGTTGACGCGGTCTGCCAGGGAGCCGAGAAATAGCCCCATCACCGAGTAGAACACAATGAAGAAGAGTCCCGTGAGCAGCCCAAATTGGGTATTGGTGAGCTCAAGCTCCGGCACAATGAAGTTCGCAAAGCTCGCAAGCAGTTGCCGATCGACGAAATTCATAACGTTCAGCAGCGTAAGAAACGTGAGAAACGCATAGTGGCGCGGCGCTATGCGCGCAGAGTGATCATCCATCGCTCCCCCCTGGCCCGCGGCCCATCGATGGTCGAGCCCCCCGGCTCGACGCAGGTCAATCCCCGTTTGATCCTAACGCAGAAGCTCGATCCAGTGGCGAACAGGCACAGCGCCCTCCCCACGGCGTGGCGCTGCCGATGCAAGATGCAGCTGGCAGCCGATGTTGGCTGTCGCGATAACTTCGGGCTCTCCCTCGAGCAATGCGCGCAGCTTCGCCGATCTCAGCAGCCGCGCACGCTCAGGCTCAAGCAGGGAATATGTACCTGCCGAACCACAGCAGAGGTGTGCATCTGCAACGGGAACGAGCTCGTAACCGGCTTGACGCAACAACTGCTCTACTACGCCCGTCACACGCTGCCCATGCTGCAACGTGCACGGGGGGTGCCAGGCAACCCGTTTTACCGCAGCATCTCGACGCCATTCCCCTGGTAATTGCGCCAGATACTGGGCGACATCCCGGGTAAGCGCAGCGACTCGCTGGGCAAGCGCCGCCCGGTCTGGGTCCCGCGCGAGGAGTCGACCAAGATCCTTGATGGTCACCCCGCAACCACTGGCCGTCGAGACGATCGCATCGACGCCATCGAGATGCGGTGCCAGTGCATCAGCGAACCGCGCCATCGCCGACTCGGCTTCGGCTTCTGCTCCGAGGTGGAGCGCGAGCCCGCCGCAGCAGGTTTCGTTTCGAACCGTGATCACCTCGATGCCCCGCGCCGCAAGCAAGGCGCGGAGCCTGGCATTCACCTCAGGCGTCGCGACCCGCTGTACGCAACCCTCAAGCAGCACGACGCGCCCCACAGGCATCGGTTTGGTCACGGCACTAGGGATCACCTCGTGGGACGAAGCACGCTTCGGCGGAATGGACTCACCCAATCGTGCGGGCAGAACAGCACGGAACGCGCGACCGAGAACGACCAACGGTCCAAAACGTCGGGGGTAAGGGACAACACGACGCAATCCCCAACGTAGCAGTCGGTCACGCAGCCCCCGCACGGGCGCCTGTTCCAACGTAGACCGACCAATCTCGAGCAGCTCCCCATATTGCACGCCGCTCGGGCAAGTCGTTTCACACGATCGACAGGTGAGGCAACGGTCCAAGTGGGTTCGCGTTACCGTATCGGCGACGCCGGTCTCTAGCATGTCCTTGATCAGTTATATGCGCCCGCGCGGGCCGTCAAGCTCGTCACCCTCGACAAGATAAGTGGGGCAGGTCGCGTTGCAGAACCCGCAGTGCACGCAGCTGCGCAGGATCGCATCAGCGCGCTGGCCCCGCTCGGACTGAAGCAGGCTCGCAGGTAGTTCAGTGCGCATGGGGAGCTCCCAACCGATCCGTCGAGAGATGCGCGTTAAAGAGTCCATCCGGATCAAACGCCTGACGTAACCGAGCGGTGTAACGGTCAAGGATCGGATCGACCGATGCCGATCCATAGGCGGCAGCAAACGGTCGCGCGCTGCCTCCCGCCGCACGCGCTGCGGCAACCAGCTTATCGGCCGCATCCGCAGTCGCAACACGATACCAACGCTCGGCTCCACCCCAGTTCATGCATAGCGAAGGCGGAAGCACAGCCGCAGGCGGAACGGTGACGCGCCAGAGCCCCGGCTGGAAGCAATCGGGGAGCTGACCATCACGTAAGGCACGCCAGAACGTTTGCGCCCTGGAATCAACAACGCCCCCCAGCACGGTCCCCGCAGCCGACAGCGCCGCCGGCGCGCCTGACAAGCGAACACGCAGTAGACCTGCAACGTGACAAGCTGCCGACAGGGGCAGTGGCTGGCGCGACCAGCGCTTAAGGTGCTCTTGCGCGGCAAGCTCGTCACACTCAAAGACACGGGTCTCTGTCGCTGCGGGCAGGGGCAACACCTTGAAGCTCACCGCGAGCAGAATACCCAACGAGCCGAATGCACCCGCTTGCAGTCGCGAAACATCAAAACCCGCCACGTTCTTCATGACCTGACCGCCGAATCGCAGTCGCTCGCCTAGCCCATTGATGATTTCGACCCCGAGGATCGCGTCACGCACCGCGCCCGACCAGGGCCGCCCGGGACCCGAAAGCCCTGTAGCCACCATCCCACCCACGGTGCCGCTACCACCGAAACGGGGCGGTTCGAAGGGCAGGTGCTGGCCCGAGGCTGCAAGCATTGACTCGAGCTCTGTGATCGGGGTGCCCGCTCGTGCGGTGACGACCAGCTCTTCGGGCCGATAGCTGATCACACCCCGATGGCAAAGGGTGGAGACGGACAAAAGCTCGCCCGCTGGCGGCGTGAGGAAGTTCTTGCTGCCGGCGCCAGCAATGACCAGTCGCCGCCCGTCCGCACGGGCACGTAGGACCGTATCGAGCAGCGACTCCCAGCCGTCGCGATCTGCCGGCATGTCCACTTCCATGTCAGCCTGCGGTAGTCGGAGACGACATTAACAACGCCTCGCGTCAGAACCGCGGCAGGTGAGGGAACGGCAGTTTGCCACCGTGCACGTGCATGGCGCCGTGCTCGGCACAACGCACGAGCGTTGGCACCGCCTTGCCGGGATTCAAGAGCCGCTCGGGGTCGAACGCGGCTTTCACTCGGTGCATCTGCTCGAGTTCAGCAGCCGTGAACTGGGCGCACATCGGATTCAGTTTCTCAAGGCCCACGCCATGCTCACCCGATACCGTCCCGCCCACGGCGACGCATAGCTCAAGGATCTGCTCGCCCATGGCCTCAGCCCGCGCCGTCTCGCCCGGCGCGTTCGCGTCATAAAGAATAAGCGGATGCAGGTTGCCATCGCCCGCGTGGAAGACATTGGCAACCGCGAGCCCAAACGTCTCTTCCATGGCGCTGATCGTCTTCAGCACCTCCCCGAGCCGCGCGCGCGGGATGGTCCCGTCCATGCAGTAATAATCGGGCGCCAGCCGACCCACCGCCGGGAAGGCGGCCTTGCGTCCCAGCCAGAGCTTTGCCTGTTCAGCAGCATCCGTTGCAACGCGCAGACTGAAGGCGCCGTGCCCAAGCAGCACGCTGCGCACCCGTCCGAGCGCATCGTCGACCTCGGCTGCAACGCCATCCAACTCGCACAGCAGAATCGCCGCCGCGCTCTCAGGATAACCCGCGTGCACAAATGCCTCAGCGGCGGCAATGGCGCGGCGATCCATCATTTCGAGCCCGGCAGGCACAATACCCGCGGCGATGATTGCGCCGACGGCATCCGCGGCGGCGGTGATATCGGCAAAAGCCGCGAGCAGCACGCGTTTTTCCGGCGGCACTGGCAAGAGCTTCACCGTTACTTCGGTCACGATGCCAAGAAGTCCCTCGGAGCCGATAAACAGCGCGAGCAGGTCGTAGCCCGGCGCGTCGGCCACCTTACCACCCAGGACAAGTTCGTCGCCTGCATAGGTGAGCGCGCGCAATCCCACCACGTTGTGAACCGTCAGCCCATATTTGAGGCAGTGCACGCCGCCCGCGTTTTCCGCGACATTGCCGCCGATGCTGCACGCAATTTGCGAAGAGGGATCCGGCGCGTAGTACAAGCCGAAGGGCGCGGCTGCTTGGCTGATCGCAAGATTGCGCACGCCAGGCTCAACGCGCATGACGGCGTTATCCGGGTCTATTTCCAGAATACGGTTGAGGCGCGACAGCCCCAAAAGCAGACCATCCGATTGCGGGCGCGCACCGCCGGACAAGCCGGTCCCCGCGCCGCGGGGCACGACGGGGATGCCGTGCTCGCGGCAAATATCCAGCACAACCCTGACCTGATCCACCGTGTCAGGCAACGCCACCACCCATGGCAGCTCGCGCAGCGCCGTGAGCCCATCCGATTCGAACGGTTTGCGCGCACGGGCATCAACGCGCAGGGCGCGCGCCGGCAGCGCCTTTTGCAAGGCGGCCAGAGCGCGGGCGCGACGCTGTTCAGCTGAGTCGACCATACACTTCAGTGCATGCGAAACAGGTCGAGCGCCGTGAGACCCAGAATTTTCTGCGCGTTGTCGATCGACGTGGCGCGAAACACGGCTTCAATCGAGCTTCGCGTGTAGCCGAAGGTACTTTCCTGATGGGGATAATCCGACGACCAGAGAACGGTCTCGGGCCCGATCCGATCGAGCAGCGTAAGCCCAGCCGGGTCGGTCATGAAGGTGGCATAGCAATGCGCGCGCCAGTACCAGCTCGGCGGGTGCGCCAGCTGTGGCCGCATGCTGGTACGGAAGTGGGTGTAGGCCAAATCCGCGTCGTGCAGCATGGCCGGGATCCACGATAGCCCCGCTTCGACAAAAATCGCCTTCATCGCTGGGAAACGGTCGAACACGCCGCTGAACACCAGCTGGGACCACTGATGCCTGAAGCCCTGCGTCTGGGTAACGAAGGAAATCCCGGCGGCACCGGGCATGGCGCTCGGAATGGCTTCGCCGATGTGAAATGCAAGTGGAATACCGGAATCGGCGATCGCCTGGTACAGCGTGTCCAGCTCGGGCGCGTTGTAGTGGATCGAGCGTCCCTCCACGTTCTTGCCGGGCTTGAGCGGCACCATCAAGGCGCGGGCGCCAAGCTCAGCGCAGCGCTCAACCGAAGCACGCGCCCCCGACATATCCCAATAGTTCGGCACCATGACCGGATACAGGCGCCCCGGCGCCTCGGCGCAGCGCCGCGCGATGGCTTCGTTGTAGAGGCCGAACACCTCGGCTCGATTCTGCATCTCGCCGAACATGAACAGCCCAAAGAGGCGCTGCGGAAAGATCAGCTCTTTTTCAACGCCCTCGACATCAAGGTCCTTGAGTCGCGCAGGAACGCTGCTGAGCCCCGGCGTGCACTCCATCGCGTTGCACAGATGTTCCGCGATTTCCGGCGGTGTCATATGGCGCTCGCCGATCGTGAGATCAAAGTAGCCCTTGTCGAAGGACATTCGTGGTGCCTGGTCTTTCAAGTGCTCCGGAAAGCCGTCGTACCAGTAATCGCCTTCGATCAGATGGCTGTCCGCCGAGACGATGCGCGTGCCCGCGGGCCAGGCGCCTGTCGCGGCCTGGGGGACGCGCTTGGGTGAGAGCTCGATCGTGACCTGTTCCGGGATCTCTAGCACGAACGTGTCTGACATGGTTCCCCCTGCGTTACCAACTTGCGCTCCCCGCGCGAGGCATCAGTCGAGATAGCGACCCGCCATCGCGCCGATGGTCTCAAAGAATTCGCGTCGAACGTCGTCGAGAATGTCACGCACGGGGCGAACTTCGTCGATGCGTCCGCAGACCTGACCGGTCAGCGCGATCGCCGACTCCATATCGCCACCGAAATAAAGATCGATCGCCTTGCCGAATTCGGCCATGGCGTTCACCTCCGGCGAGTTCTCGAGCCGCGTGGTCTTCTCGGTGCGCAGCGCACGCAACGCCGGCGAGTGCATGCGATTCAGAAACACCGTGTCGGTTTCCTTCGCGTTCACAATTGCATCCTTCCAGTTCTGGTGAACCGGCGATTCAAGCGCCGACACCATGCGCGTGCCCATCTGCACGGCTTCGGCCCCAAGCGCGAACGCTGCCGCCATGCTCTTACCGTCAACAAATCCCCCCGCGGCGATAATCGGCACGTCCACTTTGGAGCGCACCAGCGGCAACAGCACCATGGTCGAGACGTCACGCGGATTCTTAAAGCCACCGCCCTCGCCGCCTTCAACCACGAGCCCGTCTACACCGCATTCAACCGCCTTGATGGCTGCCGACAAATTCGGCACGACGTGGAACACCGTGAGACCCGCGGACTTGAGCTGGGACGTGTAGCGCTCCGGGTTTCCTGCCGAGGTCGTGACAAATCGCACGCCCTGGTCGATGACGAAATTGACGATGCCCGGATCACGCACGAACGCTTGCGCGATGTTCACGCCAAACGGCTTGTCCGTCAGTTCGCGCATGCGTCGGATTTCTTCGCGCACGGCGTCCAGCTCGCCAGACGAGGTTTCGATGATGCCAAGCCCGCCGGCATTGGAAACCGCCGAAGCCAGCTGCGAGCGGGCAATCCAGCCCATTGGCGCCTGCACGACCGGGATTTCGATCCCGAGCAGGTCGGTGATGCGATTCTTGAACTGCATAAAGGTTCTCCCTGTGGCGGTGGGAGGCGTCGCGCACCGCACGTCCCGCCTGAAAATGATCGGGAGAATCCTAAACTACCGCTGAGCCCATCAACAGCGATAGACCTTCGACCCACCGATCAGCCGGGCGGGGTTCTTGCAGCCAGCATCGAGCCACAGCTAGGATCCTGCAGTCGTTGTCGTTCACGACCGGAGTCAGTCATGCCCAGCACCTCTGCCAACCACTCGGCCCGAAACGCGAACCCCTGGGCAATGCGTCCCGGCGTTGCGCTCGCCGCGCTGCGGCGCCTGCTTGCCAATCCCGAGCAGACCGAGGAGGTATTCGAAATCATCCGCGCGCTCTCCGGGAAAACGCTCTTGCGCGGCTATAACCGCTTCACCGCCACGCCAATCGGGCGACGCATCCTGGACGAAGAGCGCGATCTGATCGTTACTCTGCGCAACAGGGAATGGCTGCGCGCCCTTCCCGCCGGCTCGCTCGGTCGCCACTACCTCGCTTTCGTCGAGCGCGAAAATATCTCTGCCGACGGGTTGGTCGAAGCAAGCGAAGTACAGCACGCCGAGCTTTTGCATCCGGGGCTCGCACGCTACGGCGCCCGTCTGCGGGATATGCATGATCTCTGGCACATCAGCTGCGGTTACGGCCGAGATGTATCGGGGGAAGCGTGCCTGCTCGCGTTCACCGTCGCACAGACCAAGAATCCCGGGCTTGCGCTGATCGCGCTTGCCGGCGGGCTCAAGATCGCCCGGGAATCCGGTGATCGCCGGATCCTGCGCGCGCTCTGGCAGGGCTTTCGTGCCGGTCGTCGTGCCGCCTGGCTGCCTGCAGCCGACTGGGAGCGTCTGCTGCGGCTTCCGCTTGAGGAGGTGAGAACGGCGCTCGGCATCACGCCGCCTCGGGTGTACCAATCGATGCGCGGTGAACTCGCCCCCGCCTGACCGGATAGCACAGCCATGATCGATCTCACCGCGTCGGGCTCTGTCTTCACCCTGACCATGAATGCGGGCGAAAACCGCTGGAACACCACGTTCGTGCGGGCGTTCGACGCCGTACTCGACGAGGTCGAGGCCAGCTCCGGCGCTGCTGCGCTTGTGACCACGTCCGCCGATGCCAAGTTCTTTTCGAACGGTCTGGACCTCGCCTGGGTGCGGGATCCCGCCGCGCATCCGGAGGCGGGCGATCGCGAGCCTTTCGCCGATGAGTTTATGAAGCTGATGGCGCGAATCATCACCTTCCCGATTCCCACTATCGCGGCGATCAACGGGCATGCCTTCGGCGCCGGATTCATGCTGTCGCTGTGTCACGATGTGCGGCACATGCGCGCCGACCGAGGATTTATCTGCGCAAATGAAATGCAGCTCGGGCTTGCTATTCCGGCGCCGGAACTCGCGCTCTTCCGGCACAAGCTGCCGCTCAACGTTTTCTTCGAAACCGTGCAGCTCGCACGCCGCTGGACCGGCGCCGAAGCACTTGCGGCGGGTATCGTGCAGGCAACCGCAAGCGCCGAGGATCTGCTTTCAGCTGCCACCGACCGGGCTGCCGAGCTTGCGCCGCTGGGCGCGAACCGCGCGCTCTACCGCGGTCAGAAGGAAGCCATCTACGGCGAAAACGGCGTTCTGAACGGCCCCCATGGCGCAGCGTGGATGCTGCGTAACCTCGAACTCTACAGCCACTGAATGGCAGCCGAACACTCACCCGTCGATCCCGCGGACCGCGAAGCAAAAACCGCAACCGCCGCGACGCGCGCCCGACAGGCTCAGGTTCGCGCCTCCCTGCCTCTCGACGATCGCGGCAGTTTTGACAACGCGCGGCGCGGATTCATTGCCAGCATCGATCCGCTGACCATCCGCCACCGGGAACGCGGTCACCCCGTGTACGACCTGTCTGGTCTCGATTTTCTTGCCGGCGAAGCGCCCGATACGGTTAACCCGAGTCTATGGCGGCAAGCACAGCTGAACGCATTGCATCACGGGCTCTTCGAAGTGGTCCCCGGCATCTGGCAGGTGCGCAGCTTCGATATCGCCAACATGACCCTGGTGCGCGGCGATACGGGCTGGATCGTCATCGATCCCCTCACTTCTGCCGAGGCCTCAGCAGCCGCGCTTGCGCTCGCCCGACAACACCTTGGCGATCGCCCGGTGAGCGCGGTGATCATCACCCACAGCCACGCCGACCATTACGCGGGCGCCCTCGGCGTGATCGATTCGGCGGCTGCGCGGGAGGGTCGGATTCCGGTGATCGCGCCCGTCGGCTTCGTGGAGTCTGCGCTCTCCGAGAATATTCTCGCCGGCAACGTGATGAACCGTCGTGCCACCTACATGTACGGCAACCTGCTGCCACCGGGACCGCGCGCCTTCGTTGGCACCGGGCTTGGCGCAGCGCTGTCCATGGGCAGCACGGGATTTGTCGGAGCCAACGATTTCATCCGTGCCAGCGGGGAGACGCGGCGGGTGGACGGCGTTGAGATCGAGTTCCAGCTGACGCCCGATACCGAAGCGCCGGCGGAGATGGTGTTCTTCTTTCCCCAGTTCCGCGCCCTCTGCATGTCTGAAATCACGACCCACCATCAGCACAACCTGTACACCCCGCGCGGCGCGCAGGTGCGCGATGCGCTCGCGTGGAGCGCCCAGATCCAGGAGTCCATCGACCGGTTTGGCGCGCGTCTCGAGGTGCAGTTCGGCAGCCATCACTGGCCCACCTGGGGCAACGCCGCGGCGATCGACTACCTCGAACGCCAGCGCGATCTCTACAAGTTCATCCACGACCAGTCGTTGCGTCTCGCGAATCACGGTTTCACCATGGACGAAATCGGGGAGCAGCTGAGCCTGCCCCCGGAACTCGAACAGGACTTCGCCGCGCGCGGCTACTACGGCACGCTCAACCACGGCGCCAAGGCCGTGTACGTGAAGTACCTCGGGCATTTCGACGGTCATCCGTCGAACCTGCATCCACATCCCCCGGTCGCCCGCGCCCAACGCTATCTCGCCTGCATGGGCGGCGCGGACGCGGTCGTGACCCTGGCCGGGCGGAGCTTCGATGCCGGAGACTACCGCTGGGTGGCCGAGCTGCTCAATCACGTCGTGCTGGCCGAGCCGCAGCACGCGACCGCCCGGGCGTTACTCGCGGATGCGCTGGAGCAGCTCGGCTACCAGGCCGAGTCCGCCTCCTGGCGTAATTTCTATCTGAGCGGTGCGCTCGAGCTGCGGGACGGCATGCCGGAAAGTTCCGTCACACGAATTCCCCCGGAAACGCTCGATAACATGCCGCTGGCAGAGTTCTGCAAGGCGCTCGCCGTGCGGCTGAATGCCGATCGGGCAAGCGGGCTGAACCTGCGCATCAATCTCGCGTTTGATGATCTGGGGGACTGGCTGCTCGAAGTCAGACGCTCCGTGCTGCACGTGTTCCCGGACCGATCGGCCGACAACGCCCGCGCAACGCTGCGCATCACCAGCCGTGATTTCAAACACCTGTTTGCCGGTTCTATCACTGCGCTGGAACTGGCAGGCGCGGGACGCCTGGCAATCGAGGGCGACGCGAGTGCGCTGACCCAGCTCGCGGGGCTGTTTGATCGTTTTGAGCGCCGCTTTCCCATCGTCACACCGCGAGCGGCGTTGACAGCCTCCAACGATCGACCGCTGACAGACGTCGGCGGCTGACGCACAATCCGACGTCTCCCGCCTGCCTGGACTCTGCCATGCCGCTGCTGCCGCTGCCCGAAAACTGCGAAACCCTGCGCCTGTCGCACCCGTCGACCCACGTGCTCATGGTCGAACTGCACCGACCTGATGCAGCCAACGCGCTCAATACGCAGATGGGGCTCGAGCTCAAGCAGGTGTGGGAGTCGCTTTACGTGGACGCCGCGCAGGTGCGCTGTGTGGTGCTGACGGGTCACGGCGAACGCGTGTTCTGCGCCGGTGGTGACCTCAAGCAACGCAACAACATGACCGACGCCGCCTGGCAGGCCCAGCACGCCCTGTTCGAACTTGGCATGATCGCGATGACCCATTGCCCCGTGCCGATCATCGCGGCAGTGAACGGCGCCGCGTACGGGGGCGGCTGCGAATTCGTGGCCGCCGCGGATTTCGCCTATGCCGCAAATCACGCGCGCTTCGCACTCACCGAAACCACCCTCGGGATCATGCCGGGCGCGATGGGCACCCAGAATCTGCCGCGTGCCGTCGGCGAGCGACGCGCGCAAGAAATCATCCTGACCGGGCTGCCGTTCAGTGCTGACGAGGCGCTTGCCTGGGGGCTCGTCAACCGCGTCGTCGCAGGTCAGGACCTACTCACGGTCTCGCTGGAAACGGCGGAGCGTATTGCCGGCAATGCACCGATCGCAACGCGCCAGGCGAAGAAATCCGTCTCGCTCGCAAGCCAGACCGACCGCTTCATCGGTTATCGCTACGAAATCGAGGCATACAACCGAATGGTGCCAACCACGGATAGGCTTGAAGGTGTGCGCGCCTTCAACGAGAAGCGGCGGCCCGATTTCCGCGGAAAATGAAGCCAGCCATACTGGAACGCAAGCAGCACGGAGGCGGAAGCAACCTATGAGCATCACCCTGGAACTTGGCGAGGATTACCCGGAGATCCGCGAGCAGGTTCGCCGCATCTGCGCTGATTTTCCGGGCAGCTACTGGCAGGGCCTCGATGAACGCTCGGAATATCCACACGCCTTCGTGGATGCCTTGACCGAGTCCGGCTATCTCGGTGCGCTCATTCCCGAATCCTACGGCGGCGCGGGTCTGCCGCTGCGTGCGGCCTCCGTGATCCTCGAAACCATCCACGCCAGCGGCTGTTCCGCCGGTGCCTGCCACGCGCAGATGTACATCATGGGCACCCTCCTGCGGCACGGCTCGGACGCGCAGAAGCAGGAATTTCTACCGCGTATCGCAAGCGGCGAGCTGCGTTTGCAGGCGTTCGGGGTCACCGAACCCACGACAGGCTCCGACACCACTCAACTCAAAACACGCGCGGTGCGCGACGGCGACCACTATGTGGTCAACGGACAAAAGATCTGGACCAGCCGCGCGCTGCAGTCCGATCTCATGCTGTTGCTCGCGCGCACCACGCCAGTGGAGCAAGTGCGCAAACGCACCGAGGGACTGAGCGTGTTTCTGGTCGACCTGCGCGCTGCGCGGGGCAACGGCTGCGACATCCGCCCGATCCCGACGATGATCAATCACAACACCACCGAGGTGTTTTTCGATGATCTGCGCATACCGGCGAGCGCACTGATCGGCACCGAGGGGCAGGGCTTCAGGTACATCCTGGACGGCATGAACGCGGAGCGTGTGCTCATTGCGTCTGAGGCTCTGGGCGACGGCCGCTATTTTGTCGACCGCGCAGTGGGCTATGCGAACGAGCGCCGTGTCTTCGACCAGCCGATCGGCCGCAATCAGGCGATTCAGCATCCCATCGCACGGGCGTACGCCGAACTCGAGGCAGCCGATCTCATGATTCGTCGGGCGGCGGCGGTGTTTCAGGCGGGCGGCGACTGCGGCGAGCCGGCAAATATCGCGAAAATGCTGGCGAGCGAGGCCGCTTGGCACGCCGCAGACACCTGTTTCCAGACCTTCGGCGGCTTTGCGTTCGCCCGCGAATATCATATCGAGCGCAAATGGCGGGAGGTTCGCCTATTCCAGACCGCGCCGATCTCTACCAACATGATCCTGAACTACGTCGCTCAGAACGTGCTCGGTCTGCCCCGAAGCTATTAGCCCAGAGCTGCGGACCCGGTGCGGGACAACATGACCGGGGACCCTGGCGGCAAGAGGAGATGCCCATGTTCGAAACTGTGATCAGCGGGCCCTACTGGATCTGGATCCTACTGGGCGTGGTACTGGTAGGTCTCGAGATGTTCCTCGCCAGTTTCACCGTGCTCTGGTTCGGACTCGGCGCGATCGTGGTCGGCGTGGTGCTGCTCGCTGCGCCCGGGCTTGCGCTGCAGTGGCAGCTACTCCTCTGGCTAACTTGCTCGATCGGCTTTGGGGTGTTCTGGTTCCGCTACTTCAAACCCAAGATGATCGACAAGACCAAGGCCGGGGTCGCCCGGGAAGCGATCATCGGCATTACCGGGCAGGTCATTCACCCCCCTACCAACAGCCGCCGCGGCTTGGTTCGATTCACGACGCCCGTGCTCGGCGATGATGAATGGGAATTTATCTGCGAGGATGTCGTGCAACCCGGCGACCGAGTCGCCATTCGCGAGCTCTCGGGCAACACGCTCATCGTCAACCGCCGCGGCTGAGCCCGGCGCCGTCAGGGAGAACAGGCATGGACAGTCTCATTGTTTTGATCGCACTGCTTACGCTTGCGATCGTCACGTTCGTCAAAGGGGTCAGGCTCGTACCCCAGGGCAGCAAATGGGTGGTGCAGCGCCTCGGCAAATACGACCGCACCATGGGGCCGGGCTTGAACCTCACGATTCCCTACATCGAGACCGTGGCGTTCAAGGTAACGACCAAGGACATTGTCCTGGATATCCCTTCCCAGGAGGTCATCACCCGCGACAATGCGGTGATTACTGCCAACGCCGTCGCGTACATCAACATCCTGGAACCCGAAAAAGCGGTCTACGGTATCGAGGACTACACCGTCGCCATCCAGACGCTGGTACAGACCACCCTGCGCTCGCTCATTGGTGAGCTCGACCTGGACGACGCGCTGTCATCGCGGGAGCTGATCAAGGCGAAACTCAAAACGCAGATCTCCGACGACATCGCGGACTGGGGCATTACGCTCAAGACCGTCGAGATCCAGGACATCAACCCATCCATGACCATGCAACAAGCGATGGAGGAACAGGCAGCCGCTGAACGCCAACGCCGAGCCGCCGTCACCCGGGCTGATGGCGA
Source organism: Pseudomonadales bacterium (assembly GCA_049454295.1). Classification (GTDB taxonomy): domain Bacteria; phylum Pseudomonadota; class Gammaproteobacteria; order Pseudomonadales; family Azotimanducaceae; genus UBA7803. The sequence goes on from JBMTYG010000021.1 coordinate 23,526, forward strand.
GAAGCAAGCCGCGATTCTGCAGGCCGAGGGGCGACTTGAAGCGTCGCGCCGAGATGCCGAAGCCAAGGTGGTGCTCGCGGAGGCAACCCGCGAAGCGATCGAAAAAGTCACCGCCGCGATCAGTGACAAGGAGCTGCCTGCGGTCTATCTCCTCGGCGAACGCTACGTCGAGGCGCTGCGTGAGCTCTCCGGTTCAAGCAACGGCAAACTGGTCGTGCTGCCCGCCGACCTGCCGGCTGCGGTGCGCGGCCTGCTGAGCCGGTGACCCGCATGAACGACGCCGACTCCCGCAAACAGATCAACAAGGCCGCTCTGCGTGAAAAATACCTGGCGGAACGCGACAAGCGTCTGCGGCCCGATGGTAACAACCAGTACCTGCGCCTGACCGGCATCTTCGCCGACTATCTGGACGATCCTTATACCCCGGTCGCAGCTCGTGAGCCCCGCTCCGACCACGTCACGTTCGCCTTTATCGGCGGCGGCTTCGCCGGGCTGGTCACCGGCGCACGACTGGTGGAGGCAGGCGTAAAGGATGTGCGCATCATCGAGAAGGGCGGCGATTTTGGTGGCACCTGGTACTGGAATCGTTACCCCGGCGCCCAGTGCGACACGGCATCCATGATTTACATGCCGTTGCTCGAGGAAACCGGGCACATGCCAAGCGAAAAATATGCGCATGCCCCCGAGATCCTCGCCCACTGTCAGCGCATCGGACGCCAGTACGGCCTCTACGACAACGCCCTATTCCACACCGAGGTGAAGAACCTCGCCTGGGAAGCCGACGAGCAGCGCTGGAGGATCACCACGCAACGGGGTGACGACTTTACTGCCAGCTTCGTCGGCATGGGCACCGGACCGCTGCACGTACCAAAACTGCCAGGCATTCCGGGCATCGAAAGCTTTGCAGGGCACGCCTTCCACACCAGTCGCTGGGACTATGCCTATACGGGTGGCGATTCCAGCGGCGCGCCGCTCGATGGTTTGGCGGACAAGCGCGTGGCGATCATAGGAACCGGCGCCACCGCGGTGCAGTGCATTCCTCACCTGGCGGGTGCCTGCAAGGCTTTGTACGTTTGCCAGCGTACGCCCTCATCCGTGGACGTGCGTGCCAACGCGCCCATCGATCCGAAATGGTTCGCTGGTGTTGCAACGCCCGGCTGGCAGCAGCGCTGGCTGGAGAACTTCACCGACAACCAGGCGGGCGGTGGGGCAACCGAAGATCTCGTGCAGGACGGCTGGACCGATCTGTCACGCCGCATCCGAGAGCGCATTGCAACGCTGCCCGCCGAGGCGCGCAGCGTGGCGAACATGCTTGCCGCGTACGAAGACGCGGACTACGAAAAGATGGAGGAGATTCGCAATCGCGTCGATTCGATTGTGGGCGATCGCGAGACCGCTGCGCAGCTCAAGGCCTGGTATCGCCAACTCTGCAAGCGACCCTGCTTTCACGATGCCTATCTCGGCGCCTTCAACGCGCCGGGCGTGCACCTGCTCGATACCGATGGTCAGGGCGTCGACCGCATCACCGAACAGGGCGTCGTCGTGAAAGGCGTCGAGTACCCGGTCGACTGCATCATCTACGCGTCCGGCTTTGAAGTCGGCACAGAATGGACCCGCAGGGCCGGTTTTGATCCCATCGGTCGGGACGGTCTTCGCCTTTCTGATTACTGGGCGGACGGCATGCGTTCGAAGCACGGCGTCCATGTCCACGGCTTTCCCAACGCGTTCTTCGTGCAGCCAACGCAAGGCGCAAACCTGATCTCGAACGTCCCCCACAACCTCAGCGACGCCGGGAGTACCATCGCCGCGGTCGTGGCGCACGCGCTCGCGCAAGGGGCCCGAGAAGTCGAGGTTACCCGGGAAGCGGAAGAGGCTTGGATCGCGCTGCTCCTCACGGGCATGGGTCGCATGCTGGGTTCACCGGACTGCACGCCGGGCTACTACAACAATGAGGGCCAGGATCCCGGGCCCCGCGCCCGACTGAACGTCGGCTATCCGGCAGGCGCGTCCGCGTACTTCCGCTATATCGAGGGCTGGCGACAGAGCGGCGCATTCGAAGGACTCGCATTTCGCTGAACCAACCAAGTCACCGCGAGGCCTCTGGTGCTGCACCTCAGCAACGATGAACTTCGGGTCGAGATCCTCGACCCGGTCGCAGACCAATCACGGTTCGGCGTGCGCTACTGCACCGGTGGCTACATTTTTCAGGTGACGGATCGGCGCCGAGGTCCGCTCTTGTCCGGGCCCACCTTCCCCGACAGCTTCAACTGGTTCGACGGCCAGGGCATACCCGACGCATTCAATCTTGGCCCGCTCATCTCGCCAAATGAACCCGGGCGCGCGCTCATCATCGGTATCGGCGAATGCGATCTCAGAGAACGTCGCGTGATCGAATTCTGTGATTGGTCGGTGCAGGTCGAGACCCGCTCCGCGACCTTCCAGACACACCAGAGCGGCGCAGGACGCGCCTTTGACCTTGTCCGCACCGTGCGTCTTGCCGGCCGCACCGTGCGCTCGCTCACCACGATCACGAACACGGGTCGCGGCGAGGTCCCTGTACGCTGGTTTCCCCATCCGTTTTATCCCCAGCCCACGGGCGACGAACTGGTCTGGCTCAACGTTCCGCTGCGCTGGCAGGACGGGGTCGGATACCGACGACTCGACAACGGCTTCATTGCTCGCGAGAACGGTCCTTGGGCTGAGGGGCGCTACCTGCCCCTCGATCACGATGCGCAGGCGCCGCTAGTCCTGGTGCAGCGGCATCCCACGCTAGGGCTGGTGAGCGCAGCGACGAGCTACATTCCCGCCTTTTTCCCACTTTGGGGCAACGCGATCACGTTTTCGTGGGAGCCTTTTTTCGAGCGCACGGTCGCCCCGGGCCAGCGGGCTGCGTGGTGGGTCGACTACACGTTTTGACCTCGGCCCCGACCCTTAAGCGCGCAGATCAGGCAGTCTGTATCCCTGTTTTTCCAGATCGGCGCGCACGATTTTTTTATCCATCTTGCCGGTTGAGGTCAGCGGAATCGAATCGACGTAGATCACGTCATCGGGCAGCTGCCATTTGGCAAAACTGAGCGCGCAATGCGCGAGGATCGCCTCGCGTGTGACCGAGGCACCGGGCTTCAATACGACCAGCGCTACCGGACGTTCATCCCACTTGGGATGGGGCTGCGCCACCACACACGCCTGCGCCACACCCTCCACAGCGACGATGTTGTTCTCAAGGTCTACGCTTGAGATCCACTCACCGCCGCTCTTGACCAGGTCCTTCGATCGATCGCTGATGATCAGGTATTCCTCCGGATCGATCTTGCCTACGTCACCCGTGATGAGCCAGCCGTCGTGGAATTTCTCGGGCTGCGGATTGTTGTAGTACGCGGAGCAAATCCACGGTCCGCGCACAAGAATTTCGCCTACCGTTTCGCCATCGTGCGGCAGCGGATTGAACGCCTCGTCAACGATCTCGACCTCGACACCGGGCATGACCTGCCCTGCCTTGGCTACATTCTCAAAGCGCGCGTCCTCGTCGAGAGCGAGTTGCCCGCGCTTGGCAAGGCGGCGCGACAGGGTGACCAACGGCGATGTCTCCGTCATGCCCCAGCCCTGAATCATCTCGACCCCCAGCACGTCCCAGAACCAGCGGATGAGCGAGGGCGGCGGCGCCGAGCCTCCGCAAGTCACGCGCGAGAGTTTCGAAAGATCGTACTTGCCCGGATTCGCTTCATAGAGCGCCTTGACGCCCTGCCAGATCGTGGGCACGCCGGCAGAGACCGTCACGCCCTCATCCGCCATCAGACCGATAAGGCGCGCCGGATCCATGTATTTGAACGGCATCACCTGCTTGCAGCCCAGCATGGTCGCAGACCAGGGCAGCCCCCAGCCCATGGCATGGAACATGGGCACGATGCCCATGAGCGTATCCGTCGCCGACAATGCCATGCTGTCCGTCATACACTGCACCATCGTGTGCAGATATTGGGAGCGATGCTCGTACTCAACCCCCTTTGGGTTACCCGTCGTGCCGCTCGTGTAACAAAGCCCGAGCGGTGAATTCTCGTCGATCTCCGGCCAGTCGAACCGAGCCGGCTTGCCGGCGATGAACGCTTCATAATCGATCGGGTTTGGCAGCCCGGTATCCCACGGCGCGTCAGCCGCTTCGGCGGCCACGATGATGCGCTCTACGCTCGGCATGCGTCCCTTGAGTTTTTCGAGCAGCGGCAACACGTCCGCATCGACAATGATCACCCGATCTTGAGCATGCTCGATGATGTACTCGAGATCCGTGTCCGATAGCCGGATGTTTAACGTGTGCAGGACAGCACCCATGCCCGCGGTCGCATGATAGGCTTCGAGATGACGCGACCCGTTCCACATGAATGTACCGACGCGATCACCCAACCCGATTCCCGCGTCACGCAGGGCATGCGCGAGCTGGTGCGCCCGGGTGCGGGTCTCAAGCACGCTCTGACGACGCACGCCGGTCGCCGTGGCAGTAACGATTTCCTCCCGCGGCTGAACCCGCGCTCCCCGATCGAGGATCTTCGACATCAGTAGCGGAGAATGCTGCATTGCCATGGCGTAAACCTCCCAATAAGCTTGCGCGTTTGACGCGCGCGCGAGTGTAGCATCGGATGTCGCAGACGACGAAGATCGAAGACCACATGCTGGGTATTCCGCACGCACGCGCGATCGGCATGACCCTGATCCGTCACGACGACTCCGGCACCCTGGTAAAAGTTCCCTACGCGGCTCACCTGGTCGGAGATCCGGACACCGGTGTCGTGCATGGCGGCGTACTCACCGCGCTGCTTGATAACACCTGCGGCGTCGCCGTGCGCCCGCCCGGCGTGATCGAAAATGCTGGACCGATCTCGATCGCAACACTCGACCTGCGCATTGACTACATGCGCCCCGCGGAACCGAATCGCGACATCCTCGCTCACGCGGTCTGCTACCAGCGCACGCACCACATCGCGTTCGTGCGTGGCGTTGCCTATCACGACACGCCCGAGAATCCGATCGCGACCTGCGTCGCTGCCTTCATGCTCGGTACGCGTAATGAGCCGCGGCCGACAGAAAGCGAAACCACCTGATGAAGATGCTGGCTGAACTGCGCGCCCAGGGTCGCGGACGCGACATGCAGGCGGTTGCCGAGCACATACCCTATGCACGTTTCCTCGGCATTCAGGTGGATCGCAAGGGCAATGAAATCACGGTGGTGCTGCCGTTTAGCGAGCATCTCATCGGCAACGTCATGCTGCCCGCATTGCACGGAGGTGCAATCGGCGCGCTGCTCGAGATCACGGCGATTCTGCAGCTGTTGCATGACAACGCGTGTGAACGTTTGCCAAAGACCATCGATCTGTCCGTGGACTACCTGCGTTCGGGTCGCCCGCAACCCACCTATGGACGTGCCATCGTGACCCGACACGGACGACGTGTCGCCAATGTACGCTCGGAGATCTGGCAGGACGCGCGCAGCGAACCCATTGCGGTGAGCCACGGGCACTACCTGCTGACGCCGCTGTAGCACCCGGCAATCGACGCGCCCTTTAGCGCCCGACCGCCGGGCTCGATGCAGTCATCACACCCGCAGCGCGCTCGCTGCGCAGACGATCCGCCACTGCTTTAATCTCCGCCCGTACATGGGCTTCGTCCCACCCAAGCTCACGGCCCATAAAAGCCGCCGCCTGCCCCAGGGATTCCGCGCATTCCTCTGGCTGGAACCACGCCGAGCGCAAGCGTCGATACACGACGTCGGCCAGCGAGCGGGCGCCTTCGACTTCGATTGCCCAGCGAATTTCTTCGACGAACACGCTCTGCGAGAGCGGTTGCGGACGCTCACCCAGGACGGTCGCGACTTCACTGCCATAGAGCCTGACCAGCCGCGCGGCAACGCGTTCGTCGACCTGGTAGCGCGTGGCCGTGGCGACCCGCAGCGCATCCACATCCGCGATATCTCCGCCGGGCAGCGGGGCCAACGGCGCCGGCATGGTGACACTGCGGCCAAGAACGGCGGACACCGCGACCAGCGTTTCTTCGGCCATGCGACGAAAACCTGTGAGCTTGCCCCCCGCGATGGTGATGAGCGGGCCATCGCGCCAGATTTCGTCCCGCCGCGACATTTCCCGCGGCGACTTGCCGCGCTGCAGGATGAGCGGGCGCAGCCCCGCCCAGGAAGCCGTGACATCGTGCGCAGCAAGCCTCGCCGCGGGGAAATGCGCGTTCGCCGTTTCGAGCAGGTAGGCCACTTCCGCGGCAAGTACCGGCGGCCAGATCGTGGCCTCGCCAACATGAGGGGTATCGGTGGTACCGACAAAGGTAACGCCATCACGGGCAATCGCGAACACGGGACGCCCATCCGCGGCCGTCATCATGACCATGTTGGCGACCGGCAGGCGATGGTAAGGCACGACGATGTGCACGCCCTTCGACAACTGCAGCGCGCGACCAGCCGAACCGTCACCGCGCATTCCGCGGTTAGCCGTATTGAGCACGGACTCGACCCACGGTCCCGCCGCGTTCACTACCGCCCGAGCGCGCAGCGAGGCGCGGGTACCGGAGCGCAGGTCATGCACCTGCACCAGGCAGTGATCTTCACGTCGATCAATGCCCGTCACCGGCAGATAGTTACCTACCACAGCACCATCCCGTGCGGCGGCACGCAGCGTTGTGAGCACGAGACGCGCATCATCGGTGTGATATTCACGGTAGCGGCACGCCCAGGGAGTTCTGTGTTGATCGAGCCCCGGCTCCACGGCGCTCAGCGCTTGACCCGTTAAGTTGCGGTGCCGATCTGCCCGCACAACGGCGCCGAGGCGCTCATAGAGGCCGATCCCGATTCGCAGCTTCCAGAACTCGAGCCGGGTGCGGGCAGGCACCAGCATCCAGCGCGGCTCGGCCAAATGAGGTGCCATCGCGACCAGACTTTTGCGCTCCAGCGCGCCTTCGCGCACCAGCCCGAAATCGCCCATGGCGAGATAGCGCAACCCACCGTGAATCAGCTTGGTCGAGCGGCTTGATGTCCCCGCCGCAAAGTCGTCGGCCTCGACCAGCAGCGTTGTCAGACCCGCCTGCGCGGCATGACGCGCCACGCCAGCGCCCGTGATTCCGCCGCCAATAATGATGAGATCCCAATCACACGCGACGAGCCGTGTCAGTTCGACGGCACCAATGGCAGCTGCGCCACCCGCGCCGTCAGATCGGGCTATCCTGCCTGACGCTGCGTCGGTCAATGGATATTCCTTGATTGCCCCGCCCAGAAGGGCTGCCGCAGCTCGGTCTTGAGAATCTTGCCGGCTCCGCTCTTCGGTAACTCAGTGCGCCGCACCTCCACTGTCTTTGGGCACTCGAAACCGGCGAGGCTCATGCGACAGTGCGCGAGGAGAGCGTCCACGTCGATATCCTCTCCCAACCTGGGAACAACAATCGCGTGCACGGCTTCACCCCATTGTTCGTGGGGCACGCCGATCACAGCGCACTCGTGCACACCTGGGAACGCGTAGATAACGTTCTCGACACCCGCCGAGTACACGTTCTCACCGCCGCTGATGATCATGTCCTTCACGCGATCGACCAGGAACAGGAAGCCGTCGCTATCGAGATAGCCAGCATCACCCGTATGCATCCAGCCATGGCGCAGCGCGTTCGCGGTCAGTTCAGGCTGACGCCAATAGCCCTGCATCACCATGGGTCCGCGTACACAGACTTCCCCCACGGCGCCGACGGGTAGCGGCGCATCCTGTTCATCGAAGATCGCCACATCAGCGTTGAACACGGCCTGACCCGCCGAGCGGATGCGCCCCGCATCCGAACCCTCGAACACGTGATAACGCGGAGCGAGGCTGGTGGCGACCGGCGAAAGCTCGGTCATGCCATAGGACTGCAAGAACGACACGCCAGGAAACCGTGCCATGGCCTGGCGCAGAAGCGCCTCCGGCATCGGTGCGGCACCGTAGGTCAGCAATTTCAGCGAGGACACGTCGAACCGGTCGAATCCGGGGTATTGCAGGAGCGCGTTCAACATCGTCGGTACAATCACGGTGACCGTGACTCGGTGAGTCTCGATGGCCCGCAGGAACGCCTCGGGCTCAAACCGGGCGAGCGTCGCGTGGGTACCCCCGGCGACCGTGGTCGTGAAGACCCGCGACCCGCCCGCGACATGGAACAGGGGAGAGACATGAAGGTGCACGGAATCGTCCCGAATACCGAGATTGACGAGCGCGTTCATAGAATTCGCGATGAAATTATTGTGCGACAGCATCACACCCTTCGATCGCCCGGTCGTGCCACCGGTGTAGAACAACGCTGCAAGATCCTCGCCACTTCGGTGAGTATCGGCGATGGGCGTGGCTGCGCTCACCTCCGCCTCATAGTTGAGCATGGCAACACCCGTTCCAACCGACGCGGGGGACAACGAATTGCCGAGCATGAGCAGGCTCGTGATCGTCGGGCAGGTCGCGGACAGGGCACTCGCCTCCTCCGCATACTCAGACCCTGCGATGAGCACCGTTGCACCGGCATCGTTCAGACAGTGCACTTTTTCCGGGAGCGCCCAGCGCGTATTGACCGGCACGATGACGGCGCCCGCCCAGAGCACGCCGAAATAGAACTCGACATAGGCGGGCACGTTGCCCGCCAGCATGGCGACCCGGTCACCACGCGACACGCCGAGACTGACAAGAACCGCCGCAAGCCGTGCCACACGATCTGCAAATTCGCCCCAGGTCAGCCGCACGTCGTCACCCGTGAGCGCGATGCGGTCGGCGTGCAGCTGCACCGCCCGATGAATACCCTGCGTTAGTCGCATGTCGATCCCTCGCTCAGAAACGCGCATTCTAGCCGTCCAAAGAGGAGCCCATGCATGAAGATCTGGGTCGATGCCGACGCCTGTCCGCTGCCAATCCGCGAGATCCTGTTTCGTGCCGCCATGCGCACCGCGGTCGACACAACGCTGATCGCCAACCACGCCCTGCGTGTTCCACCATCGCCCTACCTCAAACAACGGATCGTGCCTGGTGGATTCGATGTGGCCGATCAAGCCATAGTGGAACAGGTGCGTGCTGGGGATCTGGTGATCACGAGCGACATACCACTCGCGGCGGACGTCATCGCGCGCGGAGCCCTCGCGTTGAGCCCGCGTGGCGAGCTGTTTACTCCGGAAAACGTGCGGGCACGTCTCAACATGCGTGATTTCCTCGATACGATGCGCGGCAGCGGCATCCACACCGGTGGTCCACCCCCGATGTCGAGCAATGACCGTAAAGCGTTCGCGGATCATCTGGATCGGCTGCTCGCCCGACGCGCGAGCTGATTCAACCGACGCTGCTCCGCCTCGACTGATGCGCCTCGCCAAAACACGACTGGTTCTGACCTTGCTGCTGCTGGTGGTCGCAGGGACAGCGCAACCCCAGGCGCGCAATTCTACCTTCGTCATCAAGGGCCTCGATCGTGCCGCAACCGACAACCTGCGACTCTATCTGGGCGATCTGGACCCCTCGGCGCCCCAACCACCGGGGCGGCTCGATCGGCTAATTGACGAAGCGGTCATCGCCGCGCTGCAGCCTTTCGGTTGGTACGAGCCCACCTTTCGCGTCGTGTCGGAAAAGGGCAGGACGATCCTTGAGGTAACACCGGGGCCACGTGTTACCTGGATTGAACCGGACCTTCGCATCGATCCGGAGGCCCGCGCACTCGCCGAAATCGACGCGCTAGTGAAAGGATCGCCAATCAAGACTGGCGCTCCCCTGTCGCACACAGACTACGACGGGCTTCGAGACGATCTGTTGCAGGCCTGCCGCCGCGCGGGATTCCTGAACCCGCGCTACCGACGCTCAGAACTCCGCGTCGACCCTGTCCACCGTGAGGCACAGGCCGTACTCGATCTCGCGGCCGGGCCGCGCAGCCGATTTGGGGAGATTCGTTTGTCGGGATCACAACTCGACACGACGCGACTGCGTCGCCTGGCGCCGTTTCGTACCGGCGACTGGTTCGACGCTGTGGCGCTTATGCGCTTCGAGCAGCGACTGCGTGATACCGGCTACTTTCGTGATCTTGTGCTGCGCGCAGAAGAGCAGTCCGACGACCGGGTGGATATCGAAGTGTTGGCCGCCGACGTCACCGAAAGCCGCTACGACGTGGGCGCGGGCTTCAGCACAGACTCCGACCTGCGTCTGCGCTTTGGTCGACACTCACCGCTGTTGAATCCACGCGGCGACACGCTCTCCATCGATGCCGAGCTATCAGGCGCACAACAGTCGGTGACGTCGACCTGGCACATTCCCCACAGCGATCCACTCGATGACGTTTTCGAGGTGACCGCCGGACTGAAAGGCCAGGACCTGGCAGACACCGAATCCCTCACGGCGACGACCGGGGTGTCTCACGCCATGAAGATTTTTGGCGAGTGGTCGTTCCGCTATGGGCTGAGCGCAGAGCTCGAGCGGTATCGGGTGGGCAGTGAAACGCAAAAAGATGTTGCCTATCTGATGCCGGCGACCAGTCTCTCGCGCACGATTGTCGAGCCTGGGCTTGA
>JBMTYG010000022.1:0-33708 GCA_049454295.1 Pseudomonadales bacterium
GTGAAACGAAGGCCCGCGAGTGGCGAGCGTGCGCACGAACAGATCGCGAATGGCTGCCTGACCGCGCGCCTGCATGCGACCGCTCTGGGAATCCATCATCCCATCAGGCAGGAACAGGTCTACCAGTGCATCCAGATTTTGCTCATCGCACGCAATGGCATAGCGACTCGCGAGTTCGGTAATGGCGTTACGCGACTCGAGTTGGTCCACCCGTCGCGCCAGTTCCTCGAGTGTTGTCACGCTGGCTCCTCTTCCGGTCAGGAGCAAGCTTGCCCGCTTTGGCGCGGCATAAGAAGATGGGGCTCGAAATTCGAGCTAACGTCGTCGGGGGAACGAATGTCAGAGCGCTCGGTCACGCTGACGGTCAATGGTCGAACAGTCGCAGCGACGGTCGAGGCGCGCACGCTTCTGATCGAGTTTCTGCGCGACTCCTTGCGATTGACCGGTGCGCACGTCGGCTGTGACAGCGTGCAATGTGGCGCCTGTGTGGTGCACCTCGATGGCAAATCAGTCAAGTCCTGTAATCTGCTGGTTGCACAAGCGGACGGACGTTCCGTGACGACCATCGAAGGGTTGGCGGGGGAAGACCTGCATCCCGTGCAGCAGGCGTTCCACGAACACCACGCGCTGCAGTGCGGATTCTGCACACCGGGCATGATCATGACGGTGGTGGATCTGCTGCGTCGACACCCGACGCTCGATGAAGCCCGGGTGCGGACAGAGTTGTCTGGCAATTTGTGTCGTTGCACTGGCTACGAGAACATCGTCAACGCCGTGTTGGCGTTAGGCGCTGGGGCGCCCTCGTGAGCGGTGGCGAGGGCGCGCGCACGGGCTTTGGAGTGTCGCAACCGCGGCGCGAAGACCGGCGCTTCATTACCGGGCGCGGACGTTTTACCGATGACCTGCTGCTGCCGGGTCAGACGTGGGCTGCTTTTGTTCGGTCGCCCCATGCGCACGCGCGGATCCAGTCTATCGATATCAAGGCGGCGCGCGCGGCGCTGGGCGTCATCGGCGTGTTGACCGCGGCGGACATCGAGGCGGCGGGGCTGCGACCGCTGCCAAATGGCTGGGACACGCGGTCCATCGACGGAACACCTGCACGGATCGGCGTGCGCTCGGCGCTCGCAACCGACACGGTGCGCTACGTGGGCGAAGCGGTGGTCGCGGTGATCGCGGAAACGCGTGCAGCGGCGCGCGACGCGCTCGCGTTGGTCCGGGTCAACTATGAGCCCTTGCCGGTCGTCACCACGACGGCGCAGGCGCAAACTGCGGATGCGCCGGCGCTTCATCCAGAAGCCCCTGATAATGTGGTCTTCGACTGGGCAACCGGCGATCGCGCGGCGACGGACGCAGCCTTTGCCCGTGCTGTCCATCGGGTGACGCTCGAGCTCGAGAATAGCCGGCTCATCCCTAACGCGCTGGAGCCGAGAGCGGTCAACGCGGTCTACGACGCGGGTACCGGCGAGTTCACGCTACACATCACGACGCAGAATCCGCATGGCAAGCGCGGTTTGATTTCGGGTGTGATCGGGCTCGCTGCGGACACGGAGCTGCGCGTTCTCTCCGGTGATGTTGGCGGTGGCTTCGGCTCAAAGGCTATGTTGTACCCGGAAGAGATCGTCTGTCTGCTGGCCGCCCGTCAGCTAGGACGCCCCGTGAAGTGGACCGCGGAGCGCACCGAATCATTCCACACCGACGCCCATGGGCGGGATCACCGTACGCACGTGGAACTCGCGCTCGACGCTGACCATCGGTTTCTCGGGCTCAGCATCGAGACCACAGCGAATCTCGGCGCTTATGCGTCCACTTTCGGCACGCTGGTGCCGACGGTCATGTATGCCCTCATCACCCCCGGGCAGTACGATATTCCGGCGGCCCACGCCCGCGTCACAGGTGTGTACACCAACACCGCGCCGGTCGATGCCTATCGCGGTGCCGGGCGTCCAGAAGCGTGTTATCTCATCGAGCGTTTGGTCGAACACGCGGCGCGCACGCTCGCGGTAGATCCTGCGGTGCTCAGGCAGCGAAACTTTGTTCGTTCATTCCCGCACCGTTCGGCGTTCGGTCTCATATATGACACGGGGGATTTCCCGGGGCTCCTGGATCGCGCGCTTGATCGAATCGACTACGCGAACTTTCCCGCCCGCCGCGCGGAGAGCGAACGACGCGGGCGCCTTCGCGGCATCGGTTTTTCCTGCTACATCGAGATCGCGGGCTTCGGACCCTCGCGTTTGCTCGGCCAACTGGGTGCTCCCAGCGGTGTCTGGGAATCCGCTGAAATTCGCGTCAATGCGTCGGGAACGGTTGAGGTGATCACGGGCTGCCATGCCCACGGTCAGGGGCACGAGACGACCTACGCCCAGGTGGTGTGTGACCGACTGGGGGTTCCGTTCGAGCAGGTGCGCGTTTTGCATGGCGATACCGGGCGTGGGCCGGCAGGCTCTGGGACCTCGGGGTCGCGATCATCAGTCGGCATGTCGGCGGTCAGCCTTGCCTGCGACCGCATTGTCGAAAAGGCGCGTGCCATTGCGGCGAATCTGCTGAATGAAGCACCGGATTTGGTTGCGTTTGCCAACGGACGATTCTCCGGGGTGTCGGGACTGACGGTCGAGTTCGGTGAGGTCGCAGCCGCAGCTTATGCTGCACAGCGCTTTCCCACCGACATGATCGAGCCTGGCCTGCACGCGGTCAGCTTCTTCGATCCACAAAACTTCACCTATCCGGCCGGCTGCTATGTTTGTGAGGTTGAGATCGATCCCGACACCGGCGTATCCCGCATTATCGATTTTGTCGCTGTGGACGATTTTGGTCGGCTCGCGAACCCCATGATCGTGCACGGCCAGGTGCAGGGCGGTATCACGCAAGGGATCGGTCAGGCCCTGCTTGAAGGCTGCGTGTACGCGGAGGATTCCGGGGCGCTCTTGTCAGCATCCTTTCAGGACTATTGCCTGCCGCGGGCAGACGATCTGCCGCGTTATCGCATCGAATTTTTGCAGACTCCCTGTCCGGGCAACCCGCTGGGCATGAAGGGCTGCGGGGAAGCCGGCGCTATCGGCGCGCCACCCGCGGTGATCAATGCCATCACAGACGCGCTCGGTGTCGCGGACATCGCGATGCCGGCGACACCGGAACGCGTCTGGCGCGCGCTCAATACCCGGCAGCGAACGCACTGATGGATAACTTCGATTATCAGCGCGCCACGAGCGTCGCCGACGCGATTTCCCTGTTGCAAGAGGTACCTGAGAGTCGACTGCTCGCAGGGGGACAATCACTGCTACCCCTGCTCCGTCACAACCGCGCGCGCTGCACGCGTCTGGTCGACATAGCGCAGCTCGCGGAACTCGCCGGTATTCAGGAACGCGCGAACGAACTCGTCGTCGGGGCCGGTGTGACCCATGCTGGCCTTGCTGCCTCGACCCTTGTACGTGCGGCATCGCCTGCGCTCGCGGCGCTCGCCGGCGCGGTTGGTGATCCGCATGTGCGGCATCTTGGGACGATCGGTGGCGCGGTGGCCTGGAATGGTGCCGGCGCGGACTATCCTGCTGCCCTGCTCGGGCTTGCGACAACGGTGACTACGACATTGCGCGTGATTCCAGCGGACGTGTTTATTCGCGCAGACAGCATGGACGATGCTGCGGTTAACACAGTGCTTGAGCGTGGCGAGGTGATCACGTCGATCGAGTTCCCGCCCACGCTGGCCGCAGCCTACGAGAAGTTCCCGATACCGGCATCGCGGTCGGCGTTAGTGGGCGTGCTGGTTGCGCGATTCTCTGACCACGTGCGCGTGTCTGTGACCGGTGCTGCCGCGCGGGCATTTCGCTTACCTGACTTCGAAGCCGCGTTGCTGCGTCGCTTCGATGCGTCCGCGCTCGGAGGTCTCGAGGTCGATTCATCGGGGCTGCTGAATGATCTGCATGGTGGCGCCGATTATCGGGCCCACCTCATCGGCGTGCTGGCGCGCCGAGCGGTTGCCCGCTGCTCACTCTGAGCTGATGGGTGGTTGACGGCGCGTGGGGCCGAGGCTTTTGGGCTGATAGTGGCTCAGGCCGTGTCCATCCGCAGCAGCCAGCGAGTGGCCTGCGCAAGCAATTGGCGGTGCGACCGATTTAGCAGCGAACTTTTGGTATGCCCGAGCGCGTCATAGAAGACCCGCCCTGCACCCCATTCATGCGTCCAGCAGAGAGATTGCTCAGCCCCGTCCGGCGTCGCGCGTGCAGTGAGCAGGGCATGCCACGCGGCGGTAGGCTCGAGGTGATGGAAGATTTCGTCGGTGACGACAAAGTCCTCAATGCCCGCGCAGATCGAGTGCGCGCCTTGCGCTACGCGGACCTCCACCTGTTGCTCTGGCGGATGAAACGAGCGCCCCCAAGCCCAGCGCCCGCCGAGGATGTCGCCCCAACCCGGCCAGTCGCCGAAACAGATCGCCGCCGTGTGTAGTCCGAGCAGCGCGCCGCCGCGTGTGAGATGCCGCTCGATAGCGGCGCGACCGGCGTCTGACAGTGTCATCGCATAGCGATCCCGAAACGGCAGATATTTGGGATGGTCGAGCATGCGCCAGCGCAGCGCGTTGATGGTCAGCAGATCGTAGTCAGCAAGAGCGGCAAGGCCGGCTTCGACGTCTTCGGTCATGTCGGTCTCGACCCCGCAATCATCAAAGATAGCGGCGAGCACTGCTGACGTGCTTGCGAACGGATGGTAAATACCGCCGTGAATGATCAGATTGCGTGGCATGTTTGCCGGTCTTCTCCGTATGACAGAACCGCACCCGTGCGGGCCTCTGGTTGCCGCCTCAAGTGCTCCTTCGGGCTCGAGCCTCGGCCATTTCCCAGGTGAGGATGCGTTCTGCAAAGGGCGAGACGCGCCAACCAGAGATCGGTCGCCGTGGGCGGGGTGGCTCTCGCGAGACTGACCGTCCATTGAGAAAGATATGTTCGATGCGTCGCTTGTCGCCAAGGATGCGGATGTCCGCAACCGGGTCGCCGTCGATCACCAGGATATCGGCGAGATAACCCTCGACGATCGCACCCGTGCGGCCGTATAGCTTCAGTGCTCGTGCGGCCTCGCTCGTGGCTGCGCGAATGGCCTCGAGCGGGCTCATGCCGAACTCCTCAACGAACAGCTGCAGTTCGCGGAAATGCCACTCGCCATAGGGGGTGAGCGCGAACCCGCTCTCACTGCCGCAGAGCAAGGGCACGCCGGCGTCATACGCACGGCGCAACATCACCGCGCCGTGCTCGATCTCGCGCCGGAAGATCTCGCGCAGTTCGGGCGCTGCGTTCACAAGGTCGCCGTGGTCAGCGAGATTTGCCTGAAAGGTGAGGGTGGGCACGATGGGCACGCGGGCATCTGCGACCGCGGTAAGCGCCTCATCGTCCATGAAGGTTGCATGCAAAAGCAGATCGAAGCCCGCGCGAGCAGCGTCGCGCGCGCTGGAGGCGTTGCGGCAGTGACCCACGACTGGAATGCCAAGCTGGTGCGCTGTGTCTACCACCAAGCGCAAGTCGTCGTAGCTCCAGACCTGGATCTCGCCTGCTTCCTTCTGGCGCGGAATAATACCGGTGACATGCACCTTCACCCAGTCGACGCCGAGCTTGATCTGGCGTCGCACCTCTCGAACGATCTCGTCGCGCGACCCAACCACGACGCCGTAACCCCGTGTGCCGCTGTCGGGTAGCAGGCGCCCGGCAGTACCGCCGACACCGGTGAGCAGCACGTAACCGCCGGTGCTCATGCGCGGGCCCGGGACGACGTTGGCTTCGATGGCATCACGCAGGTCGACACCCAGATCAAAGATGCAGTCGGCGTCCAGGAAACCGGTTACCCCTGCCTGTAGCACCTTGTTGGCGTTGTAGCCGGCGATGATGGCAGCGAGCCCCGGGCGTCGGTGAAAGAACAGCTCATCGTTACTGTGGGGTTCATCAAACGTCACATGACAGTGGGCGTCGATGAGACCGGGCATGATGGTCTTTCCGGTTGCGTCGATGCGCGTGACCCTGCGTGAGGCGAGATCGGCCTCATGCACCGCGCCAACGCGCAGGATGCCGCTTTCGTCGAAGAGCACCGAAGCCGTGCGCGGTGCCTGGCCGAGGCCATCGATCACCCGTCCATGCTCGAGCAGTACTGCCTGACCTGTCATGCCGTGTTTCCTCTGGCTGCCCGCGGCGCCGGTTGTCGGGCACTTTGCAACGGGTGTGAGCATAGAACGCGTCGAGTCATGCGTCACGCTGGATCAGGCGGCGAGCGGCCCGCTTGCCCCCGGCCCTTGTGCCCGGTTAGCGTGCTGGCACTTCGAATGAAAGACCCCGAGGAGGGGACGATGAGCGGCAGTTCTCGGGTGATCGATCTTCACGCGCACGCGGTGCTGGAGGCAGGATTCAATCAGGCTGGCCGCTATGGCCCCGAAACCGGTGAGGAAGGCGGGGTGCCGTTTTTTCGCATTGGCGAATTCCGCATGAAACCGATGTCCTACCGTGGCACGCCATTTATGGATGTGCAGAAGCGGCTTGAGCTCATGGACGCGCTGGGCATCGATCTGCAGCTTCTGTCGCCCAATCCGCTCACGATGTTTCACCGCATCGAGGCCGACATTGCTGAACGCTTTTGCCGCGTTCACAACGATGCAATGGCGGAGCTGGTGTCCCGCTATCCCGGCCGCTTCCTGGGCGCGGCAGCACTGCCTATGCAGGATGTGGACGCGGCCATGCGCGAGCTCGAGCGCGCCGTGGATGAACTTGGGCTGGTAGCCGCGTATACCGGCACTCGCTACCCGTTCCCGCTCGATGATCCGCGGCTGGACGACTTTTACCGCACGCTGGTGGCGCTCGATGTCCCGCTCTTCCTGCACCCGGAATCCACGGGTGGCGCGACCGGTCCGGACGATGCGCGGCTGGGGCGCTTCGATCTCACCATCCTGCTCGGCTATGCCTACGAAGAGACCTTGGCTACGGCCACGCTGGTGCTTGGCGGTGTCCTGGATCGGCACCCGGCGGTCGATATCTGCGTGTCTCACGGTGGCGGCTCGATGCCGTATCTCATCGATCATTTCGAGCGCATGGGTCAGCTGCGCGGATGGTCGGCACTCCACGGGGGTACCTTTCGTGACGCACTGCGTCGGCTGTGGTTCGATGCTCACACGGAAGGCGCTGCGGCGCACGACATGCTGGTCGACACACTGGGTACCGAGCGGCTTGTCTATGGCACTAATTTTGGCGGCTGGGATACACCCCGTCAGGTCGATGGCTTTGCCGCGAGCCTGTCTGGCAATGCGGAGCGTCTGCTGCGTCTGTCGCCAGGCGCTACCCGGCGTACCTGACGCACGTCAAGGCGTTGCCAGGAAGCCTCAGCCCCTGTTGGGTCGCAGGCGGTGTTCCCGGAACTGGGTGGCGAGCAGGGCTGCGACCAGATAAATCACGACAAAGGTGATAAACGCGGGCTGATAGCTGCCGGTGGTGTCAAAAATCCAGCCGGCGAGCGGCACGCCGACGATCTGCAGGGGAAACATAGCCGGGCGCAGTGATCCGAGCGCCTTGCCGAAACGCTCGCGTCCGAAAAACCGACCGACCACAGCGCCCTGTAGTGGCACTGCACCGCCCATGCCGAAACCGAAAATACCGGCGCCCAAGGCAAAGATGAGCGGGTCATGATCGCGGAACATGAGCAGCTGCCCCGCGACCTGGCACACGATCGTGAACCAGATGGCTCGACGTGCTCGCCACCAGTCGGCGAGCCAGCCAAAGCTCAGTTTGCCGAGCATGCCGAGTCCCGCGCAGACCGACATCATGAGCGAGGCCTGGGTGAGTGACACCCCGGCGTCGGTCAGCCGCGGCACCATGTGTGTGAGCGTGGCGCTTTGGCAACAGAAGAGCAGCCCCATCACGCTTGCGAGCACCCAGAAATTGCGCTCTTTCAGCAGGGGCGCGGTGCTCGGCGAGAAATCTGGCCGAGTAGCCGGCAGCAAGCGCTGCCGCAGCCACGGGCCCGGTCCCTTTGCGGTCACCGCAGGGATCGTCGGCGCGTTCGCGCCGATTCTGAACGGACCGTCCGGCAGCGAGCCCGCGTCCTCGGGTCGAGAGATCACCAGCCGCAGCACGATTGGCAGCACGACGAACAGGGTAAAAGCGCCGTAGAGCAGGAAGCCGTGGCGCCAGCCCCAGGTCTCGATGATCGCGGCGCTGACAAAGGGCATCACAACGCCCGAGGCGGATATGCCGGTCGCGGCAATGCCGAGCGCCATACCGCGGCGGCGCGTGAACCAGTTGGCGACCAGCTTGGCGGTGGCTAGACCGCCCATCGAGGCTGCGCCGACCCCGATAAAGGTGCCAAGCGCGAGGTAAAATTGCAGCGGCGTCTGCACCTGCGAGAGCGCGAGAAAGCCGGCGGCCATGCACAGCGTGCCCACTGCGATCACGCGTTTCAGCGGAAAGCGGTCGAGAGCAGCCCCGATCAACGGTGCCGCGATTGCGCCGACAGTGGTCGTGGTGGTGATGCCAAGCGCCACGCCAAGGCGCGAGCCGCCGAACTCGGCTGCGATGGCTTTGAAGAACACGCCGTACGAGTAAAAGAAAAAGCCGACCGCCACGAAGTCGACAAAGAACGCCACGGCCACCATGTCCCACCCGCGAAAGCGCGGGGCATCGTGCTCACTTTGCCCCGCGGGTGGTGTCGGCGAAGCAGCGCCGTTCACCGTGCGAGGGTGTGCGCGGTGCGGCAGAAATGCGCGATGCTCGCAGCGGTCTCCCGGCTGATATCCGGAGTCGTCATCGGAAAGATTTCCGTCCCGTGTAGGGTACCCATGACCTGACGACACTGTGCTGGCACGCCCGCGCGCGTCAGGAGGCGATAGAACGCGATGCCTTCGTCACGCAGTGGATCGCACTCGTTGACACTGATCATGACCGGTACCAGTCCCCTGACATCGTCTTCGGTGGCGAATCCGGGCCAGGCAAGCGGATCGCGGCGCTCGAACGCCTCGATACCGTAGACGACGCGACCGATGTCATTCGCGAGATCGAGCAGGATGCCATTGTTCTCGAAGGACGAGGGGCTGTTCGCATCGGGCCAACGGCCGAGGATGTAGGGACATAGGGCATAAAGGCCGCGGATCAGCCCCAGATGGCCTTCCTGTTTGAGCTTCAGTCCGGTGGCGAGGGTGAGATTGCCGCCGCCGCTCTCGCCAGCCACGATGACGTGGGCGGGGTCGATAGCCAGTTCGGCAGCGCTTGCGATCAGCCACTTCACGCCAGACACGCAGTCGTTAAGCCCGGCCGGGAACGGGGCGATTTCGGGCGCCGAAGACGGCGTCAGCGCATTGCGGAAATCGACCATAGCGACGGCAATGCCCTGGGCGGCAAGAATCCGCCCCCAGGCCCGGTAGTTGCCGTCGTAGCAGGACAAGGTCTGCATGCCGCCACCGTGGATGTAGAAGACACAGGGCAGCACGTCGGCGGAGTCCGGGCGTATGAAACGGACGCGCACGATGTTGCCATCGGGCGACGATGCGAAGGTGTGCTCGGACACCCGAAGTCCGGTAGACGGTGCTGTAGCCTCGTTGTCGGCCATCTCGAGGAACGCCTTCAGCCCCTCGCGGGTCTTGATCGCCTGCGGGGTGTTGGCGGCGGCGACCAGCTCATCACGGGTCGCGTTCGGATGGGGCGCTTGCCCGGTGGAGAGTGCCATGCCGCCAAAAAGCGCCTTGATGCGCGGATCGATGCGCGGATCGTTCGAGATTTTGTTGCTCAAGGCGCCCCCCCGGTGCCGTGTGTTGTCAGATGCCTGTCAGCCCGCGCGTAGTGCTTCGAGCACGGCTGCCGGATGAGTCTCTGCCTTGGCAACCCGTGCCCAGTGCTTGCGCACTTTGCCACTGCCGTCAATCCACACCGTCGAGCGGATGGTGCCCACGGTCTTCTTGCCGTACATCATCTTCTCGCCCCAGGCGCCGTAGGCGGTCATCACCGATTTGTCGGGGTCGCAGAGCAGCGTGAACGGCAGCGCGTATTTCTCGACGAAGCGGGCGTGGCTCGCCCGACCGTCCGGCGAAACGCCGAGCACCACGGTGTCGAGGGCTTGGATCTCGGACCAGAGATCGCGAAAGCCGCACGCTTCCTTGGTGCAACCTGGCGTATCGTCCTTGGGATAAAAGTAGAGGATGACGTTCTTGCCGCGAAAGTCGTTCAGGGACACGGTGTTGCCGTCAGTGTCTTCCAGGGTAAAGGCGGGCGCAGTGGAACCAGCTTCGAGCGTCATGTTCAGTTTCCTTGGACAGAAGGGTCGATCGTCTCCGTGGCACTGTGAAGTGGACGTGACTCCCCGTCAGCGCAGCACGCCCCGGCTGAACAGATCTTCGATGTCGCTCGCTGCCAGTCCCGCCTCGGCGAACACCTCGCGCGTGTGTTGACCGGCGTCCGGTGCCGGCCCCCGCACGCTGACGTCAGCGTCGCGAATATGAAACGGTGTGCCGACAATTTCCATGGCGCCGCCGGTCTCATGAATGATCAGGCTGAACGCGCCGGCTTCCCGCAACACGGGGTCGTCCACCACTTCGGGTAGTTCGGCCACGGGCTCCCAGATGAGTCCGGCGCCGTCGAGTACGCTACGCCAATGGGCGAGATCCCGCGACCGAAACATGGCTTGTAGTTCCGGCACAACCTGCGGCCCGTTCTGCGCCAGCCCGAGCAGGGTCTGGAAACGTTCATCGGTGATCCATTCCGGGCGCCCGATCGCGTGGCAGAAAGACGGCCAGTACTGCATGGCCATCGGCATGATCATCACGAGCCAGCGGCCATCGGCGCACTGATAGCTGTTCCAGATAGGGTTGCCCGGAGCCTGGCGGCTGGTCTTGACGGGTTGCTGTCGGTCATACAGGGCCGCGTTCACGTCGCTGGCCAGCGCCCAGATACCCGTGCGCTGCAGCGTGACCTCCACATATTGGGGTTCGCCGGTGCGATCGCGCAGCCGCAGGGCGGCAAGGATGGCGGAGAGCAGGTTCAGAGCCGTAGTGCGGTCACCATAGCCTCCGCGCGCGATGAGCGGGCCGTCGTCGCGGTCGCCAAAGACCGACATGGCGCCGGATCGCGCCCAGAACGCGGTTTGGTCGAATGCCTGGCGCTCGCTGTCCGGACCCTTCGTGCCGAAGCCAGCCAGCACCGCGTAGATCGCTTTTGGCGCGATCGCGTGAATGTCCACGTCGGTCAAACGGTAGCGCGCGAGACGCGGCGCGGTCAGATTGGTCAGAAAAATATCGACGTCTTGCGCTAGCCGATGCACCAGCGCCTGACCTTCGGCTTGCTCCAGGTCAACGCAGACCCCGCGCTTGCCGCGATTGTCGAACTGGTAGGTGGGATGTATGAAATCGTCGCCCATGAGCCCGGTGTAGAGTCGCCGGTAGGCATCCCCGGCGGGCGGCTCAACCTTGATCACGGTTGCACCGAGATCGGCGAGCAGGCTCGCACAGCTTGGTACCGCCAGCCAGCTCGCAACTTCCAGAACCCGAATGCCTTCAAGCGGCGCTGTCATGTCGTGACTCCCCCGAGATGAATGCGAATTCAGCACCATTCATGCCGGAAATCCAATCCCCTGCGTTAGCGGTCAAACGGGTCGTTCGGGCACGACCACCTCACGCTCGCTCAGGTTTGGCAAAGCGCGTATCGTCCGCCCGATGGTTCACGCAGGATCTTGGGAGTCCCGATGATTGACGTGATGACAGGGCGAGTGAGCCCGTGTGAACGGACCAATCTTGGCATCGAGCAGGCTCTGGGCGCACGAATGCTCATCGCGCTGTACATCGTGCTAGTGCTGATCGCGTTACCCCTTGAAGCACAGGAGCTGCGCCCGCCGAGCGCGGCCGAACGTCCGCATGAAGTCATTGCGCCCTTTGGAACACGCGACGACCCCTGGTACTGGCTGCGCGACGACTCCCGTTCCGACCCTGCCATGCTCGACTACCTGGCAGCGGAGAATGCTTGGCGTGAGGCGGTCATGGCGCCGCTGCAGCCGCTCGAAAACAAGCTGTTCGATGAGATTGTCGGTCGCCTCAAGCAGGACGACGCGACGGTGCCGCAGCGCCGGCACGGGTACTGGTATTACCAGCGGTTCGAAACGGGCAAACAGTACCCCATCGTTGCGCGCCGCAAGGGGACGCTGGATGCACCTGAGGAAATCCTCGTGGATGGTAATGTCCGCGCTGAAGGTCATCCGTTCTATCAGCTTGGCGCGGTGGAAGTGAGCAGCGATGGCAACTGGGCTGCTATCGCGGAAGATACGGTCGGGCGGCGCCAGTACACGGTTACCCTAAGAGATCTGACACGTGCGAGCGAGCTGCCTGGCGCGCTGCATAACGTCGAGCCTATGCTCGCGTGGGCAAACGACAATCGCACGCTGGTCTACATCCGCAAGGATCCGCAAACGTTGCTCGGCAATCAGGTATACCGTCATTTGCGGGGCACAGATCCTATTCACGACACGCTGGTGTATGAGGAACAAGACGCGAGTTTCTACACGGGTCTCTACAAGTCGAAATCCGATCGGTTCATCTTCATCGTCGGCCAAAGCACGGTGTCCTCGGAGTATCGCTACGCCGATGCGAACGACGCGACGCTTGAGTTTCGCGTTGCGGTGCCGCGGGAGCGGGATCATCTCTACGACCTCGCCGATGTGGGTGATCGCTTTGTCCTGCGCACGAATTGGCAGGCACCGAACTATCGTATTGTGTCTGCGCCCATCGCCTCGGTTGCTGACCGCGCCTCGTGGCAGGATGTCGTACCGCACCGCGTCGACGCCTTCATCGAAGATGTCGAGGTTTTTGCCGGGCACATAGCGCTGTCAGAACGCTCCGGCGGGCTCATGAAACTGCGCGTGCGGTCATGGGATGGTCAGCAGGATAGGCTGCTCGACGCCGATGATGCCGCATACACCATGGGTTTTGGCGAGAACACTGAAGTCGATACGGTGCTCTTGCGTTATGTCTACACCTCGCCCACCACACCGCCCTCTGTCTGGGACTATGACATGGTCACAGGCAAACGCACGCTGCTGAAACAGGATCCCGTTCTAGGCGGCTTTGACAGCAAAAACTATGTCACCGAATTTCGTCAAGTGACCGCGCGCGATGGCGCGCGTGTGCCGGTCACTCTGCTGTATCGGCGCGGGACACCGCTCGATGGCACAGCGCCGCTCTATCAGTACGCCTACGGCGCCTACGGTAATTCGACCGACCCGGTGTTTCGTTCAAGCGTGCTCTCCCTTGTCGACCGCGGCTTCGTGTATGCGATCGCCCACGTGCGTGGCGGACAGGAACTCGGGCGCGACTGGTATGAGCAGGGGCGGCTAGGCAACAAGAAAAATACCTTCACTGACTTTATCGATGTCACGCGCTTCCTGAAGGCGGAGCGTCTGGTCGACCCCGCGCGCGCGTTCGGCATGGGGGGCAGCGCCGGCGGACTGCTGATTGGCGCAGTCGCGAACATGGCGCCAACCGATTATCGGGGTCTGATCGCGCATGTGCCGTTTGTGGATGTGGTGACTACGATGCTCGACGATTCGATTCCCCTCACGGCCAACGAATACGACGAGTGGGGCAACCCCGGCAAGGATCGCGGGGCGTACGACTACATGCTGTCCTACTCACCGTATGATCAGGTCGTGGCGCAGGCTTATCCCGCGCTCTTCGTCACCGGCGGACTATGGGACAGTCAGGTCCAGTACTGGGAGCCGGCCAAATGGGTGGCACGACTGCGGGCCACCAAGACCGACGAACGTCCGCTGCTGATGCGCATGAATATGGATGCCGGCCACGGCGGAAAGTCAGGACGGTTTGATCGATATCGCGAAATCGCCGAAGAGTATGCCTTTGTGCTGTGGCAGGCGGGGGTCGAGCGCTAGCTGATCAGTGCCCGGAGGGTCCGGGCGGTCCGGGGAAGAGGGGGAGACTGACATGAGCGAACTGTCGCTCGCGGGCACACGCGCCGCGAGTCCGCTGGGCTATCTGAGCTGGACCTTTGGTCAGGGCGCGCGCGATCCGTACTACATTCTGGTCGTGATTTACATCTTCTTCCCGTACTTCAGCAACACCGTGGTCGGTGATCCGGTGCGCGGGCAGGCGCTGCTCGGCTACAACAACGCCCTTTCAGGTGTTGTGCTCGCGCTCCTGGCTCCGCTGCTCGGCGCAATTGCCGATCGCAACGGTCGGCGCAAGCCGTGGGTCGCCGGCAGTGTCATTGGCATGGTCATCGGGGCGGCTCTGCTTTGGTTTGTGTTGCCGGGCGGCGAAGGATTGGGCATCTATCCGACCCTGGTCTTGCTCATCGGTATTGGAATCCTCTTCACCATTTCTGAGGTCTTTCACAACGCGATGCTCCCGAGCATTGCGCCAGTGCGAAAGGTCGGCGAGATCTCCGGTATCGCTTTCGCGCTCGGAAACGTGGGCGGGCTCGCACTCATGCTGTTCGTGCTGATCGCGTTCTCGCTGCCGGGGGAGAGCGATTGGTCATGGGTGCCCGCGGCACCGCTGTTCGGAATTGATCAATCGCTGCACGAGCACGACCGTATCGTCGGTCCGCTGGCCGCGCTGTGGATGTTGCTCTTTACCCTGCCTTTGCTGGTGTTCACGCCCGACGGCGCCGGGGCATCACTTGGGGTGCGAGAGGCGGCGCGACAGGGGCTGCGTGATGTTTTTGCGACGCTGCGTGCGCTTCCGCGTTACAAGAATATCGCCATCTATCTTGGCTCGCGTATGTTCTTTATCGACGGCATGGTGGGAGTCATGACGTTCGGCGGCGTCTACGCGTCCGGTACATTTCACTGGGATACGACCACCTTGCTGATCTTTGGGCTGTGTACCAGCGGCTCGGCGATGATCGGCGCCTATATCGGCGGACGCATTGACGACCGGATTGGGTCGAAGAGTTCGCTGAAGCTCGCCATAGGGCTCAGCTGCCTGATCCTCATCCTGCTGATTTCCTTTGAGCCGGATCGACTGTTCTACGTCATGTCCGTGAACACAGATCCGGTCTGGTCATTCCCGTATTTCCGCTCCGCGCCAGAGCTTGCCTACTTCATCACCAATCAGTTCTTCGCATTTTTCTTTGTGACCGGGCTGTCGTCGTCGCGAACCCTGATGGCGCGACTGTCGCCGCCAGAGATGGCGACGCAGTTCTTTGGTCTCTTCGCTCTGTCGGGCACGGTGACCGCGTTCCTCGCACCGCTTGTCGTGGGCACGTTTACTGATTGGTTCGATAGCCAGCGCGCTGGCATGGCATCGCTCGTCGTGTTGATGGCGATCGGCTACGTCGGGCTCTTGTTCGTAAACGAGGAGCAGTCGCGCGTGCTGCATTGATCCCCGCTGAAATCGTTCAGTTCTGCAGCAGCGTCACCATGAGGCGACCTTCGATCTCGGCGAGCAGGAGCGGCGCGCGCGCGCGCTGATTAGCGCGCAGGCGCGCCTCGATCCAGGCGGTCCAGCCATTGAGTATCTCGCGCACGGCAGTCCGGTACGGTTCCTGACCGCGCATTGCGAGGCCCACGAGCTCGAACCAGAGCCTGAGCGCGCCCTGCTGCTCTGGGCTTTTCGCGGCTGTCAGAATGGCCGTGATGATCGTGTCGGGGGGGGTCGGACGCGGCGGCAGCAGTTGCTCCAGGTTCGTGCGCATGTGGTCCGCGAGCAGGCGCAGCGCGTCCGTGAGCAGATCGTCTTTGGTGGCGAAGTAATACATGAGCATGCGGTCGCTCAGACCCGCGCTGTCGGCAAGCGCACGAATACCACTGTTCGCGAAGCCTTCGCGCACCAGATGTTCCGCTACGGCTTGGACGATCTGCATGCGGCGATGGTCCGGGGTCGTGGATCGAGGGTTCATGATTGGGGCATTGTTCACATTCGCTGGAGCAAGCCAAGTCATCGTGCCGAGATCCGCGCGAATCGCCAATATCAGCGGGGTCACTGCGGCTATTAGGCTCCGCTAAAAGCTGCTAACGTCCGGGCTAGTGCGCCGGTTTGTGGGGCGTACTGGGGGCGTGTAGCTGCGGGGGAGCATCGAGGGGGAAGCGATGAATTATCCGATTATTTCTGCGGACTCACATATCACGGAGCACCCGGATACCTATCGCGCGTTTATCGATCGCGCGTGGGTGGACAAGGCACCGCGTATGGTGGACGGTGGGGCGCGTGGTGATCTCTTCGTTATCGACGGCATGGACTCGCCGATTGCGATGGGTCTTGTCGCTGCGGCGGGCAAGCCGCCTGAACAGATCACCACGGAGGGTGTCAGGTTCGATGAACTGCATCGAGGCGGCTGGGATCCGGAAGCGCGTCTTGCCGAGCAGGATCGCGACGGGGTCGCGGCCGAGATCATCTACCCCACCGTCGGCATGTTGCTTTGCAACCACCGCGACTTCGATTACAAGCAGGCCTGCTTCGAGGCCTACAATCGGTGGATCGCGAACTATTGCGATCGTCATCCGACGCGCCTTTTCGGCTGTGGGCAAACAGCGATGCGGACACCGGAAGATGGGGTCCGCGATCTGAAGGCGATCAAAGCGCTGGGGCTGCGCGGTGTGATGATGCCCGGTAACCCCGCAGTGGACGACTATGACTCACCGCGCTACAACCCGGTGTGGGAGGCTGCCATTGAGCTAGGACTGCCGCTGTCTTTTCATATTTTGACCACCCGCAGCGAGGGTCGTACGCGCGGACCGCGGATCAATAGCTTTCTGTCCATCATTCGAGGCAATCAGGACATTATGGGCACCCTCATTTTCGGCGGCGTCTTCGAACGCTATCCGGATCTGCGCGTGGTGTGCGCGGAAGCCGACGCCGGATGGGTACCGCATTACATGTACCGGATGGACCATGCGTACAAGCGTCATCGCAATTGGCTCGCGCCGGGTACAAAGCTCTCTAAATTGCCGAGCGAGTATTTTGCCGAGCACATTTACACCACATTCCAAGACGACTGGGTTGCTTTCAAAATGGTCAACGACATGAACTGGCAGCGGCTCATGTGGGCGAGTGATTTTCCGCACAGCGACTCCACTTGGCCCTGGTCTCAGGAGGTGATTGCGCAGCAGACGGCGCACCTCTCGTCGCAACAGAAGCGAGCGATCCTCTGCAACAACGTGGCGAACCTGTACGGGATTGATCTAGCGCCGCTGTCACAGGCGGCCTAACGGAAAAGGAAAGGGTCATGAGCTATATCGGTGCGGATGTGATCGCGCACGGGCTTGCCGAACTGGGCGTACGGCACGTTTTTGGCATTGTCAGCATTCACAATATGCCAATTTTTGATGCCATCAATCGCTTGGGTCGAACACAGATCATCGATGTGCGTCATGAGCAGGGTGGCGCCCACGCAGCGGATGGCTATGCGCGTGCCACGGGTGGCATCGGCGTGATGATCGCGAGCACCGGTCCGGGGACGAGCAATACGGTCACTGGGTTGTACGAGGCGCAATACGCCTCATCACGGCTGCTGGTCATTACGGGCCAGGCTGAGACCGCCTTCTATGGCAAGGGACAGGGTTACGTGCATGAGGCGGAACAGCAGGTAGCCATGTTGCGCTCCGTGTGTCGTCGTGTCGAAAGCCCGCGCAACGTGAGTCAGCTGCGCAACGCCTTCGAGCAGGTGGTTGGGGAGATGTTCAGCGGACGTCCCGCACCTGCTGCGCTCGAGGTGCCGATTGATCTGCAGTACGCCGAAGTCGAGCCTGCACCATTCCGCTTTGATCCCGCCCCGGAATACCGGCCGGATGCCGCCCAGGTTGAGCGCATTGCGGCGCGCCTGGCGGGCGCGACCCGCCGTGTGATTGTGGCGGGAGGCGGCGTGATTGCCGCTGGCGCGGGGCCAGCCTTGCAGGCGCTTGCCGAGCGACTCGATGCGCCGGTTATCACGACGGTGGATGGGCGTGGCGCGATGTCGGAGGAGCACGCGCTCTGTATCGGTAACTATTACCAGAGCGCGGGTATTTACCAGGCGATTAAGTCGGCAGAGGTGACGCTCGCGATCGGCACGCGCTTCGCTGTGGGCGTTGACGGTCAGGGCGCGCGCTTTGTGCCGCCGGGTGATCTTATCCAGATTGATATTGACCCCAACATGATTGGTCGTACCCACCCTGCTGCGCTCGGGCTCGCGGCGGATGCGCGTCTTGCGCTGGAGGCGATCTCGTCCGCGCTGGGCGAGATCTCGGGCAACGACAGTCAGTTCAACGAATCGGTGCTGGTGGCTGCGGCGGGCATCCATCGCGCTATGCGCAAGCGCCTTGGCGCGGATTTCCCACGCGTGATGGATGCCATGCGGGCGCAGCTCCCCCGCGACGGTCTTGTTATCCGGGATCAGACCATCGCTGCGTATAACTTCGGCAATCAGCTGTTCCCAATCTACGCGCCGCGCACGAGTATGAATCCAGCGTCTGGGGCGATCGGTCCAGGGTTCCCGCTAGCACTCGGTGCCGCGATTGCAACAGGTCGCCGCACACTTCTGCTGCACGGGGACGGCGGTTTCATGTTTCACGCAACGGAGCTGGCGACGGCGGCGCAGTACCAGGTTCCGCTCGTGATCTGTGTCTTCAATGACAGCGGCTATGGCGTACTGCGCTGGCTGCAGGAGCAGCGTCTTGGACGCATCAACGAGACCGAGCTCGGCAAGGTCGATTTCGCGAAGATGGCTGAGAGCATGGGCGTTCCCGGGCGCCGGGTTGAGACCGTTGAGGATTTCGAGGTTGCCCTGGCAGAGGGTATGGCGGCTCAGGGACCGTATCTGATCGATATCGATATGGAACACTTTGCGCCGATGGAGGTGTCAGTCGTGCCGAAAAAGAAACCGCAGGCAAGCTGAGCCAGAGTGCCCGACGCGCCTGCTGACAGGACCGGCTGAGTCAGCTTGCTGAGAAAGTTTCTGCGACAGTTTTCTGAGGCGGTTTTCTGAAACGGTGTTCTTAAGTAAAGAGGAACCAAGCGATGGCCGAGCTCGTCTATACCGAAACGGAGCTCATGAGCGAGCTGCCCATGACCCGCCCGCACGTGGTTGCAGGGCGACGTATGCACGGCGGGTTTGACGCGTCGGGTCGCTACCTGCCGCCCCGAGCAGCAGGGCGCGAGCGCGCCATTGCGGCGTGGACCCACGCGTTGCGTCAGCGGGGGGGTGAGCTTTTTGCGGCCGATGCATCGCTACTCACCGGTCCGCGCATGCCCAATCTGGCTCAGCAGCGCCTGTTGCTGCGTGAGGGTATCGGTGTGCCGTTCTGGAACAACCTCACCACGACGGGAAAGATCGAGGGCCGTGGTCGTATCCTCGCGGAGATGCAGTTTCCCGATCTTGCGTCTCTCGTGGTCGAGGATGTCAGCGAAATGGCGATTGGTCACCTCGGGCAGGGGCTGCTCAAAGCCCATGGTATTGACGAGGGTGGTGAGCCGGCTCGGGGTATTGGTGGCCACGATGTGATGTGGTTCGTCGCTCGGGATCTCGTCTTCGGCGCTGATGCGTACCCCGATGTTGAGCCGCCGGAAAGCATTTCTCGGCCCGAGTCCGGGCGGCGCTGGATGCCGGAGATTGCGGCACCTTATGAAGCGCTTCTCAGCTTTTTGATGAACCTGCTGATGATCGAGTTTCGTGCCGAGATTGGTTTCGCAAGCACACAGGCGATTCTTCGCACGCCCGATCTATTCCCGGATCGCCGTGCCGCCGCTCAGGAGGCAGCCGAGATTGTGGAGCGGATCCGCCAGGATGAACTCATTCATGTGACCTCACTCAGGCTCTATCTCGGAGAACTGCGAACTTGTCGCCTGCGGACCGTGGACGGTGACAGCGTCGCGGGCGCGGAGTTGATCGACCGGTTTTGGACTGGCCTCGTGAACTGGGCGACGGTCGAGCAGCCGCGGCTTGCGGCCGAGCAGCAACGGCTTGCGCTGGAGCCGATCTTTGAGCGGCATCCCGACGGCGCGCGTATCCGGGCAGCTTTTGACGCTTGTTCGGATCTCGGAGCTCTGGCCGACGAATCGGCAGCCTTCGGCTAACGCAGCAAAACAACAGTTGCCCTGCCGAAGCGTTTTGGTTGCACGTATCGGAAGCCACAGCGCCTGCACGCGGTTCGAGCTACCCTGTCGGCAGTCAATGTCACGGGATCACTGTCATGAAGTTTCGTTCGGCGTGCCTGTCCATCCTTTGCGCCATAGTGGCGTTTCCCGCCCACGCGGAGTCCTTCAAGCTGGAGCCTTTGCCCTATGCGTATGACGCGCTAGCCCCCGTCATCGGCGCTGAGACCATGCAAATCCATCATGGTCGCCATCATCAGGCTTATGTCGACAATTTGAATAAAGCGGTGGCGGCAGAACCGTCGCTATCGGGCAAATCGCTCATGGATCTCATCGGTAATCTCGCGGCGGTGCCGGAAGCGCAGCGCAACGCGGTGCGCAATAACGGCGGCGGGCATTGGAACCATACGTTCTTCTGGGCATCCATGGCTGCCATCAGCGAGTCTGGATCGCCATCAGCCGAGCTCATGGCAGCCATTGAGCGTGATTTCGGCTCCTTTGAAGCGTTCAAGACCGCCTTTAACGGGGCGGGGGCAAGCCGATTTGGATCGGGTTGGGTCTGGCTTGTCGCTGATACAGAGGGTCGGCTCAAGGTCATCTCCACGCCCAATCAGGACAACCCGATCATGGATATCGCACCGGAGCGCGGTACACCGCTTCTGGGAAACGATGTTTGGGAGCACGCCTACTACCTCAATTACCAGAATCGGCGCGCGGATTACCTCACGGCCTGGTGGCAGGTTGTGAACTGGTCGGTTGTATCAGCGCGGTTTGCGGCACTGACGCCCTGATATCCTTTCCCCAGAGCGGATGCGCGCAGGCGCTCAGACTCACCTCGGGGCTTTTGCGAAGGGCATAATCGGGCGCGTTGTGAGTGGAGGATGGGTATGACAGCGGCGTTGGAACCTGTGCGCGACTACTTTATGGAGTTGCAGGACCGCATCGTCGCGGCGCTGGAGGCGATCGATGGCAAGGCGCAGTTTCTGCGCGAGCATGTCCCTGGCCCTGAAGGTACGCAGTCGCGGCCGCGGGTGCTCGAGGAAGGCGCACATATCGAAAAGGCAGCGGTGCAGTTCACACACAGTCGCGGACCTGCGCTGCCGCCTGCCGCTACCGCGCGTAATCCTGAGCTCGCCGGCCATGGATTCCAAGCGACGGCGATCTCGCTCATCGTGCACCCCCGCAATCCCTACGCGCCGACGACCCATGCCAACCTGCGCTTTTTTATGATCGAAGCCGATACGCCGGTGTGGTATTTCGGCGGTGGTTTCGATCTCACGCCGTATTACGGGTTCGAGGAAGATGCGATGCACTGGCACCGCACCGCGTCTGCAGCCGTGGGTGAGCACTATGCCGGGATGAAGGCGGCCTGCGATGCGTATTTTTATTTGCCGCATCGGCAGGAACCACGGGGTATCGGCGGGTTGTTTTTCGACGACTGGACGACCGGCGGGTTCGACGCGGCGTTCGCCCTCACGCGGTCGGTGGGGGATCATTTTCTTCCAGCCTACGAACCCATATTCAAGCGGCGCTTGCTCATGCCTTGGGGTGAGCGAGAGCGTGACTGGCAGCTGTACCGGCGCGGTCGCTATGCTGAATTCAACCTGGTGATCGATCGCGGCACCCAGTATGGGCTTCAGAGCGGGCGGCGGGTCGAGTCTGTGCTTGCCTCTTTGCCCCCGCTTGTCCGCTGGCGCTACAACCTCAAGCCCGCGCCGGAATCGCCCGAGGCGCGCCTAACCTCGGACTTTCTGGTCACCCGCGACTGGGTTTGATTCAGCCGGCCATGCCGCGGGCGGGGGCATACTCGACTGCAGGTCCGCGGAGCAGCGCGGGCGCGCCGCCCAGCGGACACTGAGCAGGAACAGCGGTTAGTGATTCCAGACGACTTCGAAGGCGATCTGGCGAGGCGGTCCCCAGCCGCGGAAGCCGCCAAAGCCGAGCGGTAGCTCCTGCTCAATATATTCCTCATCAGCGAGATTCTTTCCGGTGAGGGAAAACACCACATAATCCTCGTTGTCGAGGCGCCACTCGTAGGCGACGCGCGCGTCGTAGAGCGGGTAACCATCCTGGATCACTCGCTGTCCGGCGTTGCTCGCGATCCAGACGTCGTCAGTCACCTTCGCGGTTGCGCTAGCAGTCAACCTGCCTGGTCCGATCTCACGGTCATAGACGAGGCTGACCGCATAGTTGTAGTCCGTGGCCAGGAATCCCGGTTGTTTCGGGAATGTCACCGATGGCGG
The DNA here is from genome assembly GCA_049454295.1 of Pseudomonadales bacterium. Classification (GTDB taxonomy): domain Bacteria; phylum Pseudomonadota; class Gammaproteobacteria; order Pseudomonadales; family Azotimanducaceae; genus UBA7803. The sequence continues at coordinate 22,258 of JBMTYG010000022.1, forward strand.
CGCCGCCGAGGTGGCGGGCGGGAACAACGTGGGATTCTCGAGCGCGTTACAGGGGGTTCCGGACGCGTTGAAGACCACGTCAAGGCAACTTTGTGTTGATTTTTGGTTCTCCACATCCTGGGATCCTGCGATCGCGATCAGGGACCAGCTGTCCGTCAGACTCAGGATGGCCTCGATTTCAAATCCGACTGACTCGAGCGCCGACCCGTTCAAGATCAGCGTATTGGTGCCGGGCGGTGCCGCCTGCTGCAGGATCGAACTTCCCTGCGGGCTCTCGAGCTCTGTCATGAACGCCGTCAGGTTGAGGCGCAACCGGTTGTCGAAGAAATCGTTCTTTGATCCGATCTCGATGCTGGAGACGTCCTCCGGGTCAAAGGTCAGTCGGTTTGGATCCGTGCCCCTGATGGAAAAGCCGCCGCTGCGGAACCCTTCACCGTACGAGATATAGAGTAAATTCTCGTCCGTAATCTGCCAGCTAGCAGAGAGCTGGAACACCACGTCATCCCAGCTGCCGTCACCTTCCGCAGGGAAGCCTGCGAACGTGCAGGGTGGATTGACGTTGATACCTCCCACGTTCTGGCACTGCGGCGTGTTGCCAGGGAAGGTCGGGGGGTTGATTGCCTCGCCGAGTTCGTCGAGCGGTGAACCCGTGGGCGCGGTCCGCTCACCGAAGCGGTTGCCAAAGCGTTTTTCTTCGTCGATATAGCGAGCCCCGGCGCTGACTTCGATGGTTTCCGTGATTTGCCAATCGACGGCGGCGAAAAGTGCACGGGACTCTACCTCCTCGAAAGCCTGCTGATCAGCCCACAGCGGACCCAGTTGGCAGAGCGTGTCGCCGATGGCTGTGTTCGGGTTCTGGTCCAGTCCGAGCGGGATGGCGCCGCCGAGCAGGCAGTTCGCGCCGATGCTGCCGGGTGGTAAGCCAAAGAGACCATCGAAAAACTCGCGCGGGAACTGCAGGATTTGGTTGGTCCCCTGTGCGAAGTCGAGCTCCGTTTCCCAGTAGAAACCGCCGACCGTTACGCGGACGTTGTCGGTGATATCGGCGGTGAGTTTCAGCTCTTCAGAGAATTGCTGGTAATCCTGTTCACGCAGCGTGTGCAGCTGAACCAGCGGGACCGCACCGTTGAACCGATTAGAGCCGTCGAAATCCTGTCCCACCCGATCCTGCGCTTCCTGCCAACCGGTGATCGAGGTGATAGTGCCGAATCCGACATCCCAGCTTGCGTTAAGCGTCCAGGAGTCCACGTCGTAGGTCTGGAATTCATCGAGATTGGCCCCGTTCTCGAACGGATCCGGTCCGTCGAAGCGTGGGTCCTGCGGCGGTATATCTCCTCTGTCCTTGATGTAGTCATAGGTGAGGGTGGCCTCGAAACCGTCAGTCGGCGCAAAGCGCAGTGCCATCGTGCTTGCCCGGAAATCGATTTTGCCGGCGCACTCGTCGCAGTCCCGCGTTGTGTTGTCGTAGAAACCATCGCGCTCCTTGTCGATCACAGCGAGTTTGAGCGCGAGCTGATCCTCAATCAGCGGCAGGTTCACCCGCGCCTTGAGCTGTTGCTCGTCATAGTCGCCGAGCTGTGCGGATGCGCTCCACCCGACGCGGTCGAATTCAGGCGCGACGCGGGTGATCACGATCGATCCCCCGGTGGTATTTTTACCCTGCAGCACGCCCTGGGGTCCGCGGTTGACCTCCATCTGCTGGACATCGAATGTGTCAACAAGCTGGCCGGTGCTGGTTCCCTGGTATACCCCATCAATAATCACGCCGACGGCGGGTGACTGGGTCTTTTCGATATCCGCGTAGCCGACACCGCGGATGAAAATGGATCCGGCACTCGGTCCCGCGGTATTCATGCCGATGCGAACGTTCGGCATGAGGCCGTCAAAATCGCGCAGGGTGCGTGGAGCAATTCTTTCGATTGCGTCCTGTGTGAAGGCGGTCACGGCGACCGGAATTTCCTGCTGGGATTCCTCGACGCGTCGAGATGTTACGACTATCTCTTCGATCGGGCCCGCCGCGTCCTCCGCGGCGATTGCAGCTTGGCCGGGAACGGCCGCTGCCAGAAGCAAAGCAATGCAAAGCGGCTGGCGCCGCACGATAGTGGTCATTGGTTTCCCCCTTGCCCACCTTCGCAGCGAATGTGGGCTGCTCGTGTCTGAAACACCCCCTTTCGACAAGCACGTGCAAAATACAAGCGCGATGCGTGCAACAATTTGTAGAACGCTATAGCAGGAAAGTCAACGCAGGCTGCGAGGTTGCGGCGGTGTCGGGAACGTTGCGCAAGTCCGGCGCCTTGTCGGCAAGGCGCCGTCTATAGGGCTGCCGCTAACGCGTCGGTCTGGGTAGCACCAGGAGCGTGAGCACGTCTAGCGCGTGGAACTGTTGGTGGGTGACTCGGTCCGCCAACGTCGATAGCAGGCGGAAAGACGTCGATCGAATCATCGCGTCGGTGTCGGCATCGTGCGTGCCAGCGTCAGGCAGTTGGTCCAGCGTTCGGTCACCGAGGTTGGCGCCAGCGGGGCCCGTGACGAGTGCAATCTCGATGCCTCCCAACTCCGCTCGGGTTTCGATGCGCAGACGTCGACCCTTCACGGCGTCCTCAGGCAGGTTTTGATCGATCAGGCAGGCGAGCGCCTCCTCAAGCACGAGTTCGAGTCGCGCGCTGTGCTCGCGATCCCAGCCCAGCGCCTCGGCGTGCGGCATGACGAGCGCGTGTGCATCAGGCAGCACAGACATCGCCAGCTCGGTCTCCAGCCGGCGCGCGCGCCCGCGTTGCAGCTGTATCGCGAGTGTGAGAAACACCGCGACGAGGGTGCCCGCAGTCATGCCGTTGTTCAGCAGATTTGCCGCCCATTCGGGCAGATGGTCGGCGAAGATCAGTTGTCCCTGAAAACCGATCCCGAGCCACAGAGCAAGCCCTATCACCAGCATGCGTTCCGCGGTCAGCCCTTCGCGTGTTGCCATGGCAAGACCGTGCATGAAGAGCATCACCAGCAGCACGACCATGTACGCGGAGACCACCGGGTCGGGCACGGCAAGCAGAATGGCTGCGAGCTTCGGTGAGAACGCGAGCGCTATGAAGAGTACTCCGCCATAAACGCCCACGCGGCGCGCTGCGACGCCGGTCATTTCAACGGTCGAGATGGATGTCGAGTAGGTGGTATTTGGCAGGGTACCGGCGAGACCCGAGAGCAGGTTGCCGACGGCGTCAGCATTAATGGCGCCCTGTACTGATCGGTAATTGATTGCGCGCGGACGGCGCCACGACACCTGCTGTATGGCAATGCCGTCGCCGTAGGTCTCGATCGCGCTGACCAGAGTGACGATGATGAAGGCGGGGAGTAGCGCCCAGAACCTTTGGTCAAACTCCAAATCAAAACCCGGCCACGCGAGTCTCGGCACCCCGATCCAGTCTGCAGAAAGTACCGGCGCAACGTTCACAAGCCCCTGCTGCGCAGCGACGGCGGTTCCGAGCGCCAGACCAACGAGTGGAGACCACAGCCGCAGCCGCGGTCCTCCGAAGAGCGTAAGCCCCACGGTCACCGCCAACGTAACCAGGAACGCGGCGGCGGCGCCAAGCGGCGCGTTGGCTGCGGGAGTCCCGGGCGCGGTGCTCAACATCCCGAACGCGATCGGCATGATGGTGACGGTGATGAGCATGACCGTGATGCCACCGATCGTGGGCGTAATGACGCGACGCAGAGCCCCGAGCCGCGATGCGAAAATGAATTCCACCAGGGATGACAGGATCACGAGCGTCATGAGCATTGCCATGCCGCCCGCTTCTAGCGCAGCGATTGACACCGCGATGAAGGCGCCTGATGTTCCCATGAACAGCACGTAGCCGGCGCCGATTCGTCCGAGCGGGCGTGCCTGTAGCATCGTCGTGATGCCGCTGACCACGAGCGCCGCAAAGACCGCCCAGGCGAGGGTGATCGCGTCGACGCCGCCGGCGCGCAGCACGATCGCCGGCGTGAGCACGATGCCAGACAGCGTGAGCGCCACGCTCTGCGCCGCGAGCCCGGCCGCGAGCCCGTGCGGCGGTGACTGGTCAGGCTCGTAGCGGATGAGTGGCTCGTTCATTTCGCGTAGCTCACGCCCATGCCTGCGCGAGCGTCGTTCTGCACCCCGTAGGGCGCTATCGGATAGCGCAGACCGTTACGCGACAGCGCCTCGAGCCCGGCGATGGTCTTTGGTAGGAAATGAGGCGGCAGCGCGATGAGCAGCTCGTCCTCCATGACCCCGCCATAGCGGCGCTCGGCGAAGCAGGGAATGGAAAGGCTCGGCTCTCCCGTGACCAGCGCGCGCCCCCAGGAGTCCGCACAGGCGGATTCACCGACACAGCCCCATTCGAGCTTGCGGTAGCCTGACCACTGCAGCCCGTTGATGAACAGGATCATTTGCGCGGGGGTGGCATAGATCAGGCAGATATCGGGGGGATTGAGTCTGCCGCTCGAAAGAGGGCTGACGGCCATGGCCTGGTATTGACCAAACGGCACCACGTCCATGGCGGACTGATGCGCAGCCGCGTCAGCCGCGCTCTCGTACCATACGCCGGTCATGCGGTCGCCAGAGAGCCATTGTTCGCTCCGCGGGCTAAGCCCGATCACGGTACTGCATTGGGCGCCGACGAGGTCTTCTGCCGTGATACCGACAGTCCAGCCATTGCGTGCGGCTTGGCCAACGATCTGGTCAGTCGTATGCACGTCCTTGGGTCGTCGAATCTTGGGAATCGCCTCCATGTCCTCGCGGTGTGCAAAGAGTTTCATCCCGATCGGCGTGGTGCGCAGGCGCAGCAGTCGGTTCAGGCGATCGAGCAGATCCGACCAATCATAGGCGGAGTGTTCTGTCGCAATAAGTTCGCTCATGAGTGTCGCTCCAGAAAGTCGAGAACCGCCGTAGCCAGCGCTTCGGGCTGGTCGTAGTGCACCATATGGCCCGCCTGCGGCAAGGACACATGTTCGTGTTGTGCGAATAAGTCAACGCGCGCCTTGAGCTCGCCGTCTGCGAAACGTCCGTCCCAGTCTGTCGGAAACTGCGCGCGCCAATATTCGTGGGCGAGATCGCCGGAAACGATCAGAGTCGGGCAACGCACATTGCGCCAGAACGGCTCGTTATCAGCGCGCCGCGTCCGCGCGGTGAACGTCATGCCGATGCGCGGATCAAACGCCCAGGTCAGTGTGCCGTCCGGCTGCCGTGTGGTCGCTGCCTGAGCAATCCGAGCCGCTTCCTGTGGCTCGAGACGCGGGTTGTTCGCGATCAGCCGTGAGATCGCAAAGTCGAGGTCTGGCAGCGGTCGCTGCCGGGTCGGAGCGCCGAGCGCGGCGAGCAGATGTTGCCCGTAGCTTGTTAACCACCCGTCGGTGGCTTGGTCCTCCGGGCGATCCGGCGGTCCGAGACCTTCGACCACGATGGCCGTGCTCACCCATTCGGGAAAGACCGACGCCAAGCGCACGAGAATCTGCCCACCCAGGCTGTGGCCGATCACGTGCGCTTGCCGAAGACCGCGCGCCTGCCACAGCGCGTGGAGATCAAACAGGTAGTGCTCGAAGGTGTAGCAGCCGGGCTGGTCGCTGCGGCCATGGCCACGCAGTTCTGGCAGCAACACCCGGTAGCGCGGCGTCAGGCGATCCGCGATGGGCAGCAGGCTGTCCGCAACATCGCGCATGCCGTGTAACAGGACGACGGGCGGTCGGTCGATCGGACCGCTTTCAAGCACCGACAGGCGAACGCCGTTGGCGTCCACCCAGGTCTGTTCCCAGGACATCACTCCACGCTGACGCGTCGGAACGCCGGCGGCCGCTTCTCAATGAAGGAGCGCACGCCTTCACGGAAGTCCTCGCGTTTCAGGCTTTCATCCATCCACGTATTGCTTTCGCGGAGGGCGTCGCCAAGCCCGACGTGCAGGTGCCGGTAGACCTGTGCTTTGATCACCCGCAGCGAGGTAGGCGATACCCGTGCCGCGAGTTCGCGGATGTAATCAACCGCGGTCTCGACCGAGCTGCCGGTCTCACACAAGCGTTCGGCGAGCCCCAACCGATCCGCTTCCGCGCCGTCGAATTTGCGCGAGCTCCAGAGAATATCGAGCGCTTTCCCCGACCCGATCAGCCGCGGCAGAATCCAGCTTGCGCCGTGCTCGGCGATGAGCCCGCGTTCAGCGAAGGCCGTGGAGAACTTGGCCTGCTTTTCCACAAAACGCATGTCGCACAGAAGTGCGAACACGAATCCGAGTCCGGCACAGGCGCCGTTCACTGCTGCGATCACTGGCTTGCGCACGGAGATAAGATAGCTGAAGGCGTGACCGAACTGGTCGCCCATTGCGGGGTCGCCCGGTTCGGCAGTGAGTGGGGTCAGGTCCTCACGCTCCCCGCTGCCGCTGGCCATGCCGTTCAGGGCGCCCATGTCCATGCCGGCGCAGAAACCGCGCCCCGCGCCGGTGAGGATGATTCCCACCACGGCGTCGTCCTGCTCCGCGCGCGCAAATGCGTGACGCACCTCGGCCAGCATACGGTTGGTAAAAGCGTTCAGCCGGTCGGGCCGGTTCATGGTGATGACGGCGACCGGGTCGTCGACGCGGTAGCTGATGTCACGGTACTCGATAGCAGACGCTGGTGTGGTCATTGAGCTCCCCCGAAAGTTGATCCCTGCGGGATCGACTCTAACCCACCCGCGCGCTCGGGGTCAGCCCTCGAACACGCGGTCTGGTGGAGTATGATGGGCGTTCTCGGAGAGGGGTACGCTCATGCGGCGTTATCAGCTCGGCCTGCTCGCGTTTTGTCTCTTGCTCCTTCTCGGGATTGGTCTCCTGTCCGCTTGGCTCGGGCGTGCGGCGGCGGTCATGGTGGTGGACGGCGAGCAGCGTGGTGCGCCGTATTACTTCATGCAGTGGTTGCCGCGGTCGCCAGGCGCGCGGGGTACGGACACGAATCCGCACGCTGATTATCGCGAAGCGCTGGTGGCGGTCGCCGCGGTGGATGGCGGCAGTCTGCTCTGGTCGGCAGCGCCCCTGCATCGGGCGGAGCGGCGTACTCGTCGCGGCTCGAGCCGGGAGGTGCTCGCTTCGTTCGATGTGTTCGAATTCGCGGCCGGGATCGGGCTCGTGCAAATGCTCACGAATAGCGACTTCCGTGCGCTTGATTCGGAGCTTTCAGTTGAGCCCCTGCGCGCCGGCACGGTATCGGCTCCGCGGGATCTTGATCCGACAAAGCCCGCACTTTTGATGTTGTACGAGGATCTGTCGGCTGAGGCGCGGTCGGGTGACAGTCCGACCACATTGAATGATGCAAACGGTCGCGGTTGGCTGCGCGCCTTACCCGCGCATCAAGGAACAATCAGCTGGCAGGGCGATCTCACCTGGTGGGGTACCCAGGCAAACTGGAACCGATTTTTCGTACTCCAGTTTGCGACCCCGGAGGGCCTTGAGGCCTGGCTGAGAGATCCCGCGACGCGGGCTGGGCGTGCGCTCGTCAGCCGAGATCTTGGGGACTTCGTCATCCTGCGCCTACCGGCGCCGTCGGTCGGCGGGTACGATGAAAAAACCGGACTTCCCGATACTCGTCGAACTCGCCCAGATTCGGCAACGTGAGGGCCTCGAGCGATCCAACGCAGGCATAGTCGGGGTCAGGCAAAGCCCTGATGCGCGAATCTGCGATCAGAACGTCGTCGGCAAGTCGACCGGCAGCTTCGAGCAGCGGCAGGTTGGCTCGGTCGTACAACACGTCCGCCATCAGTACTAGATCAAGGCCCGCGGGCACCTCGGAAAGATCGGCGCACGGGATCACATCGACCGAGTTTCGCGCCGCATTCTCAAGGGTCGCCAGCAGCGCGTCGGGATCGTTGTCACAGGCGACTACGCTTGCGGCGCCGGCGAGTGCGGCTGCGATGGCAACTACCCCGGATCCCGAGCCAAGGTCGAGCACCCGTCGCCCCTTTACCCAATGCGGTTCACGCAGAAGCTGCTGTGCGAGAGCCAGTCCGCTGCCCCAGCAGAACGCCCAGTAGGCCGGTCGAGCGATGACTGCCTGCATGACTGCTGCAGGAAGGGGTCCGGTCGGAAAGTCGCGGTTGATGAGGGCGAGCTTGAGCCCGCTGCAGCCGGGTAACCGCTGTTCTTCCAGCCGTGCCATCGGGAGTGTTGCCTGCAACCGCGCCTCTAGCCCGCAAGCACTCGGTTGCACCGTGGGCTGCCCGGCGGCGGGGGATTCAGTGCTCGACATCGTTCTGACCTTTTGTTTTCATCTTGCGGAAATTTTGTACCGGTCCCGCGCCCGATGCGTTCTACGCTGACGTGCGCTCTGAGAATTCTTGGGGGAACCAGCATGCCCATGATCCTGAACGAAGAGCAGACCATGCTCAAAGACAGCGCGCGTGAGTTTTGTGCTAACAATGCGCCGATCGGTCAGCTACGCAAATTGCGTGACAGCGACAATCCCGACGCGTTCGACCGTGACACGTGGAAGGGCATGGTCGACCTTGGTTGGGCCGGGATCCCGTTTCCTGAGGAATTCGGCGGACTCGCGTTTGGCTATAAGGGGCTCGGCGTCGTCACTGAAGAAACCGGTCGCACGCTGACCGCTAGCCCTCTGTTCGGGTCCGTTTGGCTGGCTGGAACGGCGATCAACCTGGGTGGGAGCCAGGCACAGAAAAGCGCGCTATTGCCGGCGATCGCGTCCGGAGAGCTTTTGATGGCTCTCGCGCTGGAGGAGTCGCATCGCCATAACCCCTATGGCGTCGCGACCACGGCCGTCGCAATTGATGGCGGCTACCAGATCAACGGCCGCAAGACCTTCGTGCTGGATGGCAATTCGGCTGAGAAACTGATCGTGGTGGCACGCACGGCGGGTCAGTTGAGCGAGCGCGCGGGCTTGAGCCTTTTCATTGTTGACCGCGCAGCTGCGGGTGTCACAGTGCAGCGCACCAAGATGACGGATTCCCGCAACGCCGCCAACATCGAGTTCAAGGATGTGCGCGTTGGGGCTGATGCACTGCTCGGAACGGCAGGTGCGGGAGCGGATATCCTTGACCCTACGCTGGACATTGCTCGCATTGGTCTGACCGCAGAAATGCTCGGCAGCCTGCAGGAGTGTTTCGAGCGCACCGTCAAATACCTGAAGGAGCGCGAGCAGTTCGGCGTGAAGATCGGCACCTTCCAGGCGCTCAAGCACCGCGCCGCCGACATGTTTTGCGAGGTGGAACTCTCCCGCTCCTGCGTGCTTGAAGCGCTGACGGCGCTGGATGAAGGTCGTGATGCGAAAGAAGTGGCGAAGCTCGCAAGCCTCGCCAAGGCAAAGGTAGGCGACACCTACCACCGCGTGTCGCGCGAAGGTATTCAGATGCACGGTGGCATCGGCATGACGGACGAGTTTGACATCGGCTTCTTCATCAAGCGCGCTGCGGTGGCCGAGCAGACACTTGGGGATGCCAATTTCCACCGCAGCCGCTATGGCGACCTTGAAGGCTACTGATCAGGCGACCAGCGTCTGATATTCCTCACGCGCCTACTCTGGCCGGGTCGCGCAAGCGACCGCGGCTGGAAAGGTGAGTCCGGATAGCCCCGCCCAGTTCGCTACGGCAGGCGTGGAAATGATGATGTCTGGGGGCGCCTTGACCTCCCGTCACGCAGTCCCGATGATCGGTGGGGTCGTAACGCCGGGGTCTTGCGTGTCCTCACCACCGCTTCTTACGGTAGAGCGCAAGCTCGCCTATGGCATCGGACAGATTGCCGAGGGACTTAAAAACGGGGCGTTCGGGGTCTTCCTGTTCTTCTACTATGTGCAGGTCCTCGGGCTGTCCGGCAGCTATGCAGGATTGGCGGTCGGCATCGCGCTCATGGTCGATGCCATTACCGACCCCATGGCGGGCTCTATTTCCGATAACTGGCGGTCGCGGCTTGGTCGCCGGCATCCGTTTATTTATGCAGCCATCGTGCCGATGGCGATTTGCTTCTTTGCGCTGTTCTCGCCGCCCGAACTCGGCCAGTTTGGTTTGTTCCTGTGGCTGCTGACCTTTGCTGTGCTCACCCGGGTTGCGATGACGCTCTACCATGTGCCGTACACGGCGCTCGGTGCGGAGCTCACCAGTGATTTCGCTGAGCGCACCACCGTGGTGGCGTATCGCCAGTTCTTTGCCACCTTCGGTGCTCTAGCGGCGGTAGCCATTGGTTTTGGCGTCTTCTTCCGAGCCACACCGGAGGTGGCTCACGGGCAATTCCGCGTGGATTCATACGCGCCGTTCGCTGCGACCCTTGCCGTCCTGATGGTGCTTGCGGTCTTGGCATCGGCGCGGGGTACCCAGATCTTCATCCCGCATCTCCCACAGCCACGAGGCGCTCCCGAGCGGGTGACAGCCTGGGGTGCGCTGGTGCGCATGATGCGTGAACTTGTCGAGGCGTTGCGCAACCGCTCGTTCGCCTGGCTGTTCGTCGGCGTGCTCGTGGTCTTCACCATGGTCGGTGTGGACGGCGCGCTGAACCTGCACATGAACACCTATTTCTGGGAGCTTGGCAGTGGCGGTAATTTCCTGTTCTTCGCCGCCTCTCCATTAGGCATCATGTTTGGCGCTCTGTTCGCGCGTCGTCTCAATGAACGGTTCGATAAAAAGCCCTCGATCGTCTTTGGGACTGCCTGGTGGGCGCTGTGTCAGATCATTCCGGTCGTGCTGCGGATTGCGGGCTACTTTCCCGAGAACGGATCGGGCGAATTGCTCTGGACGCTCGTTGCCTTCAAGTTCGTGCAAGGCGCAGGGGTTGTGCAGGCGCTGATCACCTTCAGTTCCATGGTTGCGGATATTGTGGACGAACACGAACTCAAGACCGGTAAGCGGCAAGAGGGCGTGTTTTTCGCGTCGGTGTCCTTCTCGGGTAAATTTACAACGGGCATCGGCAGCGTGATGGCGGGCTTCACGCTCGATCTCATCGACTGGCCGCGGGGTTCAGCAATCCAGTCGGCGGCTGATGTGCCTGCGGAAACGCTCATGTGGCTCGGGCTCATGTATGGTCCGATCGTTTCGGGCTTCGCTGTGGTGAGCGTCTTCTGTTACAGCCGACATCGACTCTCTCGAGACCGTCACGCGGAAATTCTGTCCGCGCTGGCCGAGCGCCGCACCCACTCGGTCGCCGCAGCCGACTGAGAGGACATTGGCTCGTGTGTCAGCCTTTCACAGGTCGAAGCGCGTAGTTGATCTGCGAGGCGTGGAACAGGTGCGAGAGCCGACGCTCGTAGAAGTCCTGCGTTCCAAGGCTTCGGTTGACAAGCTTTTCCAGAACGCGACCTAAAGTCCGGTCGAGGAACGAATAGCGGTAGAACTGAACGTGTATCCGTTCCACGCGAAAACGAACGTCAGAGTAGAAACTCGGCACCGTCCGTGCCATGGGTTGGTCTTCTCGGCTGCAGAAGTAATACATCGAGTACAGTCCGAAGAAGCGGACGTCGGTTGGATCCGAATGTCCGTAG
>JBMTYG010000023.1:0-32899 GCA_049454295.1 Pseudomonadales bacterium
TTGAAGGCACGCGTACTGGTGCACGATGTTGCGAAGGTTTCGCTGCGACGCCAGCTGCTCGGCGTGGACCTGCGGATCCCCGTGATTCTGGCCCCCCTTGGCTCCATGCAGGCTTTCGAGTCGGGTGGCGGTCTCTCCGCCGCGCGCGCCGCGGAGACCTTCGGCACGCTCTCGATCCTGAGCTCGGTGTGCTCGCCGGATTTCGAGACCGTGGCTCGCGAATGCGCAGGTCCCAAGGTCTATCAGCTCTACGCCCACGGCAGTATCGAATGGCTCATGGACATCGTTGATCGCACCCAGCGCGCAGGCTATCAGGCCTTGTGTCTGACCGTTGACACGCAGGTCTTCACTCGACGAGAACGGGACATTCTGAAGCGCTATGTTCCGATCGCAGCCCGCCGACCCGAAAATGCCTCACCATCGCGCCCAGTGACCAGCCTGCAGCCCAGTCTCAGTTGGGATCTGATCAAGCGCATCAAAGACCGGCTGACGATTCCGCTTGTTCTGAAAGGTATCGCCTGCGCCGAGGATGCCGCCCTCGCGGTGGAACACGGTATCGACGTTGTCTACGTCTCCAATCACGGCGGGCGCCAGCTGGACCAGAGTCGCGCCACGCTCGATATGCTGCCAGAGGTCGTCGCCGTGGTTGCCAAGCGCGTACCTGTTATTGTCGATGGTGGCATTCTGCGCGGTACCGCCGTGCTTAAAGCGCTCGCCCTAGGCGCTGACGCCGTCGGTGTGGGACGGCTCGAGGGACTCGCCCTGGCCGCCGGCGGAACGAGTGCCGTGGTCCGCATGCTCGAGCTGCTTGAAACCGAGATGCGCATCAACCTCGCCTCGATGGGGCTATCTTCCATTGAACAACTGACCCCGACTTCCGTCTTCCCTGCAGAGCCCGTCGTGGCGCCCCATGTGCTCAGCGGTTTTCCGCTTCTCGGGGAGCAACTCTCGCGCTAGTCTGCTCGCGGGACAGGGAGGAGCGAAGATGCGACTCGAAAATCGAGTAGCGGTCGTCACGGGCGGCGCCAGCGGCATGGGCAAAGCGACCGTGCTGCGCTTTTTGGCGGAGGGCGCGCGCGTTGTCATTGCAGACTTCAATGCCGCGACCGGCGCTGATACGGTTCGCGAGGCGTCTGCCGCCGGTTTCAGCGAGCAGGTGCGGTTCATTAAGACCGATGTTGCCGAGGAATCCGACGTCGCCGCCGCCGTTTTCTGCGCGGTCGAAACCTTCGGCGGCATCGATGTGATGTTCAACAATGCGGGCGTGGGCGGCGCCATCGGTCCGCTCACCGAAACATCGGTCTCCGACTGGGACTACACGTTCGCAGTGCTCACTCGCGGCGTCTTTCTCGGCATCAAGCACGCCGCCCGCGCCATGCGCGCCCAGGGTCGCGGCGGTTCGATCATCAATACGGCATCCATTGCCGGAATGTCAGGCGACGCGGGGCCCCTCGCCTACTCTGCAGCGAAAGCCGCCGTCATCAACCTATCGAAGGGCGCAGCCGTCGAGCTCGCCCAGGATCATATCCGCGTCAACGCCATCTGCCCCGGCTTCATCGCCACGCCGCTCGCGGCGCTCGGCGGGTCGGTCGCCGAGCTTTCCGCTCAGTTCGCGACCGCGCAACCCTGGCCCGAGGCAGGCAACGGTGATCATATTGCCGGTGTCGCGCTGTTCCTCGCGAGCGACGATGCACGGTTCGTTACCGGTGAATCCATCCTTGTGGATGGCGGTCTGACCGCCTCAGGGCCCGAGTTATCGCGGAAATTTCCGCGCACCGCCGGTCGCCAGTCGCGTTACGCCGGCATCACCCGGGGCTCGACGGGGGAGCCTTCGGCACTGCGCAAACTCGACACCTGACCCGCTCAGGCAGCCTTAAGCCCAAGCCCCTGGCGCCGCGTTCAGGAAAACAACGCGGCAAACCGCTCAAGTTCGCCTGGAATGTCCGGCCCTGCCGGTTGGTACGCGACTTCGGTGACGCCCGCGCGCGCTATTCCAGCCAGCCGACCCTGCCAATCGCTCGGCGTGAGCGCCAACTTCTGCGCGGCCAGCAACCCGCCCGTGATAAACGGGCGGTCGCGATCATTCACCCCAACCAGGTGCCGATCATGCAGCGCCAGATGGCGTTCCCGCGCGGGCACGTCCGCGTAGGCTGCCTGCCAGGGCGTCTCGGCGGCGGTATCATCGGCGGAAAACTCGGTTGCCCAGTGCAGCCCGACCGCAGCCGCATGTCCCGCGGCTTCGATCACACGCGGCGCATCCGGCGCCTCGCCTGGCAGCAGCACGGTGCCCATGGTGAGAAGCACGCTTCGATCAAAACCACCGATGGGCGCAGAGCCAAAGACCCCATCACCCTGCGCGTGCGCCGCCGCGATGCCCTTCGGCCCCGCCGCCGCGATGATGAAGGGAATCGTGAGCGGACGCTCGGCGCCAAAACCCGGCGGGTGCAGCATGCGTATTGGCGCACCCTCCCATTCGCACTGCTCGCCGCGCAGCAGCCCACGCACGCAATCGACGTACGCCGAGACATCACGCCACGGCAGCGGTCGCTGGCCCAGCGTGAGCCGACCGGTAAACCCGGACCCAATCGCCACCGCGACGCGCTCTACGCCTGCCAGAGACACAAGCGTTGCAATCGCTGCGGCGTTAGTCATTGGGTGCCGCAGGCTAGGGACCAGAACCGCGGGCCCCAGTCCGATCCGGGTCGTTCGTTCCGCCGCGCGACACAGCTGTACCCAGACATCTGGATACAGGGCCGGCGAGTCATAAAACCAGGCGCGGGCATAGCCCAGCGACTCAGCAATGCGGGCGTGTTCGTGGCTCTCGTTCGAAGTGGCCAGCGCGCAGGACAAGGTCAGATTCATAGCAAAAACTCACTCCATGAAAGCAGAGAGGACGCGTCGTCGGGGCATTCCTTGCGCTGTGCTCGCAGGGAACGCATTCCTTCACGGGCGAAAGCCTTGCGGTCGCGACACCAGATTGGCCGGCTGCCGGACCAGCCGATAGGCAACCGATACCCACTCGCAGACCAGCCGACGGGTATCGCGCGGATCGATCATTTCCTCCATCTGAAAGCGATTGAGCGGGCCGATAGGGCCGCGAGCGCTTTCAATACGGGCATTGATCTCCGCGCGCAGGGCAGCAGGATCCTCAGCTTCCGCCAACTGGCGCTTGTAGGCCGCCTCGATGCCGCCTTCCGGCGGAATGCCGCCCACGTCAGCCGCGGGCCACACCACGCGCATGGCGGATCGAGCCAGCGGCGTTGCGTAGTTGTTGCCCGCGACACCAAAACTGCGGCGCATGATGACCGTGAAGAGCGGTATGCGAACCTGAGCGAACGCGATCATCCATTCTCCGCCCTTGCGGATCGTGGCGGCACGTTCGTGTTCGATCCCGACTGCAAAACCCGGGTTGTCGACCAGATTCAGTACCGGGATATGAAACAGGTCGCACAGGTCCAGATGGCGCTTGAGCTTGTCACACCCATCCGCCGTCAGGGCACCCCCGTTGATGTGGCGCGAGTCCGAGGCGATCACGCCGAGCGGATGCCCGTTCATGCGGATAAATCCCGTGATCTGGTCGGTGCCCCAGAGCGGACCGATCTCGAAGAAGGAATCGCGGTCCGCCAGCAGCCGAATCGCTGCGCGCATGTCGAAGGTTGTCGTACGCTTGCGCGGCACGATATGCAGCAGCGCTTCATCGCGCCGATCCGCCGGATCGAAGGGATCGGGTGCCAGGACCGGCGGTGCCTCGTAAACACTGGCAGGCAGATAGGAGAGAAAGCGACGCGCCATCGCGAACGCCTCCAGCTCAGATTCCGCCAGATTGTCGACTGCGCCATTGGCGCAGTGAATATGCCAGCCGCCCAGCGCTTCTTTGCTGACCTCATAACCCATCGCATGGCTCACCACCGGAGGCCCCGCGACAAAGAGCTGAGCGACATCCCGCACCATGACAGAAAAGTGACCAAGGACAGCCTTCGCCGCGCCAATGCCAACGACACTGCCGAGCAACAGATTGACCACCGGCACTGTCGCCAGTTGTTCCGCATACAGGGCGCTGCCGAGGTGACCGGGCAGGAATGAGCCGCCGCCCCCGGTCACCCGCGGGCGACCGGCCCGGATCGCGCCACTGCTCTCCTGCGCCGTGCTTTCACCCGACTTCTGCTGCTGCGGGACCATCGCCGCCACGCTGCCACCCCCCGACGAACCGTCGAGAAGCCGCAGGGATGGCATTCGCAGATCGAGCGACAGCCGATCCAGGTAGGTGCTCTTGGCGCCAATCGCGCCATCCGCGTGCCCACCGCGGGAGGTGAAGTCATCGGCACACACCACCACCTCGCGCGCGTCGATGCGACCGTGACCACCCACGTGATTGGCAGGCGTGAACGCCAGCACGGCGCCCTCGTCATCATGCGAAGCGAAACCGGCAAGGCTGCCGATCTCGCGAAAACTGCCGGGATCCAGCAACACATCGATCCGTTCGCGACAGGTCAGCTTGCCGCGGCTGCGTTGCCGCACCACCCCCGGATCCTTCGAGTCCGGCGGAAAGCGCGCCAGCGCCAGCGACTGCAGCGTTGCCACCTCGTCGAGCAACGGCAACCATCCATCCGTCTGAGCGACCGCGTCACCCTGCCCGGGCTCCCCCGGAATCACTGCGAGAAGAATCTCGCCGGCGGCCACAGGATCGCCTGAATTGAGCGCCAGCCGGCTCACCACCTGCCCCGCACAGGGCGCTACCACGGCGGTCTCCATCTTCATGGCAGAAACGATGGCGAGCGTGGCCCCCGCCGACACCCGAGAGCCGGGCTCGACCGACCAGCTGACAAAGGCGCCCGACAACGGGGACTGCGCGCCCTGCTCCGCACCCGACAACGGCAGCGCTGGTCGCGCGGGCGCGGCGCTCTCCGGCGCCCTCATACCGAGGTGCGCCGACTGTTGCGTGAGAAACGTGCCCACCGAGCTCGTCAGGCTACCCGCGGGGGTCTCGAGCGTCGCGAGCCAGGGGGTGCGAGCATCCCCGGCGCGAAAACGGGGATGCGCCAGAATGCTCGCCAACTGCGCGCGGTTATCGGCAACCCCCGCAAGGTGAAACGCTTGCAGAGCGCGTTGGGCGCGATCAACGGCGGATACAAAATCGCCGCTCGATCCGCTGCGGCAGATCAGCTTGGCAAAGAGCGGATCAAACTGCGGCGGCGGGCTGTAGCCCAGGTAGCCCGCCGCATCGACGCGAACCCCGACCCCGCTGGGTTCGCGGTACGCGGTAAAGGTGCCGGCACCCAGTGCGACGACCCGCAGCTGCACTGCGAAACCACGCGGCTCCGGCGGGCCGCTCGCAGGATCCAGTCCGAGCGCGCTCAGCGTTTCGCCCGCGGCAATGCGAAACTGGGCCTCGACCAGATCAACCCCAGTCACTGCTTCCGTAATCGTGTGCTCCACCTGGATGCGCGGATTGCACTCGATGAACCAATGCGCGCCGCTGGCGGGCTCGACCAGAAATTCAACAGTCGCTGCGTTGCGCAAACCGGCAGCGCGTGCGAGCCGCACGGCGTCCTCGTGCAGTCGGGCGCGAAGACTCGCCTCTAGCCCCGGCGCGGGTGCAACCTCAACGACTTTCTGATGGCGCAGCTGGACCGAACAGTCGCGCTCATGCAAATGAATTACATTACCCGCCTGATCCGCGAGGATCTGAACTTCGATATGTCGTGGGTCTTCGATCAGCCGCTCGACAAACAGCGCGCCATCGCCGAATGCCGCCTCCGCCTCGCTCTGACAGCGCGCGAAGGCTTCAGCCATAGCGGCGGCGGTATCCACACGACGGATACCGCGACCACCGCCCCCGGCAGCCGCCTTGAGCATCACGGGATAACCCATCTCAGCCGCGATCGTCGCGGCAGCCGCGGCATCCTTGAGGGCATGATCACTGCCCGGCACAGTTTTTACCCCCGCACTCTGCGCAAGGGCGCGCGCAGCGAGCTTGTCGCCAAAAAGGTGCACGACATCCGCATCCGGGCCGATGAAGACGAGGCCCGCAGCCGCGCAGTCCCGAACAAACTGAGCGTTTTCGGCCAGGAAACCATAGCCAGGATGCACCGCGTCGCAACCCTCCGCCAGCGCCGCGGCGATGATCGCGGCACCGTCCAGATAAGCGCGAATGCCCGCATCGGGCGTGTTGCCGGACGGTATTTCCCGCGCACGAGTGGCCACACGAGTGTGCAGACTCTGTGCATCTACCGCAGGATAAACAGCGACCGACTCGATACCCAGCGACGCCGCTGCATGGGCAATTCGAATGGCTATCTCGCCGCGATTGCTGATCAGGACGCGTTTGAACATCTCTCCTCCCCTAATCCCCCGACCAGGTGCGCTTGCTCGGCGCATCAGGCCACTTTAACTCGAGCCCCAACTACGCCAATGGACTGAGCATGCGACAGCGCTGCCGCACTGATTGTGATATCCGCGCCCGGCAGTACCTCGACCAGCGCCAGACGAATACGCTCGGTATGGTCACTGACGAGGGCCATCGGCCGCTCCGGCGCATAACCCAACGCCAACTCCACATAGATGCGCGACCCTGAGCGACGGGTTCGTATTCGATACAACTCGTCATAGTCATCGAAGTGAAGCGCGAGACACCGCAAGATCTCGAACTGCAACGACTCCTCGAGCGCGGCATCCAGAAGATCCCCGACGGACGCAGCCGCGATGGCATACGCGCTATGCAGCATGAACGCGACCCCGATGAGCGCAGCACACGGATCGAGGTAGAGACTGAACGTCTGATCCGGAAATAGCAGCGCAAGGCCAAGGGCTGTTGCCATCAGGGCATCGAACGTCGCCTTCGACATCCACAATTGCGCCTGAGAGGCCATGATCGGCGAGTATTCCGTGCGGAGCTCACGGAATTGCCGGGCTGCGATCGTATAGCCGATCGCCGCATAAACGGCGAACACCAGCAAACCGAACTCCGCACCCGCCAAGACTTCCGGCTCGCTGAAGCGCGTCATCGCGCCGAAGGCGATCCCTATCGCGGCCAACAACATCAGCACACCGATACTGATACTGACCAGATTTTCGAGTTTCCCGATCCCGTACGCGAAACGATGGGTGGGACTACCCCGAACGGCACGGAGCGTCAGAAGCGCGGCCAGCACCGCAGTGGTATCACCCAATTCTTTAACGAGGTCGCCCAGAATCGAGAGCGAGTTCGAGAGGAACGCAGCGCCTCCGATCAGGACGACATCCATCAGGCAGAACCCGAGTGCGATCGCGAGACTGCGTTCGCGTGAATTTCCTGCGCTTAAGTCACCGTGGGTCATGGCAAGCCTCCCTGCAGTCGATGGTGTCGCTCGCTCCAGCTTGATGCAAGCCACCCGGTTCTCGCCCCGATCTCGCCCCTGACGCTCGTTGCCGACGATGCTATCGTTTCAAGTCAGACAAACCCGGGCACGTTCATGGCTATTCACCTCGATCCAGAACAAAACAGCGCCGGTGACCCGGCCGTGGCTCGCCAAGGCTTCGGGCGCATCGATCCGAATCCCCCGCCACGTTTTCACTGGACGGACGTATCAGGCGCGGCCGCGTTTTTCGCAGCCGAGGTTTATGTCGTGCTTGAAGGCGCCCTTAGCCAGGACGAGGTGCGCCACCTGAACGATTTCTGCGATCGGACCCAAATCACTCACGCGACCGCCTGGGGCCTTGGCAACACACGAAAACCCCATCATCGCAACCAGGGCCTCATCTACTCCCAACCCCTTCTCGACCATCCGGAGCTCGATGCCTACGTTCGGCACCCCGCGAGCTTTCCCGTCGTCGCGGCGATCATGGGCGGCGTTGAACAGGTTCGTTTCAGCGAATTCAATTTCCGCGAAACACCGGCGGGCGCTGGATTCGGCTCGATGAACTTTCACCACGACGCGGTGCTTGCTGACCGCCTGGACCGCGAACCGTACATGCCTTGCGATTGGCTGTGCGCACTCCACTACCTGACGGATGTGGAGCCAGGCAATCCCACCTTCTGCGTGGTACCCCGCAGCCGTCGCTACGTGACTCTGGCTGACGCCTGCTCTGGCCTTGGCGATGCCTATCGCGAGGTGCCGCTGCGCGGACCGGCGGGCACCTGCATCCTGTATGACACCGCGACCTACCACACCCGACTCGACGGCGACGGGGAAAAGCCGAGGCGCACGTGGCACCAGTACTACGCACGCGGTGGCTGGCTGCGCTCGAGTCTACCCGGCGCGCCACGCTATATCCGCGCGCCCACCCCAGTGCTCACTGATTGGAATCTATTCCCCGAGCGATTGGCCATGAGCCCTGAGCCTGACCTGCGGCGCTTCTTTTCCCACTGGAATACCGCTCAGGGCGAGTGGGCGGCTTCCGGCTTCGACCCCGCTATTCGGGAAAAAATGCCGCGAGGCTACGCCTGACGGACCGCATCCGCCGCGCGTTTTCTCAGTCGCAGAGCGGATCCGCCCAGGTCACACCAGACGCCCGCAGGGCGCTCACCGCGTCGTCGGAATAGCCGAGTCGGGTCAGCACAATCCGGTTGTGCTGACCGGGTAACGGCGGATCTCCAAGCGGCTGATCGCCCGCGTCGAACAGCACTTGCCGCCCATGCCGCTCGTAGGCACCCCAAATCGGGTGCAGCGCGGGCGTGGTCAACCCCATCGCCCGAGGCTGGGCGTCAAGCAACCAGTACTGTCCCGGATGAGGTCCGTCTGCGCGCACACAGCCGACGCCTGCGGGGACGAAGAGCGCCTCCCACGCATCAGCCGTTCGCGTCGAGAACAATTCCGTGAACGCGCGGGCGAGTTCATCTGCTTGTCCGAGCTTTTCCGCCGTACCGGCAACGAGGCATGAACGCAGATTCGCCGCTAGCGGAACTCCCGCGGTATCGAGCGTGGCCGCAAGGCGATCACGCTCCGCTTTCGTGACTGCTGCCAGGAATAGCCACTGCCCTTCCGCCGCCGGATACAGCCGATAGGTCGGCGCAAGACCCTGTAACTGCGCGTCCGCCCGCAACCGTGGGGGCTTGCCCGGATAGCGCAGAAAATCATCGTGATTGGCCCAAGCGTTGGCACCAAACATGTCGACAATGATGCGCTGTGCAATCCCGGTGCGATCTCGTGTCACGATACCCAGCAGCGCGGCGCTGGTGATCACCACAGCCGTGTTGGGATCGGGATTGACCTCGTTCGCACACATCAGCCGACGTGTCCAGGTACGGACCTGTTCCACTGGCAGCACCTCGGTCGGCACCCGCTCACCCAGGTGGTAGAGCACGCCGCCGAGCGCTGCGCCCGGTACCGGATGCGTGCTGGGACGCTGTGCGCCCGGCCCGTCCGGACCGTAACCATTAGCCTGGATATAGACGATGCGTGGGTTGACCGCGGCGATCTGTTCATAACCAATCCCAAGCCGCTCAGGTACGCCGGGCCGATAGTTGTGGATGAGCACATCGGCGTCTGCGCACAGGCGCAGGACGATCTCCCGCGCCTCGGGCTTTTTCAGATCAAGGCTGATGCTCTCCTTGCCGGCGTTGACCCGCGCCGCACCGAGCCCGCTCTGCAGGCCGCGATAGGGATCACCGCCCACCTGCTCGATCTTCATCACGTGCGCGCCCATGTCAGCAAGCCCGCAGGCCCCCATCGGAGCGGCAATAATGGTAGCGATCTCAACCACCTTCAGCCCCGCGAGCGGCAGCGCGCTGCGATCTCCCATTGGCGCGTCTGTCGAGCCGTCGGCAGCGGCCAACCAAAGGGCGGCAAGGCGTTCACCATCTGTTTGCATCGCTGCGCCAGGCGCGGCCGGGGTCACCGTCAGCCGCGCGAGCGGGCCGATCTGTACCCCGCCGTCCTCGCGCTCGATGACGTGTCCGTTGGCAATGATGTCAGGATCATCCAGCGCTTCCTGCGTGGTCTGATACGGCGCCGCAACAATGCCGCCATCGGCAATGAAGTCAGCCATCCACTCTGCCGCCGAACGGGTTTGCACACGCTCGAGCATATGCAGGCGAAACGCCTCATGCCGCTCAGGATCACGAATCAGCATCTGCGCGGGATCAAATTCCGGATCAATGAGCACATCGAGGAGGTCTGTGACGCGCAGGAAATTATCAAAGAGATGCGGCAGCAGATTGCCGAACTGCAACCAGCGACCGTCCCCGGCCTGCGCCGGATGGTAGTGTAGGGTCGGCAATGGTGGCAGCGCCGACGGCGGCGGCACAGGCGGGAACGCATCTGGATAACGCGGGCGGAACTGCTCGAGCAGCAGCGCCCACTGATCATAGGACAAGAGCCCTTGCAGGATGCTCGTGCGCACCAAGGCGCCGCGCCCATCTTGCGACCGCGCGTGCAGCGCGGCGAGAACACCGGAAAGCGTTGACTGCGCGCAGGCGTGTACACCCACCTGCAGCGCGGAGAACACGGGGCCCTCTCGGTCGACGATGCCGCTGAACAGACGCATGCGTCCTACACGGGCCGCGACCAGATGCTCGTAGCCCGGCAGGTCCGCGTAGGGTCCGCGGTCGCCAAAGCCAGTCACATGAGCAACCACCAGCGCGGGATGACGCTCGCGCAGGCGGCGCGGCTCGAGTCCGCGCCGCAACAACGCGCTTGTGCGCCAATTTGTCACTAGCACATCGGCTTTGGCCAGCAGCACATCGAGCTTCGCGCGTCCGGTTTCGGTATCGAGGTCCAGGAAGAGCGCATGTTTACCGCGCAGCCACATGGGCGCCGCCGCGAGATCATCGAGCAGGCTACCGCCGGGCTTGTCAATACGGATCACCTCGGCGCCAAAATCCGCCAGCACCATGGTGGCGAGCCCCGCAGCGGGACCGGTGCTGAGATCAATCACCTTAAGCCCTGCAAGCGCCTGCGTCATAGCGTTTCCTCCGCGTTCTGTGCGCGGTCATCGCAGCGTTTCAGCAGGTCTCTGAAATAGTCAGAGCCACGCTGGGTTTCGTTCTCGATCTGAATACGCCCGAGCGTGAACTCGATGCCCCGTCTATTGTCCACGTCTTGGTGCGTGAGAGGCCCTACGTGCCGATAAGTGCCCGCGTCATACGCACGTCGCACATGCACGAGTGAGCCGTTTGGATCAGCCATGCGCCCCGAGCCTGTGTAGCCGTAACCTTCGACCATGTTGCGCGTGGACGTGGCGAGGAAGCCCGCACGATAGAGGAACTTGTCGCTTGCCCTCGCAAGCACCTCGGGCCGCACGGTGAGGAGAAAGTTCTCCTGCTGCTTGACCCAAGGTTTCACCACGGAATTGGTGATGATGTAACGCAGGGCGTCTGAGCGATTCACGCCACCCCCATGCAGCACGCGACCATCCATAATCAGTATCGTTCCCGCTGGCGCCTCAAGATTGATCGGGGTTGGGAGCGGACCAAAGCGCTCACCCTCGGTTCCATTCGCGCGATGCGTGCCCGGGATCAGCAGCGTGCCGCCATTGCGATCATCTACATCCTGCAGGATGTAGATCGTATTGATGAGCGCGGGTGCCTCGTGAAATGCGAATGGCAGCAGAAACCCCTGGTCCTGATGCAGCCCTTGAGGATGGCAATCGGGGAACGAAATGTTGGCGATGAAGCTGAGATGATTCCAGCCCGGTCCGAGCAGTTCATCCATTAATCGCTCGATCAGCGGCCCCGCCTGCACCGCAGCCGGATCGTGCTCCATGCAGCGCTCGAACACCTCGCCCTTATTAACAAGGGCCCAGACATGCTGCTGCGCCGGACTGACATGGGCGATACCGAGACCACGCTCAGCCGCCGCCTGCTCCGCAACGCGCTCGCGCAAGCGCGCGCACTGGTTTGGAGACAGCCCATCACGAATGAGACAAAATCCGAACCGATCCATATCGTCCCGCATCTGCACCAGATCGCGGGTTGCAGTGGGCAGGTTCTTGTCTCGCCAGTAGACATGCCTGCGCGCCACCGTGGTGTCGTAGTAGCGCCCCTCCCCCCAGACGAGCGGGTCGCGAGCGGAAGGAACCCGCATCCACGGGTTGTGCTTCAGGAGCGAGCGGTAAGGTTCACCGTTATCGAGCACATGAGCGTACAGGCTGCCGCCGGGAACCGCAGCAACGGCCTCCGGCGTGAACTCGATGGGAACGTCGCTCGACAACGTCTCGAACCCAGCCTGTGACATGCGTGTTCCCCTCAGCCGTTCACTCCGACCCATCCGACACCGACTGCCGGCGCAACCGCCGCATGCCGTTTAGCCAGCGATCCACGTCATTGCCCTTGCGCCGCACATACTCGCCAACCTCCGGATGCGGCAGCACATAGAACCGCTCCTCGCGCAGGGTATCGACGACCACCTGCGCCAACTGTTCGGGCTCGATGATGCCATCGGTCTGACCATCACCCAGACTGCGCGGGGCCATGGCCGTGTTGACGCCTTGAGGGCACAGGACTGACACGCGAATGCCGTCATCACCGTGGGTAATGGCGAGAAACTCAGCCAGCTTGACCGCGGCTGCCTTGGTTACCGTGTACGGACCAGAGCCCAGCGCCGCCAATAGTCCCGCAGCAGATGCCGTATTGAGCAGGTAACCCGATTTGCGCGCCAACATTGACGGCAACACAGCACGCGCCGCGTACAGATGCGACATGACATGGAGTTCCCACTGCTTCTGCCAGACCTCATTCGATGCGTCTGTCAGCACGCCCTCACCGCCCGCACCTGCGTTGGAGCAAAAGAGATCGATGGCACCATGCCGCGCCTCGGTGACACGAACCAGCTCCGCCACCTCGGCTTCACGGGTTACATCACAGGCCATGCCGTCGCAGCCAAGGGTCGCTGCGACCGATGCAACACGATTCGTGTCGAGGTCAGCCAGCATGATCGCGCGCGCGCCCTCCGCTTTGAACGCCTTTGCCATCGCCTGCCCGATACCACCGGTACCGCCCGTGATGACGACCACCTTGTCCCTGAGCTCCATGCAGTTCTCCCTTCACATTGCGACGCGAAAATTAGGCGACGGACACGTGTGTCAGCTCGCGTTGCGTCGCACGGGCGCTACGCCCGCGACAGCCATGAGTGATTCCACACAATCCCTGATCGATTCATCGAGCGGTCGAAACTCTACCCCGGTCGCGGCGCGCACCCGGTCATTACGCAGCTCTGTACCCGCCCAGATCGCCCGCAACTCGGCCTCGCGCGCACGAATGCGCTCGGGGAAATTGTCACTGACCACGGGCGTGGCATGACGCAGTTCCGGCAGCAGGCGATCAATGCTGGCGCAGATATCTTCGACATTGCGCCGTTCTGTCGAGCAGGCAATGTAGCGTTCGCCGTTGCTGACCGAGGTGCTTTCAAGCAGGCCGACATGGCAATCCGCATCGTCTCGCACATCAACCGTCATCCAGGGACGATAGGCACCTGTTTGCACGCAGCGACCGCGCAGCATCAGTTCGATCAGATGCTGCCACGGACCCATATCCTTCTGGTGGGCCGAAAGAATGGGCCCCACATTGTCGCCCGGACAGCACCCGATCGCTTCCCACCCGCCATGCTCTGCTGCCGCCTCGGCAAACGCGCGCTCCGCGATGACCTTGCCCATCGAATAGCCCTGACCACGCTCCGGCGTGCGTTTGGGATTAGATTCGTCCGGATAGCGATCCTCATAGATCACCGGACGCCGCACGAGCTCCTGCATGTCGGCTTCGGACAGAATGGCGGCAATGCTCGATGTGACGATCACGCGCCCGACCGAACGCGAAGCATTGATACTTGCGATGACATGATCACAAACGCGCTTCACATAAACATGATCGTCATAGCTGCTGACGTGCGAGACGTGGGCAACCCCGTGGCAGCCGCGGAAGATGTCGTCGAAGCACCCATCCTGATCGAGATCAGCGCTGTGCAGGGTCAATCGTCCGGACGCATAGCCGCCCATACCGCGCAGAAATCCCGTGCGCGTAAGATCGTCGATGTTGCGCACACAGGCGCGCACTCGATACCCCCGATCAAGCAGCCGTTGCACCACCCAGCCGCCAATAAAACCGGCTGCGCCGGTCACGGCTACGAGGCCTCCCTTCGGGATTGGCGCCATACGTTTTCCCCCATTTGACAGCGCGCGCCACTATGCCGCGACGACGCGTCGGCTCGCAAGCCGACCGCCCCGGTCGCGGGGGTCTCAATCGACCCGTACGATCGTAGTGCCGATGGTCTCGCCACCGAGCAGATCCACAAACGCCTGTGGCGCCGACTGAAGACCCGAGTAGTTCGTCACCCGCGGGATCAGTTCACCGCGCTCGATCCAGCCGGTCATGGCCGCACGGGCCTCGTCGTAGCGGTCGGCATAGTCGAACACCAAGAAGCCTTCCATGCGGATACGGTTGTTCACAAGCAGGCCCGGAATGCCACGTGGGCTGCCGGTCGGCGCGCTGGTATCGTACTGACTGACTGCACCGCAGCAGACGATGCGCCCATGGGTGTTCATGCGAAACAGCGCGCTGCCGAGAATATCGCCGCCAGTGTTGTCGAAATACACATCGATACGATCGGGCGTGGCGCGCTTGAACGCATCACGAAAATCTGCTGCGCGATAGTTCACCGCCGCATCAAATCCAAGCTCGTCTACCAGTAGCCGACACTTGCTGTCGCTTCCCGCCACGCCGATCACCCGAGCCCCCGCACGCCGCGCAATCTGCCCGACAATGTGACCCACGGAACCCGCGGCTGCCGATACCACCACTGTATTCCCGGGTTGTGGTTTGCCGAGATCAAGCAGCCCGAAATAAGCCGTGAGCCCGTTCGTGCCAAGCACGCCCAGATGCAGGGCCGGGTCCGCCGCGGGTGGCACGGGCCGCAGAGCCTTGCCGCGATGCACGGAGTATCGCTGCCAGCCGGTCGGTCCCGTTACCAGATCGCCCGGCGCGAACGCGGAATCCTGTGAAGCCTCGACGACCCCCACTCCGGTTCCGCCCATTACCACGCCGGCACGGGGCGCGCCCGCATAGCTCGCGCTACCTTGCAAGCCTGCGCGCTGACCGGCTCCGATGGTGATGGCAAGGGTCCGCACCAGCACCTCGCCTGCCAGGGGCTCTGCAACAGCAGCCGAGACCGCTTCAAAGTGAGCCGCTGTAAGCGCGCCTTCCGGGACGCGTGCGATGCGTATCTCTAGATTTTCTCGACCCATGAAACAAATCCCCTCTGATGGTGGGCAGGGCTCAGCCTGACGGAAAATAACGTTGCCTGATCGGTTTGTCGCATGCCCCCGCGGGCAATGCAATAATCAGGTCCAATGCCAGCTTGGGGGGTTAGCGGTGTCGGCACTCTCGGGAATCCATCACGTCTCCATCAACGTCACCGATGTCGAGGCTGCGCGGCAGTTCTATGTCGACGCGCTCGGGCTCGATCTGTTGCCCCGTCCGGAACTGGGTGTGCCAGGGCTCTGGATGCGCGCGGGTGCGCAGGAGGTACATCTTCTCGGCATGACCTCCGGGACCCCGCTGCCGGAGCAGCACTTCGCGTTTGCTGTCGCGGATCTCGACGCGCTGCGCGAGCGGCTCGCGGCCCTCGACATCCGTGTGTCTGTGCCCATGGAAATTCCCGGCGTTTGTCGTCAGGCGTTCACCCGCGACCCGAGCGGCAACCTGGTGGAGTTCAACCAGCGTTTGTGAAGCACGGGAATCTCAACGCTGCCCGGGCAGGGAGCGGCATGCCAGTGCCATGAGTGAGTACACTCACCGAGGGGAAACATGACGGGGGACGTGTGACGGATATCCGCTATGCGCGCGCGGCGCGCCGCACAGGACCACTGCCACTTTCGACCCGGTTATTTCAGGGCATCGGCGCGCTGCCCGATACCTGGAAAAACTTCGCGTTCAACACGTTTTTACTCTTCTACTACAACCAGGTGCTGGGGCTGACCGCATCTCTGGCATCGGCTGCGATCATGATCGCTCTGGTGATCGACGCGATCACGGATCCACTCGTCGGATCGCTCTCAGACCATTTCAGATCGCGGCTTGGTCGGCGGCATCCCTTCATGTACGCCTCAGCACTCCCTCTCGGCATCTCCCTGTACTTGGCGTTCTCGCCGCCTGCGGGTCTTACAGAGACGGGCCTCTTCGTCTGGCTTACCGCATTTGCCGTGCTCGTGCGCACATCGATGACTTTTTTCGTCGTGCCTTGGAACGCGCTCTTCGCCGAATTCACCGAGGACTATAACGAGCGCACAGCGGTAGTGACCTATCGCTATGTGGTGGGTTGGCTGGGCGGCGTTAGCTTCACCTTTCTCGCATGGACCTTTATTTTTCCGAGCTCATCGGCCTACACGCCAGGACATCTGAATCCTGCAGCCTATGACATCTTTGCGCCGGTCCTCGGAATTGCCGTGACGGTCGCGGCTCTTCTGACAACGCATCTCACACGCCGCGAGATCCCTTATCTGCTGCAACCCGATAGCGGTCTCACATTCTCTCCCTTGGGCGCCGTACGCGAGGTCGTGCTCGCACTTCGAAACCGCAGTTTCCTCTGGGTATTTCTCGCCATTCTGTTCGGCGGCGCGGTCGCGGGCGTTAGCGCGGCCCTTACCATCTACATGCAAACGTATTTCTGGGGGCTGAACCCTGAGGATCTGCGCTGGTTCGTGCTGTCCGCCTTTGGCGCGATTTTCGCTTTCGTCCTGCTCGGCCCGCTCCAGCGCCGCTTCGACAAGCGCGCCATCTTGCTCACCTGCCTCACGCTGAATCTGCTCGACGGGGTAATCGTCGTGAACCTCCGGCTGTTCGACCTTCTGCCCGCCAACGGCACACCGCTGATTCTGCCGCTTCTCATCTTCAACGCGGCTCTGAGCGCGTGTCTACTCACCATCAACGGCATCATTGGCGCCTCGATGATCGCCGACACGCTCGATGAACAGGAACTGGCCACCGGACGTCGTCAGGAGGGAATTTTTTCCTCCGCCCTCTCCTTCTCAGGCAAAGCGACAACGGGCATCGGTGTCTTTGCCGGCGGATTGATCCTGCAGCATGTGCTGGGATTCCCTTCCGGTGCCCGACCCGCGTCACTCGAACCGGCGCTGATCTTCAATCTAGGGCTCGTGGCGGGCGTGATGGTGCCGCTTTGCAACATCATTCCGATTCTTTTGATTCGAAATTACAGTCTGACAAGGGAACGCTACGCGCTATTAAAGAACGACCTGGAGGCTGCGCGGACGCAGCGCGCGTTGCTCCCCGTGAACTTACCCCCGAACACGTAACGCAAGCGTGGGCGATTAAAGGATCATCACAGCATGAGCCAAACGAATGCGATGGAACTGAACCTCTTCTCCGGGGTGCCGCAGTACGAGAATTTCGCGCGATTCAAGGAGCTGCTGCCAGCAACAAGGATGCCGGCAGCCGCGCAGCCGCGGCCGTTTGCCCGCGGCGCAGATACATCGATCCCGCCGATTTTTACGTTCGCAGGCGTGCAGAAATCCTCCGAGGCGTTCATTGCGGAGACTCACACCAGCGCTCTTTTGGTTCTGAAGGACGGCGAGATTCGGCTTGAGCGCTATCACCTCTCGGGCGGGAGGGACGTGCACTGGATCTCCTGGTCGGTCGCAAAAAGTTTCGTCTCGGCGCTGGTCGGCATCGCGGTGGCGGAAGGTCACATCAGCAGCATTGCGGATCCGATCAGTGATTACATCGCGGTCGAACCCGGTTCGGCTTATGCAGGCGTCAGCATCAAGGACGTACTGCAGATGTCCTCGGGAGCCCGATGGAACGAAGATTACACCGACAGCTCGTCCGACGTGCATCGTCTGGCTGCAGCCATGACCGGCGCGACAACGCTCGAATCCTTTGTCGCGACCATGGTGCGAGAAGCGCCTCCCGGCACCGTTTGTCGCTACAACTCAGGCGACACTCAAGCGCTTGGTCTTTTGCTCGTGCGCGCCACCGGGCGCTCGCTCACAGACTACATGCGCGACAAGTTGGTGGAACCCCTTGGCTTTGAAAGCGACAGCTACTGGCTGGTGGATGGCGTCGGCATGGAGATGGCGTTCGCAGGTCTAAACCTCACCGCCCGCGACTTCGCCAAGATTGGAGAGCTTTATCGCAATGGAGGGAGATGCAACGGCGTGCAGATCGTGCCGGAACCCTGGGTTCGTGCCTCCGTTCGTGCCGATGGCCCGCATTTGCAGCCCGGTGCGCCGATTCTCGCCGATCATACGATCGATCTAGGCTACGGGTATCAATGGTGGCTACCGGCGGGGAACCGCGGGGAGTACAGCGCCATCGGTGTCTACAATCAGTTCGTGTACGTTGATCCTGCGCGAGATGTGACCATAGTCAAGCTCTCGGCAAACCCCGCCTACGGCACCAGCATGAGCGAAGAGACCAATCGCGAACTGGAGAACCTTGCGTTCCTGCAGGCAATCAGCGTTGGAATTGCTTAGCTACTCGCTCGTTCCCGCGCCTGAAACCAGGCATCACGCGCAAGCGTGTAAACAACGTGTCGCGACAGCGGATGCCCGGTCGGCAGCCGCGGGTGGTCGAAGTCTGCGCCGCGCTCGTGGGTCATGCCAATTCGTTCCATCACCGCCCGCGAGGGTTCGTTTGCGGGCACGGTAAACGAGACAATCCGATCAAGAGACAGACATTCGAACCCAAACCGAAGCGCCTCACGCGCCGCTTCAGTGGCGTAGCCGCGGCGCCAGAAATCCGGGGCGAGTCGCCATAGAATTTCCACCGCAGGGGAAAAGCCTGCGTCGAACGATACCCGCTGCAGACCGGTGTAGCCAACCAGTGCACCACCGTCGAGTGCCTCCAGAGCCCACACACCAAAGCCGTGAGTCTCATGATGCGCCTCGAACCGGGCGATCAGGGCGATAGTTTCCGAGTGCGACAGCACTGCAGGCATAAAGCGCATCGTCCTGTCATCGGCATTCATCCGGGCAAACTCGACCCGATCGCGCGGCTGCCAGCGACGGAGAATCAGACGGTCCGTCTGCACTGGTCGCAATCTCAAGCGATACGGGCAGAAGGATGCGGCTGCCGATCAACATAGGGCAGCACCTCTGGAACGTAAAACCCGGTGAACGCCTCGCCCGCGCGATGCGCCTCGAGCGCGGCCGCGTCTGACCAGGTCTCAACCAGCAGAAAAACGCGGGCGTCTGCCTCAGAGTGGTAGATCTCGAAGCGCTCGCAGCCCGCCTCGGTGCGGGATCGCTCTGCCATCGATTGTAGACGTCCCCGCACTATCTCGATGTGCTCGGGCTCCCTCACCCTCAGCATGACATTCAGGTAGATCTTGTCCGCACTCACAGAACCGCCTCGATCAGAAAGGGTCCTCGTTCGCGCAACGAGTCCGCAAACGCTCGATTAAACCCCTCAGCCGTTGTGACACGAACTCCGGGTACACCCATGCCGGCAGCCAGGGATACCCAGTCGAGATCAGGATTCCCAAGGTCGAGCATGCTCATCGCCTTGGGCCCTGGGTTGTGAGCGCCGACCCGTGCAAACTCGACCTGGAGGATCGCGTACTTGCGATTGGCGAAGATGACCGTGGTGACATCAAGCCGTTCGCGCGCCTGTGTCCACAATGCTTGCGGCGTATACATGCCACCGCCGTCCGCCTGCAGACAAACAACGCGGCGGTCCGGACAGGCAACGGCGGCCCCGGTGGCGCACGGCATGCCGTAACCGATGGATCCGCCAGTCAGGATGAGCCAGTCGTGCGGCGCCGCGGTGCGCGTGAGATGGGTTACAGGAGCACCCGATGTTGCACCTTCATCGATGACAATCGCGCCTTCTGGGAGGTGATGCGCCACGCCCGCTCCGATGGACACCGGGTTGAGTGCTCCTGTCGCGAGCGCCGGAGGCGAAAACGACAACAGCTCAGGATCAACACCTTGCGCGCCAACCGCAGAGACCAGCGCCTCCAAAGCGCCTTCAACATCGTCTCCACGCTCAACCAGAACATGCAGCGCGCAATCACTCGGCGTAAGCCAATTGGGTTTTCCGGGATAGGCGAAGAAGGTCACCGGCGGCTGTGTCGAGACCAGGATGAGATGCCGAGTGCCCGCGAGCACCTCTGCCGCCTGCTCGCCAAAATACGGTAGCCGCTCCACGTCCACCCTGCCCGCTCCACGCTCGATCCGCGGCACAAAGGTATCGGTCATCCAGCGCGCCCCTGTCGCGCGTGCAATACGATTGAGCAAAGCTGCCCGCCGGGCAGAAATGAAGCCGTTGACCAATAGCACCGTGGGCTCACCGGTCTTGAGCGCGCGCGCGCACGCTGCGACCGACGCGTCCTCAACCGGAGCCGGCGCGCTGCGCGGCAACGGCCGCGACTGCGCGCGCGTTGCATTCCACGCCGTGTCCGCCGGAAGGATAAGCCCGGTCACTTGCCCCGCAGGCGCCATGGCAGCCTGCACCGCGAGAGCGCCGTCAGCCGCCACATCATCCGCCGACTCAGATACCTTGACCCAATGGCACACCGTGCGCGCAAGACCTTCAACATCCGAACTCAACGGCGCGTCGTACTGCCGATGATAGGTCGCGTGCTCACCGATCACGTTGACCATTGGCGTACGCGCTTTGCGCGCATTGTGCAGATTGGCAAAGCCATTGCCGAGCCCAGGGCCCAGGTGCATCAGTGTTGCCGCGGGTTTGCCCGCCATGCGGCCATAACCGTCGGCTGCACCCGTGACGATGCCCTCGAACAGTCCCAGCACACAGCGCATGCCTGGGTTGGTGTCGAGGGCGGCGACAAAGTGCATTTCCGACGTGCCGGGGTTCGCGAAACACACGTTGACATCGGCGTCGACAAAAGCCTGCACGAGGCTTTCCGCACCCGTGCGTTCTCCCGCGGCGCGATCCGGTTGATTCGAATCAGCCATGCTCATTCCTCCCTCAAAACAAATCCACAAACAGTGCTAGCAACCGCACTTAGCGCTCCGCGAGTTCGCGCTCGAATTCGAGCCGGACGAGCTTCATTTCCTCGCGCAGGGCGGCACTGTCCCAGACACGATAATTGCCCGCCGCGTAGGCGAGCGCGTTGCGATGGTACATCCAGGCATTCAGCCGGTTCGCCACCGCGTTGTTCTGCGTTCTCCGGACCTTGCCGGGCATACCCATGACAATGCTGTTGGGCGGGATAACCGTACCCTCGGGAATGAAACTTCCCCCAGCGATAATGCAGTTATCGCCGATGACCGCACCGTCCATAATGGTCGAGTTGATACCCACCAGCACATTGTTACCGATTTCGCAGACGTGAATCGTGCAGTGGTGGGTGATGGAACACCACGCACCGATTCGAACTGGGCCACCATGGATCATGACGAAATCCTGGATGTTGGTCATTGCACCGATGTCGCTGGTGCCGGTTTCGCAGCGCACCACGACATACGGCCAAAGGCTCACGCCTTCTCCAACCCGCACGTCGCCATAAAGACTCGCGGTGGGATGCACAAATGCCGCAGTGGAAAGATCGATCGCGGGATCAACCAACGGGATTTCGGGCATCTCAATCTCCTGATGAGCAATCAGCGGCCGGTCTAATGATCCCCAAACAAGACCGCTCGTCAAAGATCAGACGCGGTAAGATAAAGATGAGCCACGGCTTCTAGACCGGCGCGGTCATCAGGACCAAATCGCGCGGTGTGCGGGCTGTCGACGTCGAGAACACCGTACACCCTATTTTCCCGGACGAGCGGGATCACGATCTCGGCATTCGACGCCGGATCACATGCGATGTGCCCCGGAAAATGATGCACATCGTCCACAACAAGGGTTGAGCGCCGCACCGCGGCCGTGCCGCATACGCCCCGACCCAGCGCAATGCGCACACAGGCCGGCTTGCCCTGAAAGGGACCCAGCACGAGCTCGTCGCCCCGCAGGAAATAAAAGCCGACCCAGTTGATCCCCGGCAGACTCGTTCCGAGCAAGGCCGATAGATTCGCGGCATTGGCTATCGGATCCCGTTCTTCCGATACCAAACCACGAGCCGCGGCGAGAATGTCAGACCAGGTGCCTGAGGCGGTCGCGCTCAGCACGCGACCCCCACCAGATCCGCACTCACCTGCCACAGCCGATCCTGCAACGCTGTGTCATTCGCAAGCGTAGCCACGTCGGCACGCTTGCATTGATCGAAGTAGGCACCCGTGACTCCTGAGAGCGCGGGGTCTGTCGCCAGCATGAGGGTGGTCTTTGCCCCCATCTCCGGACTAATAAAGACAAACCCGATCAGTTTACGCACCAGCCAGGGCAAATCGCGCGTGATATCCGTGGCTACCCCGCCAGGATGCAGCACATTCGAGGTTACGCCGGTGCCCTCAAGACGCCGCGCCAGCGCGAGTGCGAACAACACGTTCGCAAGCTTGGATTGGGCGTATGCGGCATTTGCACTGTACTTCGCAACGCCGCGAAAGCTGTCGAAATCGATGCGCCCACGTTTGTGCAGCATGGAAGATACGGTGACGATCCGAGCGTTTTCGCTTGCGACCAGACGGTCCCGCAGGAGAGCGGTTAGCAGGAAATGGCTGAGATGATTAACACCGAACTGCATCTCAAACCCGTCTACCGTGCGCTGCTGCGATGACGGGAATAGACCGGCGTTGTTGATGAGCACATCGATACGCGGACATTGCGCGAGCAAGGTCTCTGCAAGCGCGCGCACACTGGCAAGACTCGCGAGATCGACGGGCACATTCACCGCGGGCACTGCGGCGACGGTATTGATAGATGTGAGGGCAGCCTCGGTCTTTTCGCTGTCCCGGCAGGCAAGGACGAGAGTGGCGCCCTGCCGAGCGAGTTCCCGAGCTGCTATGAGCCCAATACCGCTATTACCCCCTGTGATGACGACCGTTCGACCCTGCATGCTGGTTACCCCCGTCTTACCTCGCGCTGGCTCAAGGTCGCGTCCCACGGGCGCGACCGCCTCAGTGTACCCCGGATACCGGGCGCATCTGCGTATCGCAGCGGCCACCGACCTCGATCTGCTCGATTCGCAGAGGCTCTGCACAGGAGTCGCCGCGCGCCGCAATCCGGCAGGTGAGACCGATAGGGACTCCGGCATCCAGCCAATGCGGCACACGCCGATGTCGGCCGATTTCCGGCACTGAACAACCCGCCGGAATGCCATAAGGACGACACCCACCACCGCCGCGCAGAGCGATCTTGCGACCATCGATCACAAATCCGGGATAGTCATCGGTAATCACCAGTTCATCGCGGGCTTCATGTTCGACAAGCCGAACTGCGCGAAAGCGATAGCCGGACGCCACAGGGTCAGCCACCTCGACTCGGGTATTGGCGATCAGTGCATGGTCGCTACCCCGCGTTGCGACGGCGCCGGAAATGAATTCGACACGAGGATGATCCGGAAAACATTTACCCATGGCAGGCGCATGGTAGTAGTGCGCAGTCTGATCGAGCGCCGACGGTGTGGCCCCCGGGAACAGCGCGGCACGCTCGGCGTCGGTTCCGAACAAAATGGTCTCAGCATCCGCCACGCTCTGGGTGTACATGGCTTGCAGACGCACGTAATCAGGGTGGGCGGCGAGGTCCGAGCGCAGATAACACGCAGTGAGACCGGAAATCTGCGTCAGGTATTCATCCCAGATGTTGTACTGCGAGGGCTTCGATGCAACGCCGGTGACATCCCCTGTGCGCGCGCATCCTTCGCGAGCAAAACAACGTTCGTACGCGCGATTACGAAGCGACAGTACCACCACGTTGCGCTCGCAGGCCCCATACGCGCTGCAACCTCGGCCAATATGGCCTTCGTACAACGCGGTTCTGAGCGCGTAGTCGAGATCACGGGCTTCAGCGATGAGTTCCGTCGGCCATCGGTCCGCCTGCGTTGCTGCGAACTGCGCCCACGCATGCGCCAACGCGGAACGCCTGCCAATCAGCTTTGCGTTGGCTGCGGCGCACTGCGCGCTCTCATGAAAATCTCGCACCAACGCGTCACGTGGACTGTGAGCACTTGCCGCGGACGCGCTCGCGCTGGGTGGCTGCCGCGGAGGATCAAAAAACGGCGCCTTTTCCATGACATAGAGGTTACGGACATCAAGCACGAAGCGCGCTTCAGGGCTGCAGTGGTGATTCGCCACTCGAGCCTCCCGTTGTGTCGCGATCGCGGTGCGCACGACCTCGGTCGAAGCCGGTGCCGCGGTGCGCGCATCAACGACCGTCGTGAACCCGACAAAGGGTGCGCCGCCTGCATCAGTCAGCGGTCTTCCCGCACGCATCACAAGACACGGTATCACCGTCGTGCCTTGCGCCAGGGAGCCCGCCGAGCGCGCCGTTCCACGCGCGGCAAACTCGTCGATCGCGTAATACGGCACATCCACCGCGCCGTTGAAGCGATAGAGCGTCATGACCGGTGCCGCTGGGATATCCGCGCGCGCTGCTCCACTCAACAGCCACACAAGGGCGCAGGCTGCTAACCCGCGGATCAACGACCTGTCGCCTTTGGCTTTTCGAGCGGCCGAACACGGTCTCGATAGTGTTCAGTCAGCACATCAAGACGCGCCCCGATTACGTTGTCTTCGATGTGTTCTTCTGCGCGCATGACAAGCCAGGAATCGCTCGCCGAATCGGCAGCAGCTCCCCGACGCGCCGGCCACTCGGGCAGCCCCGGAGGATTGGGAACGCCCGCGCGGGCAAAAGCGACCCAACGCGCTTGCATACGCTCGGCCACAGCGCGCGTTTGTGCGTCTGCGGCGTTGTGACCGGAAAACAGGATCACGGCATCCGCGCCGTGAGGAGATCCCGGGAACGAAGCCCGACTTTCCGGTGCCACATAATCCAGGTAGTAGAGCCAGGCGGGCGCAGCGACGCGGGCCATCGCGTCGCCCATGAGCCGAGTGGCGACCAGATAACGTTGATCGCCGAATGCGCGCATCACGCCAAGTTCGTGCGAAACCGCAAAGTCGGTGGCGTACGCGGCTTCCACCGCAGGGAGCCGTGACCCCACCCAGGTGCGCCAGATATCGGAAGAGATTCCAGAGGCCGGCATCACACTGCCTTCGAAACTGTTGCCCCCCATAATGGTCGGTACCGCGTATTGGGCGCCGCGCTCGAACAGGATCGCGGGCTCTTCCGGCAACGAGCTGCCATCCACGATCGGCAATTGAAATCCCACGAGTGCGTCGGCGAGCGCCTGCGCATCCAAGGCCATGAGCATCTCTCTCGTCTGTTGCGCCGAGCTTAAACGCCCGACCAGCGCCGTTGACGCCGCCTCTGCGGTTGCCGGAGCCACAGGAGCAAGGGCCATATCGAGCGGGGCCGGTACCGGGGCCGACGCCGAACGCATCAAACCCCAAGTGCCGTAACCGCTTTGCACAATGGCTTTATGAAACAAGCCGCGTGCCGGCGGATGCACCATGAGCAGCTGCACCGCCATGCCGCCCGCCGAGACCCCAAAGACCGTCACGTTATTCGGATCACCGCCAAACGCGGCAATGTGATCGCGCACCCAGCGCAGCGCGGCCGTCATATCGAGCAGTGCGAAATTGGCCTCAGCGCGTGCTAGGGCCGGGTGGGCAAAGAACCCGAGCGGGCCGAGTCGATAGTTCATCGACACGACAATCGCCCCCTGATTGGCGAGCACCGCGCCCGCAATCTCGCCGGAGCCCTGCCGGAAACCGCCGCCATGAATCCAGACCATCACCGGGAGCGGCTTGTCGGCGGCGCGTTTTGCAGGCGCCCATACGTTGAGATAGAGACAATCTTCAGAGGTAGCCAGCGCTGGTTGCCCCGCCATGACTGTTTGCGGGCACACTGAGGGCCACGCAGTCGCGTCGCGAGTACCCTGCCAAGGCCGAGGCGGCGCGGGCGGCTGCCAACGCAGATTTCCAACAGGTGCCGCCGCATAGGGTAGCCCCTTCCAACTCGTGACACCGCTCTCGCTGGCTCCGGTCGCTGACCCGAGCGCAAGCACAACTTCGTCGCCCTGAACCGCGCGCTCGGCAGCGGTCACGGACAACGGGGCTCCGAGCAGCAGTAAGAGAACCCAAGCGCGCGAACACCCCATGACCTCTCCCAATCCCATGACAGCCTTCACTCCCCTAGCCGTTGCGTTGGCCGGCCAAGCAACCGCGTATCGCGCGACACGCGATAGCCCGTTTAATGCGCGGTGACGGTACCACCATCGACGTTCCAGGACTGCCCGGTAATCCATGCGCCCTGATCCGAACAAAGAAACACGGTCATCCACGCAATGTCTTCGCCGCGACCGGCACGACCTAGCGGTATCCGTTCGCGAATCATGGCTTGCCACGCCGCACCGCGCTCGATTGCATCGATATCGTCCATCCGTGCCGTGTCTATGATCCCCGGACAAATGGCGTTAACCCGA
Source organism: Pseudomonadales bacterium (assembly GCA_049454295.1). Taxonomy (GTDB): domain Bacteria; phylum Pseudomonadota; class Gammaproteobacteria; order Pseudomonadales; family Azotimanducaceae; genus UBA7803. Next base: position 26,313 of record JBMTYG010000023.1, read on the forward strand.
ACGTTGTACCGCGCCATTTCCCGCGACATAGCCGCCGTCAACGCCTGGATGCCCGCTTTCGACGCAGCGTAAGCCGCCGTGTTCTCGGGTAACAGCTTGCCAGCGATCGAGGACATATTGACGATCGACCCGCCCTGCCCCTGCTCCATCAGCGCGCGACCAAATGCACGCGACATCAGAAATGTGCCGGTCAAATTGGTCTGCAGGACGTTCTGCCAGACATCGGGATCGAGATCGATCACCGGGACGCGATCCGCGCCCCGCGCGGCACCCGCATTGTTGACCACAATATCCACCCGACCGAATCTGGAAAGCACGTCTTTAACCAGACCATCGACAGCGAGCGGGTTCCGGACATCACTCACAAACGTCTCGCAGCGACGCCCTAACGCGCGCACCTCATCGGCGACCGACTCGATATCGCGCCATCCGACCTTCTTCTCGTCATCTGGAAAACGATCAGGCGTGCGTCCGGTTCCCGTAAGAACGATGTCGCATCCCGCGCGAGCAAGCTCGATCGCACACGGTCGCCCGATCGAGCGTAAACGCCCTGCACCGGTGACAACCGCCACCTTTCCCTTAAGCCCAGTCAATTCGAAACTCATCGGCTTGTCCCCCGTAAACGAACGCGTTCACTCAGCGCGGCGTCGCAGCCAGTATAATGAGCCTGCTCGATTCACGTCAGACAAGGGCGTATGGTTGGTTTTGTCCAACGCTTCTCAGGCTCGGAGTAAAGATATGGAACGTCGATCGTTCATTGGCACCACGGTGGCGCTTGGGGCTGCTGCATTCGCGTCCCAGGCTTTCGCTGACGCGGGGGCCGGGGCAACTGCTCCCGGACTCGTCGTCACGCACGCAGATACGCTAACGCTGATGGCCGCCGTTGCTGCGGCTGCGTTCGACTGCGAAGAGAAAGCAGCCGTCTGCGAGCAGCACTGCCTGGAGAAATTAGCGACCGGCGACACCAGCTTTGCGCGGTGCAGCGCCTCGGTTCGACAGACGCAGACGCTGTGCCGAGCAACCGCCGAACTCGCAAGCATGAAGTCCGTCTATACCGAGAGCATGCTCGATGTCTGCGCCCGCGCGTGCGACGACTGTCGTGCGGCTTGCGAAGAACACAAGGCTCACTGGGCGCACGGCATGCATCTGGAATGCAAAGCCTGCGCAGAGGCCTGCGCCGCCCTGTCCGACGCCGTCGCGGCCCTGAAAGCCGGCTGGAAGTTGAGCTGAGCGAAGCGGGGCGCGGAGAGCGAAATCTGCGCTATTAGCCGCCGGGAATCCTTGGCATCAGTACCACTTCGGCGTGGCGAGGAATAACCTCGCCCCACCGATCGCGAAAGATCTCGCCATTGATCGCTACCGCGATACCCGCCTCGAGCAGCGGCGCCAGAGCCGGATAACGGTCCTCAAGACGCTGCATCAGCTCGCGAATGGTCTCGGCTTCGATCTCGATCGAGACCGCCCCCCCGAGAGCATCCCGGATCGGCCCGGTGAGCGCGACCTTCATCGGATCACCGGGCACCCTGCCATCAACGCGCTGCCGCCTTAATGGCACCGAGTATCCTCGGCGGCGACATGGGCACATGGGTCATGCGCACGCCGACCGCGTTAGAGACCGCGTTACCAATCGCCGCAAGCGGAGGCACGATCGAGGTTTCACCGACGCCGCGAATCCCGTACGGATGCCCGGGGTTCGGGATCTCAAGAATCTGCGTATCGATGAACGGCAGGTCGGAACAAACGGGAATGCGATAGTCCAGGAAGCCCGGGTTCTGCAGCCGCCCGTCCTTGCCGTAGATGTATTCCTCGTTCAGCGCCCAGCCAATCCCCTGGGCTGCGGCCCCCTGGAACTGCCCCTCGACGTAATCGGGGTGAATCGCCTTGCCCGCGTCCTGGATAACCGCATAACGCAGCACCCGAGTCTGTCCGGTTTCCGGGTCCACTTCGACATCGCAGATATGGCTCGCAAACGACACGCCAGCACCATCAGCCACCACTTCATTGTGCCCCGCAATCGGACCGCCGGTCTGAGGCGACTTGCGCGCGATCTGCGCCAGCGTGAGCGGCTGAAGGTTACTGTGCTGGGTACCCAGCGCGACCGCCTGACCGTTCTCCCAATGCACGTCCTCAACCGGAATATCCATCATCTTGGCTGCGCGGGCGCGTAGTTCCTGCACCGCATTGCGGCAGGCGAAAATGATCGCCATGCCCGACGAGAATGTGCCGCGACTCCCTTCCGTCGTGTCGTTATGACCGAGCGAAGCAGTATCGGAGACGGTGCACTTCACGGTCTCGTAGGGAACGCCCAACTCCTCGGCGGCGATGAGCGACAGCGAGGCGCGGGAACCGCCGACGTCAACGGTTCCGACGGACACATTCACGGTGCCATCCACCCCGATATTGACTGTGGAGCAGGTCTGTCCGCCAAAGTTGAACCAGAAACCACAGGCCATGCCGCGACCCTGATTGGGACCCAGCTTGATTTTCATCTGGGGATGATTCTTCACTGCCTCGAGAGTCGGGCCGATGCCGATCGGTCCATAGGTCGGTCCGTAGGACGCGCGCGTCCCCTCCTTCGCAGCGTTCAAGAGGCGGAACTCCACTGGATCCATGCCAAGCTCACGCGCGACGAGATCCACCGTGCTTTCCACCGCGAACGCTGCCATGGGTGCCGACGGCGCGCGATAGGCCGCGACCTTCGGCCGGTTGACCAGCACGTCATAAGCGACCGATTTGACATTGGGCAAGTCGTAGCAGGCCCAGGCGGTCATTGCGCCGAGCATGCCCCAAATGCCCGGAAACGCGCCGTCCTGGTAGCGAAGCGTCGCCAAGGCAGCGGTAATACGTCCATCTCGACGCGCACCAATCTTCACATCGATAGAGGTCGAGCAGGTCGGACCGGTACCCCGGAACGTCTCCTCGCGGGTGAGCACGAGTTTGACCGGGCGGTTCGCCTTGCGCGACAGAGCCAACGCCACGGGTTCCATCCAGACGTGGGTCTTGCCACCAAAGCCGCCGCCGATTTCCGACGACGTGACCTTTAACTTGGCGACTTCCATACCGAGCAGCGCCGCGCACTGGCTTCGGAACGTATAGTGACCTTGCGTGGTTACCCACAGTTCGCCCTGACCATCCGGCCCGACACTCGCAAGACACGCGTGCGGTTCGATATAGCCCTGGTGCGTCTGCTCCGTCTTGTAACTGCGCTCGATGATCACGTCGGCTTCCGCAAATCCCGCATCCAGATCGCCATGGCCGAATTGCGAAATCTGGGCGACGTTAGTCGGCTTGTTCGGATCACCGCCTGCGGTTCGGACCCAGGGCTGAACGACAGGCGCGTCATCCCGCATTGCTTCGTCCACGTCTGTGACATGGGGCAGCGGTTTGTAATCCACGTTGATCAGCTTGAGCGCGCGCTTCGCGGTTTCGGCATCGATTGCGGCGACGGCTGCAACCGCGTGTCCGTCATACAGCGCACGATCACGCGCCATGCAGTTCTCGAGGATATCGAGCATGTCGCGGCGACCCCCGACCTTGTCCGGAAGGTCGGCACTGGTAATCACTGCCTTGACCCCTGGCAGGGCCTCGGCGGCGCGGGTATCGATCTTGCGAATCTGAGCATGGGCATGCGGCGACCGCAGGATCATGCCAACGAGCTGACCCGGGGCGGAGGCGTCGGCGCCGTAGCGGGCACGCCCGGTGACCTTGTCGATACCATCGGGGCGTGGAACACGGGTTCCGATGACCTTGAACTTCTGATTGGTGAAACTAGCGTCATGTGACACGGTGCTGTTCTCCTTAAGACTCGGTCAGGCCGCTCAGGCCACCTGCTTCTTTTTGCTCGTTTTGCGGGCGGTCTTGCCGCTCGAAGCCTTGCCCGATTTGCGCGTGGCGTCTGTGGCAAGGTCAACCGCAGCTGCCTGCACGGCGCGCACAATCTTGTCATAGCCGGTGCAGCGGCAAAGATTTCCGGCGAGCGCGTAGCGAATTTCCTGCTCGGTCGGAGTCGGGTTGCGATCGAGCAGCGCCTTGGCAGCCACCAGGAAGCCGGGAGTGCAGATGCCGCACTGCAGTGCCGCGTGATCGATGAACTTCTGTTGCAGCGGATGCAACGTACCAGCACTTGACAGGCCCTCAACCGTGGTCACGGTACGCCCCTCGACTTCTGCACCCAGCACGAGACACGCACACACCAGGCGACCGTCCACCGTCACACTACAGGCGCCACAATCACCGGTGCCACAGCCTTCCTTCGCACCGGTCAGTCCAATGCGATTGCGCAGCACGTCGAGCAACACTTCGCCGGGTTGGCAGACGAACTCCACCGGGTCCCCATTGATGGTCGTCGAGACATGAATACCCGCCATGATCACTTGCCTCCCGCGCGCTGATACGCCAATTTCGCCGCGCGCTTCGCGAGCACGCCGGCCACTTCGGTCCTGAACTCTACGGTGCCGCGCTTATCATCGATGGGGTTGCAGGCCGCGCGGCAAGCCGCGGCCAACGCGTCGAGCGCAGCGTCATCAAGCTTGGTGCCGATGATCGCCTTGGCGGCCGCCGCAACCAGCACAACGGTGGGTGCGACAGCCCCGAGCGCGACGCGGGCTTCTTCAACCACACCTCCCTTACCCAGCGTCACCGAGACCGCGGCTGAACACACGGCGATATCCATCTCTGTGCGCGGTGTGAACCGCAGGTAGGCATCGCCCGTGCGCGGCTTTGGTACCGGCAGGGAGATGGCTTCGACGAGTTCGCCCTTCGCGAGCGTCGTGCGCCCCGGGCTAGCCGGAATCTTCTCGACCGCCACCGTGCGGCGGCCCTTCGGGCCCACGACTACGGCTTTGGCACGTGCCGCAACAAGCGCCGGCACACTGTCCGCAGCGGGCGACGCGTTGCAAAGATTGCCCGTGACCGTGCACCGCCCCTGAACCTGATCGGAACCTATCAGGTTGGCTGCCTCGACCACGCCCGGCCACGCCTTCTTCAGCGCCGCGCTCTCACCCATCGCCGCACAGGGGACCGCCGCGCCGATCCGAAATCCGCTTGCGGTCTTCTTGATCTCCTGCATCGCGCCAATGCGCTTGATATCCACGATCAGGTCAGGCTCGATGAACCCGCCTTTCATACGCACCAACAGGTCTGACCCGCCAGCCAGCACATAAGCGCTGCCCTTGTTCTTGGCCAGCAACGCAACCGCATCCTTTGTCGATGTCGGGGCTTCGTATTTCATGAGTCTCGATGTCTCCGTGATTACCCGATCCGCGCAGGGCACATGCCCTGCAGTCCCTGGGAAGCGCCGGCAGCGCGCGGCCAATCGCCGCAACGCCATGGACCCCCGCCCATCGCTTCATGGTACACGAGCCTGTGCCCGCCGACGCAGCGCCCGTAACCCGTCTTAGAAATTCCCATCTCAACGCGCTGTTATGCGCGCGCGAATTCCCGAATCACCCGCCCCGGTCGCTGCCCGGTGTGATGACCCTGTTCGGTCACGACCCGCCCCGCCACCAGGGTGGCGTCGTAGCCGCGGCTCTTGACGATGAAGCGACTGCCGTTGTGCGGGAAATCATTCACGAACTCGGGATAGCAGGTGGTCAGGTTGTCGTAGTCGATGACGTTGATATCGGCATGCCAGCCAACCCGCAGTTCGCCGCGCTGACGCAGACCGAGAATCGCAGCCGATTGCCCGGTAATGCGATGCACCGCTTCCTCCAGGGTGTAGACACCGCGATCCCGGGCCAGAGCCGACAAGAGGAACGTCGGTGAGTCGGCATCGATGAGAATGCCAACGTGCGCTCCAGTGTCCGCGAGCATGGGTACGCAGTTCGCCATGCGCATGTAACGCCACTGATTGTCGAGCGCGCCGCCAAAGGCCCAGAAATTAAAGAGCTCGCGGCCTTCGGACGCAATCAGGCGATCGATGTACACATCGATCGGATCGCGCCCTTCGCTGCGGGCTATCTGCGCCAGGCTCATCCGTCGATCGAGGTCGTACTCGGGCAGCTCGGCATTGCCGAGGGGGTGCAATTGTTCGGGGTTGATCCGCAGCCCCTGCTTTTTCGCTTCCTGCCGCAGCCGGTCGGCCGTCGCCGGATCTTTGAGGGCCTGCGCACGCGCCGCAATGCTGGGAAGCGCCATGAGCGCCTTCCAGCCCGGGGTATTGAATAGCGACGCCTTGGCAAGACCAAAGAGCGCGCCGCTCGGGCGGGTGTGGCAGATACTCGTGATGCGTCGACCCGCCGCATTGTTGCGGTCGAGGAAGGCCTGCATGCGCTCCACGCCGCCGTCCGGGCTCTGACCCGCACCACCGGAGAAAATCACCTGACAGCCGAGCTCCGCGGCCTGTTCGAACATGCGCAGCTCGGTATCGAACCGGGTCGAAAAGTCATTGGCGGACTGGAACAAACCGCCGCGACCGCCCGCTTCGATGACTGCCTGCTGAATAGCCGCCGTTTCGCGAAGATCCGCAAAGGTGCCAGGCGTGAGGCGGCCATCCGGCACCTTATGGCCGAGGAAGCGCGAGGTGGAGAAACCCACCGCCCCTTCCGCGACCGATTCGCGCACCATGCGCACAATGGCGCCCAGCTCCG
>JBMTYG010000024.1:0-31335 GCA_049454295.1 Pseudomonadales bacterium
CGGCACCGTGCCCGCGGGCCGCGCACGCACACGCCCCGACAGCCGCAAAACGTACTCACTGCGGACACGATCGGCTGTCGCAAAACTGTCCTCGGTGTCCGGATCGTAGACGAACTGGACAATACCGCTGCGGTCGCGCACGTCTAGAAAAATGACTCCGCCGTGATCGCGCCGGCGATGCACCCAGCCACAGACCGTGACCTGTTCACCGATCTGTTGTGCGCCGAGGTCGCCGCAATAATGTGTGCGCATGCCGTTCGTTTCCTATTGCTGTGCTGTCATTAGCCAGAGTTCAGTCCGCTGCCGAACCCGGGGAAGAGCCGCCGCTGGCCGATGAGCTTTCGCTTGCACCCGTGCTGCCCGATCCGCCTGCGCCCGAGGAACTGTCGGCGCCCCCTGCGTCCGATGCCACGTTGCGTTTGCTACCACTCTTGAAATCTGTCTCGTACCAGCCGCCGCCCTTCAGGCGAAACCCGGCCGCGGTGACTTTTTTGCTGAGAGTTTCCTGTCCACAGGCGGGGCACAGGCGCAGCGGCGCCTCGCTCAGTTTCTGCAGTGTTTCGAGTTCATGACCGCAGTTGCCACAGCAATACTCGTAGATCGGCATGATGTCTTTCCCAACGCTCCAAGGGCGACCGTGCAGGGCGCGCATGATCCAAGAATTACCAGTAAAAATACAGCGATTCCGTTTGTTTTTGTTGCCTGCCCCAGGGTGATCGGCTATAAAGCGCCGTTATTGGGAGTAGCATTTCAGACGTAATTCCCAATGCCGCCCGGGTACCCCATCCCGGGGTCAACGCACGCAAGCGGGAGCGACTGACCAGGCGAAACCCCGACGTCTCGAGACCGGTGCGGAATTGTCAGGGACAGCGAATGCCCGAGCCACATCAATCGAACAGGTGATCACTGATGGCAACGAAGAAAGCTCCCGCAGCCAAAGCGCCTGCAGCCAAGGCGTCTGCAGTTAAGGCATCGGCCGCTAAGGCGCCTGCGGCCAAGGCGCCGAAAGCGCCAAAGGCCGAGAAGAAAGCTCCCGCAGTCAAAGCTGAGAAAAAGGCACCCGCTGCAAAAGCCGCTGCCGCCAAGCCAGCGGCCAAGGCACCAGCCGCCGTTACAACCAAGATGACCAAGACCGGCATCCTGAATGAGCTCGCCGAGCGCACCCAACTGTCGCGCAAGCAAGTCGACGCAGTTCTGACGGAACTGGAAACTTTGATTGAACGTCACATTCGCAAGAAGGGCATCGGCGAATTCACCCTGCCCGGTCTGGTCAAGATTCGTTCAGCCAAGCGTCCTGCGACCAAGAAGCGCACGGGGCGCAACCCGAAGACTGGCGAGGAAATCGTCATTCCCGCCAAGCCGGCCTCCGTGCGCGTGCGTGTCACGGCACTGAAGCGTCTGAAGGAAATGGTGGGCTAAAGCCGGAACACCGGGGTTCGCTCCCAGGGGGGCCGACGGCGACGCCGTGCGGCCCCTCGTCGTTCTAGGCCCGCGCTCATGAGAATCCAGAACGGCGAGCCCGCCGCAAGCGCTGACCGTATCAACACGAGGATCATTGGATGCGCCAGAGCCAGATACTCATTCCCACCCTGAAAGAGAACCCGGCAGATGCCGATGTCGTGAGCCATCGGCTCATGCTCCGCGCCGGTCTCATTCGGCAGGTGGCATCGGGGCTCTACACCTGGCTGCCGCTCGGGCTTCGGGTGCTGCGCCGTGTGGAGCAGATTCTGCGCGAAGAGCTTGCGCGGAGCGGTGCGCAGGAAGTGCTGATGCCGGTGGTACAACCGGCCGAACTGTGGGAAGAATCGGGTCGCTGGCACAAAATGGGCCCGGAAATGCTGCGTATGCAGGACCGTCACGAGCGTAACTTTTGTCTGAGCCCCACCCATGAAGAGGTGGTGACTGACCTGTTTCGCCGCGAAGTGCACAGCTATCGCCAGCTGCCCTGCAACTTCTACCAAATTCAAACCAAGTTTCGCGACGAGGTGAGACCCCGCTTCGGCGTCATGCGCGCCCGCGAATTCACCATGAAGGACGGCTACTCCTTCCACATCGATCAGGAGAGCTTGGACGCGACGTATCGTGAGATGCACGATTGCTACAGCCGCATACTGCGGCGCATGGATCTTAAATTCCGCGCAGTCGAGGCTGACACCGGCAATATCGGCGGGGCAAGCTCGCATGAGTTCCACGTGCTCGCCGAGTCCGGCGAAGATGTCATTGTCCACGCGGAGCACAGCGACTACGCCGCCAATCTCGAGAAGGCGGTTGCTGCAGCACCCTCCCCGAGGCCCGCAGCAACGGAGGCGCTGACGCAGGTTGCAACTCCCGGCCAGGAGAGCATCGCAGAGGTTTCCGCGTTTCTGTCCGTCGCGCCAACGCGATGTCTGAAGACACTCATCGTCGACGGCATTGACGGCCCCGTGGCGCTTATCCTCCGCGGCGATCACGCGCTGAACGAGATCAAGGTGCAGAAGCTCCCGGGCATCGCCCTGCCGCTGCGACTCGCTGCCGACACCACGGTCAGCGCCGCGGTCGGCTGTCGACCCGGTTCGATCGGGCCCATCGGTCTTGGCATTCCCACCTGGGTCGACATCGAAGCCGCCGCAGTTGGGGACTTTGTCTGTGGCGCCAACACCGACGGCTTCCACTACACCGGTGCGAACTGGGAACGGGATGCGCCGCTCGACAGCACCCGCATCGTCGATATGCGCAACGTTGTGCCTGGCGATCCCGCGCCGGACGGCAGCGGGCCGCTGGCGCTGCTGCGGGGCATCGAAGTCGGTCACATTTTCCAACTCGGGCGCGTCTACAGCGCCCCTTTGGCCGCCGGCGTTCTTGATCGAAGCGGTGCTAGTGTGATTCCGCTCATGGGCTGCTATGGCATCGGCGTGACGCGTCTCGTTGCCGCTATCATCGAACAGAACCACGACGACGCCGGCATCATCTGGCCTCGTCCGGTCGCGCCGTTCGATGTTCACGTGATCGCCCTCAATTACGCCAAGTCGGAGACGGTGCGAATCGCCGCAGACGGTCTGCTGAACGATCTTGAGCAATCGGGATTCAGCGTCCTGTTGGACGACCGCGACGAGCGTGCGGGGGTCAAGTTTGCTGACGCGGATCTCATCGGGATTCCGCATCGGGTGACCGTGGGTGACCGAGGCCTGGCGAAGGGCCTGGTTGAATATCGTGGTCGCCGCGACGCGACGAACGAGGAGGTAGCGCTAAGCGACCTTGCGGCGCGGCTAGGCTGACAGAGGCTCAGCCGCGCTCGGTGCCGCGTCTTTCGCCGCCGGAACGGTCGGTCGAAGCGTTGCCGGCAGCTCGACCACGTCTGCCAAATCGTCAAAAGACTGCGGCCCGATAAGCACGGTCCTGAGCGCACCGGCGGGATCGATAATGAGCGTGGTCGGCACCACGCTCGGCAGCGGCTGATTGAAGCGTGGACCCGGATCCGCGAGCAGCAGCGGAAATTCAATATCGAACAGATCGATGAGCCGCTCGAGCTCCGCGCGAGAGACGCCATCATAGTTCACGCCCAACACCACGACATGATCGCCCCCTGCGCGATGGAGTGCGTTCAGTTCAGGCATTTCTTCGCGGCACGGGGCACACCATTCAGCCCAGTAGTTGATCACGACCCAACGACCCTTCCAATCATCGAAACTGGCACGGGAGCCATCAGCCAGCTCAAGCTCGGCTCGGCTGCACCCCGCCAGAAGCAGCAGGCCCAGCGCCAGCACCCATCCCAGACCCGGCGCGCGTGTGGACGCCCGCACTAGCGGCTCTTGCATGGAAAAGAATTGCGGCATCAAAAAGCCCTCGCGTTGATCGAGTCGAGCGGACCACACATTATAGCGACAGCTCGACTGAGCGCCTCGTCAACACACAGAAACGCATAGGTCACCGCATGCAACCCTATCTGCTGGTACTCTATTACAGCCGCGGCGGCGCCACCGCCAACCTCGCTCGACACGTGGCGCGCGGCATTCAGGGGAGCGGCGCGTTCGAGGTGCGAATACGAACCGTACCGCCCGTTGCGACAGAAGTAGAGCGAACGCTGCCGCCGGTTCCTCCGTCCGGTGCTGTCTATTGCAGCAATGACGATCTCGCCGGCTGCAGCGGGCTTGCTCTCGGGTCACCCACACGCTTTGGTAACATGGCAGCGCCGCTCAAGCATTTTCTCGATGGAACGGTGGATCTCTGGCTGAGCCGACGGCTGGAGGGCAAACCCGCCGCGGTTTTTTGCTCAACCGGATCTCTGCATGGCGGACAAGAATCCACGTTGCTCAGCATGATGCTGCCGCTCCTGCACCATGGCATGTTGCTGCTCGGGCTGCCCTACTCCGAACCCGCACTTGGCAGCACGCGCACGGGGGGAACGCCCTACGGCGCCAGCCACGTTGCAGGTGCCACTGGCGATGCGCCGCTATCCGTCGAGGAGACGACGCTTGCTGAGGCCCTCGGACGCCGTCTCGCGCTGACTGCTGCTCAACTAAAGCCATCACTCGAGTCATGACGTCAGCCTTGAACCCGCCGCGTATGGCCGGCTTCCAGTTCTTGACCCTGCTTTGCCTGGGGTCCCTGTTCGCGATCACGGGACTCCGGCAATTCTTCATGACGCCGCTTGCTAACCCAGTGCCAAACGCGCTGTGGTTCCTGGTCCAGGTGTCTCCCGTCATCGCCGTCTTGCCGGGGGTTTTACGCGGGCACGGACGCGGCTTTTTTTATGCCATGCTCGCCGCGCTGCCTTACTTTCTGCATGGCATCGTTATTGTGACCGGCGGGGAGCGCGGATTGGGCATGGTTGAAAGCGGCGCCGCCATCGCGCTGCTCGCAGTCTGCTATCTCGCGTTGCGACGCCTGCCCCGCGGGGCCGGGGGGGCGCCGTCTTAGTGAATAACCCGCGGCGGTTCGGACCTCGGGGCGTCATGGTCGTCTTCCACAGTCTGCACCGCAAAGCGCCGCGTCTGAATCTCGCCGGCTAAAACGTGGGGCAGTTCGCGCATGAACTGATCCATGTGCGGCGTCTCGAAATGGGCCGCTAGCGCTTCCATGCTCTCCCACTCCTGAAACAGCAGGAGTCGGTTTGGATCACCAAGCCCGACATAGAAATCGTACGCGATGCAACCTGGCTCCGCCTGAGTTGCCTCCGCCATGCGCCGCGCCATCGCGAGCGCCTGGTCACGGGTGTCTGGACGCAGCGGAATAATGCCGTGGACGATGATCACGCGGACATGACTCCCTGTTGCACAAGGTTCGCCCTGACTTCATCCATGATGCTCGGATCGTCAATCGTCGAGGGCACGACGAACGACCTGCCATCGATCATCTTGCGCAGAATCTGACGCAGGATCTTGCCAGACCGTGTCTTTGGCAGACGCTTAACGACTGCCGCTCGACGAAAACTTGCAAACGGGCCGACATCCTGCCGCACGCGCTGAACCAATTCCCGTTCTAGCAGCGCAAAGTCCGTGTTCACGCCATCTTTGAGCACGACCAGACCTAGCGGGACTTGACCCTTTTCCACATCGTCGATGCCGACAACAGCGCACTCGGCGACCGCGGGATGAGCCGCCAATGCTTCCTCCATTTGCCCGCTCGAGAGGCGATGACCTGCCACATTGATGACATCATCCATGCGACCCATGATGTAAACGTAGCCGTCGGCATCCCGGTAACCCTCGTCACCGGTGAAGTAAAACCCTGGAAACTGAGACCAGTATGCCTCCAGGTAGCGTTGGTGATCGCCCCACACCGTCGGCAGCGCGCCCGGCGGCAACGGTCCCCGCAGCACCACCGCGCCAACCTGACCTGGTGGGACTTCCTCACCAGACTCGTCTAACACACGGAGGTCATAACCAGGCACCGGCAGAGTCGGCGACCCTGGCCGCGTCTCAAGCGGCTCAAGGCCCATCGGGCTTGCACAGATCGGCCACCCGGTCTCGGTCTGCCACCAGTGATCAATGACCGGAATCCCAAGGTGCTCCTTGAGCCAGAAATAGGTGGGTGGATCTAGCCGCTCGCCCGCTACGAACTGATACTTGAGCGAACTGAGGTCGTAGTCCGCCCTGAGACGACACTCGGGATCTTCCTTGCGAATCGCGCGAAACGCAGTGGGTGCGACGAAGAACGTCTTCACCCGATGTTCGGCGATCACACGCCAGTACGCCCCCGCATCGGGGGTGCGCACCGGCTTGCCCTCATACAGCACACTTGTGCAACCCCGGATCAAAGGGCCATAGACGATGTAGCTATGACCGACAACCCAGCCAACATCCGAAGCCGCCCAGAAGACATCCCCCGGACCCACGTCGTAGACAGCGCGCAGGCTGTAGTCGAGCGCCACCGCGTGACCGCCATTGTCGCGCACCACGCCCTTCGGCCTTCCCGTCGTACCCGAGGTGTAGAGGATATACAGCGGATCCGTGGCTTCTACCGGGACATAGGGCACCGGATCAGCCGCCGCTTCCCAGACCTGCCAGTCGAACCAACCAGGACGATCAAGCACGACTGGTGCTTCCGGTCGCACCAGCTGTACCACGTGGTCTGGCTTGTGCTCCGCTAGATCGATCGCACCCTCGAGCAGCGGCTGATAGGGAATAACCGTGTCGAACTCGATTCCGCACGAGGCAGAGAGAATCACCTTGGGCGTGGCGTCATCAATCCTGGTGGCGAGCTCCGGCGCCGCAAAGCCGCCGAACACCACCGAGTGCACAGCGCCGATGCGCGCACACGCCAACATGGCAAATGCCGCCTCGGGCACCATGGGCATGTAGACGATGACGCGATCACCGCGACCGACGCCAAGACCGACTAGCGCGCCAGCGATGCGCGCGACGCGCGCGAGCACCTCGCTGTAGGTAAAGTGCCGTACTTGCCGTGTCACCGGCGAATCGTAGATCAGCGCGACACGATCACCGTGACCTGCATCAACATGGCGATCGAGCGCCAACCAGCAGCTGTTCGTCTTGCCACCGCGGAACCAGCGCCAGACGCCGGCGGCGTCCTGGTCGAGCACCGCCTCTGGCGGCGAAAGCCACGGCAGCGCGGCCGCCTGCTCTCGCCAGAAGCTGACCGGATCCGCGAGGGCGCGAGCGAACTCCCGCGAATAATCGCCCTCACGACTCACTTGCGCCGATTCACCCATAGCGTCGCGACCGCGCCCTGCGTGCTCAGGCCGGAATCACGCCGCTGGCACGCAGCGCTGCGATCTCGTCAGCGCCGAACCCGCAGTTGCGCAGCACCTGCTCCGAATCCTGGCCCGGCGCGTGCGCGCCATGAGCGATAGCCGGCGCGGTGCGGGAAAACCGGGGGCTGGGCGCCGGCTGCACCATCCCATCGACCGTAACGAACGTGCCGCGGGCTTTGTTATGCGGGTGATCGGGCGCTTCGAAGATCGATAACACGGGAGCAAAGCAGACGTCCGTGCCTTCCATGATTTCGCACCACTGCGCGCGGGTGCGGGTACGGAACACGCGCGTCAACTCGGCCTTGAGCGCGGGCCACTGTGCCGCATCCATCTGCGGTGCGAACTGCGCCTTGTCGACACCGGTCTTCTCGAGCAACAGGGCGTAGAACTGCGGCTCGATGGATCCCAGACAGATATGGTGCCCATCGGCACATTCGTAGGTGTCATAGAAGTGGGCTGCGCCGTCCAGAAGATTGGTGCCGCGACGATCCTTGAACGCGCCCGCTGCGCCCATGGTAAAGAACATCGCCATGAGGGTTGCCGCGCCATCGACCATAGCCGCGTCGACGACCTGCCCCTTGCCCGACTTTTGCGCCTCGAGCAGCGCGCACACCATGCCAAATGCAAGCAGCATGCCGCCGCCCCCGAAATCGCCAACGAGATTGAGCGGCGGCACTGGACGCTCCCCCGCGCGGCCAATGGCGTGCAGCGCCCCCGAGAGACCGATGTAGTTGATATCGTGGCCTGCCGCCTGCGCCATGGGACCGGTCTGGCCCCAGCCGGTCATGCGCCCGTAAATGAGCTTGGGGTTGCGCGCCAGACAGACTTCCGGTCCTAGCCCCAGACGTTCCGTTACGCCTGGACGAAAACCCTCAAACAACGCGTCCGCGGTGGTGACGAGACGCAGCACAGTCTCGACGCCCTCAGGTTTTTTCAGGTCCACCGCAATGGTCTGCCGGTTGCGGGCGAGCACGTCTTTCGAGCGACCGCCAGCCGCACCCAGCCTATCGACACGAATCACTTCCGCCCCCATGTCCGACAGCATCATGCCGCAGAACGGTCCCGGGCCAATGCCCGCCAGCTCGATAATCCGATACCCTGCAAGCGGTCCCATGCTGTACTCCCCTATTGATGGCGTGTGGCTAACTAGCGATTGCGGCGAGTGTAGCCCGTATCCGCGCTCAATTCATCGCAGCGAAAAGGCTCAATCGCCACCAGACGCCCGCGCGACTAAGCTCAATCCTGAGGCTTCGACCGAGGAACGCCCATGCTGCTTTTCTTGCTCTGCGGCGCGATCGCGGGCGCGCTCATGACGTGGGGATTCCTGCGCTTTCGCGCATTCCAGCGCCCCGCCGCACTGCCAGCGACCGTCAACGATAAAGCGCTATCCGCCCTGGCCAGTGGCACGGCGCACGACATCAACAATGCGCTTGCTCCGGCACGCCTGTCGCTTGAGCTCCTCCGCGATACAGAGGGTACGGATCCCGAGCTTCTAGGGCTCGTGACACGCGGGGTGGAGCGCTGTATTCGCCTCGCTGAACGCCTGACACGCTACGCCGAGGCAGACCATACCGGCGATGACAGAATTGCTGCCGAAGCGCTGCTCGACGCGGTGCGGCTAACGCTTCCAGCTCAAACTGGCCTCCGCGTGACTCTGTCCGTCGAACCGGGGCTACCCGATCTCGTCGGCAGCCGAGAGCAACTGCACGCGCTCCTGCGCGAGCTCGCGCTTAACGCGGTCCACGCCATGCCTGAAGGCGGTCAGCTGACCCTGTCCGCAGGCCTCTGCGACGACGACCACGCAGGCTCGTCGGCGACCGGATCACCCGGTGCCCGTGGCGGCCTCAAACCCACCGGTGTTGCCTTTTCCATCTCCGATACCGGCGCAGGACTCTCCCCAGAGGCGCTGGCGGCGGCACGTCGGCCATTTGTCACCACGGGCGAAAAACAGGGCGGCAGCGGTCTCGGGCTCAGCATCGCCGAACGCATCGCTCTGGCACACGGGGGGTTCATTGATCTCAGCTCGACTCCGGGCGCAGGCACGACCGCAACCGCCTGGATACCGGTTATCGATCAGGCGACCGCCTGATCGCTCTCCGTCGCGGGTTCGCGGCCAAACTGGATTCGCGAGAACCGTGCGTACAGCTCGTTTTCCTCCACAAGCGACGCGTGCGTCCCGCTCGCCACGAGCCGACCGGCCTGCAGGACTAGAATTCGGTCCGCCTGACGCACCGTGGACAAGCGATGTGCGATCACAAGAATCGTGCAGCGCCCTTTCAACTGCTCGATCGTGGCGCGGATGTGTTCCTCGCTCTCGGCATCGAGCGCGCTCGTCGCTTCGTCGAGCAGTAACAGTTCGGGTTTCTTCAAGAGCGCTCGAGCGATTGCGAGGCGCTGCTTTTGACCACCAGAAAGACCCACCCCGCCCTCACCGATGCGGGTGTCGAGTCCCGCGGGCAGCGCGTCGACGAAGGACGCCGCGTTTGCGAGCTCAAGCGCCTCATCCAGTTCCTCGAGACGAGCTTCGGGACGCCCGTAGACCAGATTGTCGCGAATGGTGCCGGAGAACAGGGATGACTCCTGCGGCACATAGCCAATGCGCGCCCGAACATCCGCAAGGCGCAGCGCGCGCAAATCCACGCCGTCGAGACGAATCGCCCCATCCACAGGATCATGGAAGCGCTGCACGAGATCAAAGAGTGTGCTTTTCCCGGCGCCGGAAGGACCCACCAGAGCCACCATCTCGCCCGGTTCAATCCCAAATCGCACATCGACCAGCACGCGCTGGTCCGGTCGACCGGGATAACAGAAGCCCACGTCCTCGAACGACAGTCGTCCGCGAGCGGACGCTGACAGCGAGTCCGGTGTCGCCGGTTCCGCCAGGATGGAGCGCGCAGCCAGTAGCTCCATCAAGCGCTCGGTCGCACCCGCCGCACGCTGCAGATCGGCATAGACCTCGCTGATCGCGCCGACCGAACCCGCCACCATGAACGCATAAAAAATGAAGGCGGCCAGCTCCCCCGGCGAGAGCGCGCCGCTCAGCACGTCACGTCCGCCAATCCAGAGCATGGTCGCGATCGCGGTCATCACCAGCAGCATGACCAGTGCGATCAGTACCGCGCGACTGGTGATGCGACGCGCGGCAACCGCGAACGCGCGCTCCACCCGACCCTTGAAGAGCGACTGGTCCACCGGTTCGTGGTTAAAGGATTGCACCACCTTGATGTGGCGCAACGCCTCTCCGACATAGCTGCCGACGTCCGCGAGCGTATCCTGGCTCGAGCGGGAAAGATCGCGCACGCGTCGCCCGAACAGGATGACCGGTGCCACGACAAAAGGAACGCTCGCGACCACGACCAGTGACAGCTTCGCGTCGGTCACAAAGAGCAGCACGATGCCGCCGACGAACATGAGCAGGTTGCGCAACGCGATCGACACCGATGAGCCGATGACCGTCTGCAGCAGCGTGGTATCCGTGGTGATCCGTGACTGGATCTCGGTGGGCGCGTTCTGTTCGAAGAAGCCAGGGTGCAGGCCGATGATGTGGTCGAACACGGCCAGCCGAATATCAGCGCTGACGCGTTCGCCAATCCACGAGACGTAGTAGAACCGCACAAACGTGCCCACCGTCAACACGACCATGAGCAAAGCAAACAGCCCGACTGTCTGCTCGAGGATGACCGCACTGCCGGCACTCAGCCCCTGGTCGATGACGAGTCGCATACCCTGACCGATCGACAGTGTCACGCCCGCTGTCAGCACCAGCGCAAGGCTCGCGAGTATCACCTGCCGCAGGTACGGCCGGAGAAACCTGAGCGCAGGTCTGAGGCTTGCGAGACGGCGGGAGCGTGGCCGGTCGGGAATGTCATCCATGCCGCTATTATCGCACAGCGTTTGCAATCGGGCGGTCTGTTTGCTGAACTTCGATCGAAACCGCCAACCAGAGATCGCCTCATGTCTAATGCCGGTCGCGATGAGCCGACAGCCACGGCGGAGACCGCCAGCGCACTGCTCGACTGTGTCGAGGTCGAGACCGGGGCGGACCCGGTGGGCAGCGTTATCTGGATGCACGGGCTCGGCGCAGACGCCCACGATTTTGAGCCCATAGTGCCGATGCTGCCGTTGGTCGCGCCGCTGCGCTTTGTCTTTCCTAACGCGCCTGAGCGACCTGTCACCCTGAACGGCGGCATGCCGCTGCGTGCCTGGTATGACATCGATCCCCGATCACCGCTCTCCGGCAGCGACGATATCCGCGCTTCAGCCGATGCGATCGAGGCCCTGCTTGAGCGGGAGGTGAAGCGGGGTATACCTGCACACCGGATCACGCTCGCCGGTTTTTCCCAGGGTGGCGTCATCGCGCTCGCGCTCGGTTTGCGTCATCCTGAGCGAATCGCAGGCATCATGGCGCTATCCACCTACCTGCATGACCATGAAAACTTCACCAACGGCGTGAGCTTCGCAAGCATCGACGTCCCCATCTTCATGGCGCACGGCGTTGCCGACGCGATGATTCCGATCACGCGGGCGATTACCTCGCGGGAGGCGCTCATGCGTCAGGGCTACCGCGTCGAATGGCACGAGTACCGCATGGGGCATCAGGTGTGTCCGGAACAGATTCGGGACATAGCGTTATGGCTCAATGACCGCTATGGCTGACCGACGCCCTACACGCATCAGAGCCGACCGCGCGAGCGCGGCGGCAGCTCGATCCGAAAGGCTGGATCAAACGACTCTTTCACCGCAGGACAGGAAGGCATCGCCATGGAACTGCTAGCCATTTATGGAACGGCGCTGGTCGTCGTACTCCTCATTGTGACGCTGCTCTGGGCGGCGAGTATCCCACTCAAGGACGCGAGCATCATCGATATGGCCTGGGGTCCGCTGTTCGTCTTCATCGCCTGGGCGCTGCTCGGCGGGAGCGAGACGATTGAGTTCAAGCCCTTCCTGGTCACGCTGCTGGTTACGCTGTGGGGCTTGCGCCTTGGTTTCCATCTCATCGGCCGCAATCTCGGACACGGCGAGGATCGTCGCTACCAACTTTGGCGTGAACACGGCGGTCCGCAGTGGTGGCTCGTCACCTACTGGCGCATTTTCCTGCTGCAGGGCGGTATCGCGCTGTTGGTCGCAACTCCGATCGCAGCGGCTTATTACGAACCGCTCGGTTTTGGCGTGCTCGCTGCGCTGGGCGTGCTCGTCTGGGCCGCAGGATTCGTGTTTGAGCTGGTCGCGGATATCGAACTCAATCGCTTCCGCGCGGAACCCGGCAGTCGCGGGCGCATTCTCGACTCCGGTCTGTGGGCGCGCTGCCGGCATCCAAACTATTTTGGCGACGCGCTGCAATGGCTAGGGCTTGCGCTGATCGCCCTGACACCCGCCACCTGGTGGGCATTGCTTGGACCGGTGGTGATGACCGCGGTTTTTCTCGGCATCAGCAATGATGTGTTGGAGCGGGGTATGCGCAAACGGCATCCGGACTACGAGGCGTATATCGCGAAGACGCCCAAGTTCTTCCCAAGGCTCTGGCCGCGTTGATTGGCAAACGCACGGGACATTGGCAGGCACATGTCCTAGAATCCCCGCTTTTCGCCCGGGCAGGTGGTTTTGACCAGGGTATTCATCGATGGCGAGGCCGGTACCACCGGGCTGCAGATCGCAGAGCGCCTCGCCGCGCGCAGCGACCTCACGCTGCTGCGCATTGACGCCAGTGCGCGTAAAGACACCGAAGCACGCCGCGAGCTGTTCGCGGCGGCCGACATCGCCATTCTTTGTTTACCGGACGACGCCGCGCGCGAAGCGGTGACGCTGGCTGACGGGCACTGCAGACTCATCGATGCCAGCACCGCGCACCGCACGCACCCTGATTGGATATACGGACTGCCAGAGCTCGAGGATGCCCAGCGGGCTCGTATTGCGAGGGCTAATCGTGTTGCCAACCCGGGCTGCTATCCGCAGGGATTCATCCTGCTCGTGCGGCCGCTCATCGAGGCAGGCCTGCTGAATCCCGCCCATCCGCTGTCTCTCCACGCGCTCTCGGGCTACAGCGGCGGTGGTCGCGTGATGATCGAAACCTATGAAGGCTTTGACACCACCACCCGAGAGCGCAACAACACCCGACCCTACGGCCTCACGTTAAAGCACAAGCATGTTCCTGAAATGCAGCACTTCAGCGGCACGCGGGCGACGCCGCTCTTTGTGCCGAGTGTGGGCTGCTTTGCGCAGGGCATGCTCGTACATGTGCCGCTGTTCAGCGCCGACCTCAGCGGCGGTCCATCGGCGAGGGATATTCGCGAACTGCTCGCCGCACGCTACGCGGATGAACCGTTCGTGCGTGTCCTTCCCGTCGGCGCAGACACAGCGCTCGAAGGCGGCTTCCTGAACGCAACTGCGTGCAACGACACCAACCGGGTAGAACTCATGGTGTTCGGGCACGACTCCCAGATCCTGCTCACCGCCCGCTACGACAATCTGGGCAAAGGCGCAGCGGGCGCCGCGATACAGAATCTCAACCTGATGCTGGGGCGCGAAGAAACACTTGGGCTTATTGCCTGAGCCCACCCCAGATGACAAAACCGAAGGACAACTCAACCTCGTGACCGAACACACCGTGACCGACCTGACCACTACCAACGACACACCACCGCCGACCGTTTCAGACCCAAACGATCCGCCGCTCCTCCCGACGACGCTTGCGCCGCTCGCAGACGAAATCGAGTCGAGCGACGAAGCCGACCGCGATCGCTTTGACGAGTTTGCGCTACCCGAACCGCTGCTGCGTGCGATCGACGACCTCGGCTTTAAGTCCTGTACACCCATTCAGAGCGGCGTGCTGCCCTACAGCCTTGCCGACTACGATGTCACTGGGCAGGCGCAAACCGGTACCGGCAAGACCGCCGCGTTCCTCATCACCGTGCTGACCCGACTCTGGGAAAATCCTGATCAGGCGCCGCGACCGCGCGGAACACCCCGGGCGCTCTGCCTGGCGCCGACGCGCGAACTCGCGCTGCAGATCGAAAGCGACGCTCGCGACCTGGCGAAATACATGGGGTTCAGCGTGCAGTGCGTGGTCGGCGGGATGGACTTCCAGAAGCAGCTGGACCGCATCATGGCTGCGCCCCTTGACCTGTTGATCGCCACCCCGGGTCGGCTCCTCGACTTCATCAACCGCCGTAATATCCAGCTACGGCAGGTCGAAATTCTCGTGCTCGACGAGGCCGACCGTATGCTGGACATGGGTTTCATTCCCGATGTGCGACGGATCGTCTATCAGACGCCGCACAAGCGAAACCGGCAGACTCTGTTTTTCAGCGCCACCTTCAACGAAGAGGTCATGCGGCTTGCGCGGTCGTGGACTCTGGCACCGGAGCATGTTTCCGTCACCCCAGAAACCGTGGCCACCGACACCGTGACGCAAAAATTCTGGCTCGTGGGTTCGGCGGACAAGGCACGCATGTTGACCGAATTCCTGAACGTCGAAAAACCGGCGAGGACTCTGGTATTCGCCAATCGTCGGGATCAAACCCACCGGCTCGTGAGCTATCTCGAAAAACGGGGGGTGCCGGTGGAGGCGCTGGCTGGCGACGTTCCGCAGCGTAAGCGGCTGACCACCCTGCAGCGCTTCAAGGATGGCTCCGTGCCGCTCGTGGTCGCCACCGATGTCGCGGGTCGCGGCATCCATGTCGACGGCGTGACCCACGTGGTCAACTTTGATCTCCCGGAAGATCCGGAGGATTACGTACACCGCATCGGCCGCACCGGTCGCGCAGGCGCTGAGGGGGTGAGCATCAGTTTCATTTCGGAAGACGATGCCTTCAACCTGCCGGCGCTAGAGACCTATCTCGGACATCGCATCACCTGCACGCAGCCGGATATACCGGCAAGTCAAAGCTGACCAGCATGGGCCGCTCAACGCGAACGGCGGTGTTGCAGCTTTGTGCGACGCCGGTTGTGGAGGAGAATCTAGCCACCGCAGAGCGTCTTTCCCGAGCGGCAGCATCCGACGGTGCAGAGGTCGTGTTGTGGCCCGAGGCTTTCGCTTTCCTGGGTCCCGAGGCGGCCAAAGTGGGCATCCTTGAGCCGCTACCCGAAGCACCGGACAGGAGCGGGCCGAAAAACGGATGGCCTATCGAATTCACGCCGGGGCCAATTCTTGCGCGCTGCGTAAGCCTCGCCCGCGAACTCGGCATTCACCTCGTGCTCGGTGGTTTTCACGAGCGCGGCGAGGGCGAGGGTCGCAACCGAAATACCTGCGTGCACCTGGCACCCGACGGTGGATTGCTTGCGCTGTACCGAAAACTACACCTGTTCGACATCGATCTTGCGGACGGCACCCGTCTTCGTGAGTCCGCACGGACAGATGCCGGTGATACAGCGATCACCACGGACCTGCCTTTCGGCATGCTGGGGCTCAGTATCTGCTACGACCTGCGCTTCCCCTACCTGTACCAACGCTTGGTCGATCTGGGGGCTATCGCGCTCACAGCCCCCTCAGCGTTCACGGCCACGACAGGGGCTGCCCACTGGGAAGTGCTGCTGCGCGCGCGGGCAATCGAATGCCAGAGCTACATGCTCGCGCCTGCCCAATATGGTGCGCACTGGGGTTCGCGACGGTCCCACGGCCACGCCATGATCGTCGATCCCTGGGGTCGCATACTTGATGAATGCCCTGGCGGTGACGGCTTCGCGATCGCCGATATCGACCCTGAGCGGGTAGCCGAGGTGCGTCGGGAACTCCCAAGTCTGAGCCACCGCCGCCAATCCGCAGGCGGGGCCTTTTTCGCGCCTGCTACCAGACATCCACCAACCGACCACTGATCAGAGATCTCGTCGATACCACGCCATGTCTGCTGAAATGCCGAACCCGCCGCCCTACGAACGCGACAATATCCGCCGCATGCACGGCTATCAGTGGGGCGAGCAGCCGAAAGGCGCTGGCACCATCAAGCTCAATACCAACGAGAATCCGTACCCGCCGGCGCCAGAGGTGCGTGCCGCCCTGAGTCGCTTTGATGTGGACGTACTGCGAACCTACCCGCAGCCAACCGCAGACGCGCTGCGGGATCGGCTGGCCGCCCTGCATCGAGTGGATCGCGAGCAGCTGATCGTGACCCACGGCGGTGATGAAGCGCTGCGCCTCGCTATCACCACCTTCGTCGATCCCGGTAGCGGCTTCGGCATGGCGGATCCGAGCTATTCCCTGTATCCAGTACTCGCCGATATTCAGGATGCGCGCACGGTCGCCATAGCGCTCGCCGAGGACTGGCTGCTGCCCACGGATTTCGCATCACGAATCAACGCGGCTGGGGTACGGCTCACCTGCATCGTGAACCCACATGCGCCCTCCGGCACCCTGCTGCGACGAGAAACGATTGTTGAACTGGCACAACAGCTCGACGGCGTGCTGCTGATCGATGAAGCCTATGTTGATTTCGTCGACCCGGCGCTCGAGCACGACCTGACGCCCATCACGCGCGAACTCGACAACGTGCTGCTGTTGCGTACCTTCAGCAAGGGCTACAGCCTGGCCGGCTTGCGGCTCGGCTACCTCATCGGCGCGCCCAATCTCATTGAGCCTCTGCTCACAAAAACCCGCGACAGCTACAACATCGATGCGGTCAGCCAGGCGCTCGGGGCCGCGGCCATCGACGCACGAGACTACGCCGCCGATACCTGGGCCCGGGTACGAGCAGCCCGGACCGCTATGGAGCATGCGCTCTGCCAGCTCGGCTTTACCGTTCCGCCCTCGGAAACGAACTTCCTGCTGGCACGAGTCCCTGCGGGTGCTCGCCTGTCCGCCCTTGCATTACAGCAGGCACTCAAGCATCGCGGCATCCTGGTACGGCACTTTGCCGTCCCAGGACTCGACGACCGATTGCGCATCACCATCGGCACGCCCGAGCAAAATGCACGGCTCATCGATGTGTTGACCGAACTCCTGACGCAGCCAATGTGAGGCACCCGAGCGCTAACAATCGGCGCGGTGGCAATCCGACCGGACCATAAACGCGTCTATTTCCGCCGGGGGACGATAATCCACGGTTGCGAAGAACCTCCGCAACAGCGCTACTGATCGGACCGCTTACCCGTTTGCCAAACCGCGGCTGATCCGCGAACCTGTCAGCCCGTAGAGGGGAGAATCCATCACATGACCACACCTATGCCCGCCATCAGCCTGGCCGCGGTGCCGGGCCGACGCAAAGCCATCATCGACCTCGCGCAAGCCGTCGAGCAGCGCGGCTTCACCGGAATCTTTTGCCCGAGCCTCGGCGATAACATCGCGCTCTGCGAGGCGATCGCGCTCACCACCCGCGAGATTATCTTCGGCACCAGCATCACGCCAATCTACACGCGCAACGTCGCCGACTTCGCAGGTACCGCCGGGTTTCTACACGAAATCTCGGATGGGCGCTTTCGCTTTGGCATCGGCGTCAGCCATGAACCCGCCATGCGACGTCTTGGCGTGAGTCAGGGCAAACCGCTCGCAGACATGCGTCAGTTCGTCGCCGATATGCGCGCTGTGCCGCGCGTCGGCGAACTACCGCCGATCGTGCTCGCAACGCTGCGCAATCGCATGATCGCGCTGAGCGAGGAAATCGGCTCGGGCATGGTGTTCGCAAACGGGGCGCGCTCGCACATGGGACACTCGCTCTCTGCCCTCTCCCCCGCTGCGCGTGCCAACCCGGATTTCTTCATCGGCAACATGATTCCGACGTGCATTGACGACGACGAATCCGCCGCCATGGCTGTCAATCGAAGGACGCTGACGAGCTACGCGTTTCTGCCCAACTACCGCAACTACTGGCGCGAAGCGGGCTACGCGGAGGAAATGGACGCCGTGGAGGCGGCCATTGCGGCCGGTGAGCCGGACCGTGTGCCCGGCTGTCTGTCCGACCGCTGGCTTGCGGATACCACCCTGTTCGGCTCTGCCGCGAAAGTGCGCGAGGGTATCGAGGCCTGGTTCGACGCGGGTATCCGCACGCCAATCATTGTGCCCTCCTCGGCGCGCGGCAATCAGCTTACAGCGATCCAGGACGTATTCGATCTCTGGTAACTGGGTTCAATCATCATCGCGCTTGCGCTGACGGACGTCGTAGCCGTAGCGCCCGTTATACCCGTAGCGATAGTCATCACGCCCATCGTTACGGTATCGGTAATCGCGACGAGCGTCGTACCGATGCCGTTCGCCGTGCCGATGGCGCCGCTCATGACGGCACCGTGAGTGATGCCGGTGATGCCGCAGTTCATGACCACAATGACGCGAACGATGATCGCAGTCATGGTCGTAACGCGCGCGTCGGTGATGGTCGTCGTCATCCGCGATAACGTAGCCGACGACAGTACCTAGCGCGAAGCCAAGCACGGCATCCGTGCTATCGGCACGCACGGTCGCGGGCACAAGGCACATCACCGAAACAAGCAGACTTAAACATCCACGGACCGATTGCATGAGCGTCTCCACGGGTTGCCTGGTACGCACAGATACTCACGCCCGCCGCCTGAACCGAAGCTGAACTGGTCGCTGGCGCGATGCTAAACTCCGCCCTTCGCGGAAGAACGGACCGGCCGATGCGACTGTGGATCGTTCGCCACGCAAAATCCGACTGGAACAGTCCGGGACAGGCAGACCACGACCGGCCACTGAACGCGCGCGGCGAGCGCGACGGACCTGTCATGGCGCGCTGGCTTGCGCAGCAGAAACAACCCGCAAGCTGGATCTGGTCCAGCACGGCGGTACGGGCGCGCCGCACCGCGGCCTTTGTGGCCGATGGCTTTCGCGTGGCTACACCGACTTTGATTGAGGAGCCTGCGCTGTACCTGGCTGCGCCCGACGCGATCATTGACCTGCTCCATGTGACACCCGTAGACGTGACCTCCGCGGCGGTGGTTGCCCATAACCCGGGGCTGACTGACCTGGTTAACCTGCTCGCCGGGGACGCGCTGATCGAGAATCTACCGACGTTCGGCGTGGCTGCCTTCGATTTCGATAGCCCCTGGCTGACGCTGCGCCCCGGGCGAGCAAAGCTGGTCTGCCTCATGACACCCAAAAGGCTCGCGGCAGGGAACAACGGGTCGGTCCCGTAGACGAATTTACAGAGCTCGGTTTAACGTACCGCCCCGCCCAACAGTTGGAGCCGCAGATGGGTTTCCTGTCATTCCTCATGCTCGTCGCCATCGCCTATTTGCTATGGCGCATCGCCGATCAGTTGCCAGACCTGATCTTTCGGTTGAGCGAGGTCCAGCGTGACGTCGCTGAAGTGCGCCGCCAACTCGCCGCGGGGAGCTCGCGCGACAGCACCGGAGACACCGCCACATCCGCGTTAGAACGCCCCGATAACAGCGCAGAGGGCTGAACGCTTGCCTTACGACGACGATGCTGCAGCGCACAGGCCAGATCCGATCGGTTGGCTGCGGCATGACCGCGCGCGCGCCCAGGCGGCGCGAGATCCCTGTGCGGGACTCTGCACGGTCGCTTCAGTGGACCTGGCGGGTCACCCACAAGCACGCACGCTCGTGCTTCGGGACATCGACGGGCGACTGGCCATTTTTTTGAACCGTACCAGCCCGAAGTGGTTCGAGATTGGTGCAGCACCCACCGTTGCGGTCGTGGTATGGCTGCCCGTGCTGAACCTGCAGTACCGGCTGAGTTGTCGGGTAGAACCGGTGCCAGATGCGCTGGTTGCAGCCAGCTGGCAGCTGCGTCCGCCAATGCCAAAACGCCTCGACTGGCTTTACACCGCGGCCCTGCCCCAGGGCTCGCCGGTTCGTGATCGAGACCATCTACTGGACGCGCTGGCGACGGTGCCGATGCCGGAGCCGCTCACCGCGCCGCCGACCGCGGCTGGGCTATATCTCAACGCGGTTACGGTGGATCGTCTGGATCTCGCCCAGTCTGACGGCGTCCACGACCGACGCCATTTCGAGCACCGCGAAGGCGTCTGGCACGAGCATGTGCGCGTGCCCTGATCAGGTATCCGCCGTGACGATGCCGTGCAGGTTGGCAAAGCAGGTGGCCTTAGCGATCTCGATAAATCCGCGCACAAACGGGGCTGACTGCTGATCAGCACGAATAGCTGCGTGAAGCGTTGGCCAAACGCCCTCCTCGCCGAGAGAACGGGCAACCACGTAATCCCGCTTCAGATATTCGTGCAGCGCCCAGTTCGGCAGGCACACCACACCGCGGCCGCTCGCCACCAGCTGGATCATCATGGTGGTCAGTTCAGCCGTGCGCACGCGCGCAGGCTCCACTCCCGCGGGATCGAGGAAGCGATGAAAGATGTCGAGCCGGGCTCGATCAACCGGATAGGTGATGAGAGTTTGGTCCGCCAAATCCGCCGGCATCACCCAGGGCTTAGCGGCGGCCGGATGGTTTCGCGGCAGCGCGAGCATCGCTTCATAGCTGAACAGCGGCACGTAGGCGAGCGCCGGGTCATCCACCGGGTCCGAGGTAATCACGAGATCGAGGTCCCCCCGCGCCAGAGCCGGCAGGGGTGCGAAATGGAATCCGCTCGCGATATCGAGCTCCACATCCGGCCAGCGCTCGCGATAGCGATCAATGGCAGGGAGCAGCCATTCAAAACAGCTGTGACACTCAATGGACATGATGAGCCGCCCAGTCTGTCCACCGGCGAGTCGCCCCAAGTCATGCTCGGCGCGATGAATCAGAGGCAGCACGTCATCCGCCAGGCGCAGGAGCCGCTGACCCGCGGACGTGAAGCGCACCGGTCGGGTCTTACGAATAAAGAGCGCGCAGTCGAGGCGCGTCTCGAGCTCCTTGAGCTGATGTGACAGGGCGGATTGCGTCAAACAGACCCGTTCCGCCGCCTCCACCAGACTGCCGGTATCGCGAAGCGCCACCAGGGTGCGCAAGTGCCTCAGCTCGACATGAGCCATGCGGACGTCTGCCAATGGGGCGCCGCTGTGCGCCGACTCTGGGATCATACGGGGACGGTGATTCCGGGTCATGCCTGGAAGAATCCACACGCTGGATATGTGCTAGGACGCACAGCAGCGCTCGGTCCTCCCCCCTAGACTGCGGTGACTTGATTTGACGACCCGCGCCCGAGGGGCTCCATGTTCGACGCGCAGCAGACAATTGCCGACGCTTTCATGACACACCTTCGACGCGCGTTCCACGAAGCGTTTCCCGAAGCGTCGCTCGAGCAACATGCCGCGCTTGAACGCGCGGCGAGAACAGCGCTGGAAACGCTCGGCAATTGCGACTGCGCATACCATGATCTCGAACACACTGTGCTCGTCACCGATGCCGGTCTCTCGATACTGCGTGGACGGCAGATGCGCCTCGGCGATCTGGAGCCCGACGAGTGGCTGCACGCCGTGGCAGGCATGCTCTTTCACGACATCGGCTATATTCGCGGCCTGCTACGCGAGGACCACGACGGCAGCTACATCACCGACGCCATGGGACACCGGGTCACCACCCACGCGACGGCCACCGATGCAGCGCTGACCCCGTATCATGTCGCGCGCGGATGCCTTTATGTGCGGGAACGATTTGCCGGCGACCCCGTGCTGGACGGATCACGCATCGCCGAACACGTGGCGATGACCCAATTTCCCGTGCCGTCGGCGCCGCGCTTCCAGGATTCTGGCTCTCTGTCCGCGCTCGTGCGCGCGGCCGACCTGATTGGGCAAATGGCTGATCCTGCCTATCCTATCAAGCAGGCGCGGCTATTCACCGAGTTTCAGGAGACGGGGGAGGCACATCGCCTGGGGCTCGACAGCGCTGCCGAACTGCGCGCGCGCTTTCCTACCTTCTTCTATGCCCAGGTCTATCCCTACATAACGACTGCGCTCGACTATCTGAGCCTGACGCGAGACGGCCGCCAGTGGAGCGCCAATCTCTATCGCCACGTGCATCGGGACGCTGGCACGCTGCCCGAACGGGTGAGTCCCTGGTCTGGGGTCGCTGCACTGACCACGCAGCGTGCGCCCACCCACACGCCGAACACGCCCGAGCTGCCCTTTGAAGGCAACTCGGGCCGGCTTTACTGATACGGCTTCAACGCAGCTGCAGCATATTCCGCGGCTTGACCGACGAAAGGTCCGATATTGCGGCGTAGTTCGCAGCGATATCCTCTACCGTTGCATCGACGCCAACGTCCACCCCGGCGTTTTCCATGATACAGGCCACCGAAAAGCGTCCGCCCTGAGCCTGCAGAATCACGCCATTCGGCGCATCTTCCGTGCACAGATACACGACCCCGGGCGTGATGAGTTCCGGCGCCAACGCCTTCAGCGCCGCCTCGGGCATGAGGTTTTCCGTCATGCGGGTGGCAGCTACCGGTGCAATGGCGTTCGTATGAATGTTGTCCTTCGCACCCTCGATCTTCAGGGTGTTCATAAAGCCAACCAGTCCCAGCTTGGCCGCGCCATAGTTGGTTTGGCCGAAATTGCCGTAGAGGCCCGACGGTGAGGTGGTCATGACGATGCGTCCGTATTTCTGCTCGCGCATGATCGGCCACACCGCCTTGGTCACATTCACGGCACCCATCAGATGCACGTCGAGGACGATCTGGAAATCCGCAATTTCCATCTTGGAGAAGGTCTTGTCGCGCAGAATGCCCGCGTTATTGATCAGAATATCCACCCGACCAAAGGCATCCATAGCCGCTTGCACCATGCTTTGCGCGCCCTGTCGATCGGATACGGAACCGCCATTGGCAACGGCCTCACCACCCATCGCACGGATTTCCGCCACCACATTCTGCGCGGCTTCGGATGAGCCACCGGTGCCGTCCATAGCACCGCCGAGATCGTTGACCACCACGCGGGCACCGCGACGCGCAAGTTCCAGCGCGTGGCAGCGACCCAGACCGCCGCCCGCACCCGTGACGATGGCAACCCTGCCTTCGAATGAATACGCCATGAACAAAGCTCTCCCAAGCCTAAAGGTGAAAAAAGCGCGGCATTGTACTGCAGCTCCGGGTGTTGCAGGTCAGACGGCGATCGACGCATCGCGGAACTGCGGAGGACGGTTCTCAAAGTTGGACTTGACCGCCTCCACCTGATTGGGAGAGCCGATGAGCGCGACCTGCAGCTTGGATTCAAGCTCGAGACCGGTGCGAGCATCAGCGCGCCAGCTAGCCTCCAGCAAGGCCTTGCCCGCACGGATCGCATCCGGTGACTTGCCCGCGATCTCCTCTGCAAGGGCCAGGGCCGCGGCTAGTGGATCGGCTTCAACGCGAGTAACAAGGCCGAGCGCCTTGGCCTCAGTGCCCGACAGAATGCGACCGGTGAAGGTCAGTTCCTTGGCAACATCGAGCGGCACCAGGTCGCGTAGGGTCTGGGTCAAACTCATGTCAGGCACAAGCCCCCACTTGATCTCCATGACGGAGAGCTTGGCATCCGGGGCTGCGATTCGGATATCAGCGCCAAGCGCGATCTGCAGCCCACCGCCAAAGGCAACGCCGTGGATCGCAGCGATCACAGGCACAGGCAAACGCTTCCAGACATACGCTGGACGCTGGGCATGATTCTCCGGTCGGTCGTCACGGGTCATGAGCCCGGCAGTGCCGCCACCGCCCGAGCGCGGACCATTAGCCATGCCCTGAAAACTACCCATGTCGAGACCTGCGCAGAAGCCACGACCATTGCCAGAGAGCACCACCACGCGGACGCTCGGGTCATTCGCGAGGGTTTCGCCGGCCGCGATGATCGCCTCGAACATCTCAGGCGACAGTGCGTTGTATTTATCGACCCGGTTAAAGCGAACGTCGGCGACGCCATCCTGGCGTGTGATGGTGACAAGTTCGGTCATGGCGCATGCCCCTGCTGCAAGTTAGCCCTTTAACTTACCACGCTAACGCAAGGGGGCGTATCCTCCCTGAAACACTGCGAATCAGGCCGCTTCGATGAGTCTTGTCCACACCTTTGCCGGAAACCCACTGGACCGCGCGGACGCGCTGCGTCGTGATCCGAACTGGTTGGCGCGCGCCGAGGCGGCAGCCGAGAGCCGCTTTCTGCCGTTCGCCAATCTGAACGTGCTGCTGGACGACGCTGGCACCCTGGGATGGATGCCCGGCGCCGCACTCGCGTCCCTGAAACTCGAGACGCCACCGGTCTTCTTGGGCTGTCAGGACGGTGTGGCGCACTTCGCGCAAGATATCTCGGCCGCGCCCGACGTTGCGGGGCTCGCGGCGGGGACACGCTTTGTGGACTGCCGCATGGCTGCGATGAGCCTGGATACGCCCTCGACCGGCATCATTGCCCAGGCACGTGCGCAGATTGACTGGCATCGCCGCCACCGTTTCTGCAGCGCCTGCAGCGCGCCCTCACGCCCTGACCGCGGCGGTCACGTGCGGCGTTGTGATGCCTGCGGAGCAGAGCATTTTCCGCGCACCGACCCGGTCGCAATCATGCTCGTGATCGATGCTACGGGGACGCAATGCCTGCTCGGGCAGCCAGCCGGGCGTTTTGCAGGCTCAGGCTTTTATTCCGCACTCGCCGGCTTCATCGATCAGGGCGAGTCCATCGAGGAAGCCGTGCGCCGCGAGGTACGAGAGGAGGCGGGTATCGAGGTGGGCGCGGTGCGCTATCACTCCTCACAGCCTTGGCCGTTTCCGTCGTCTCTCATGATCGGCTGTCACGCGCGCGCCCGAAGCGAAACGATCACCATCGACCGAGCTGAAATGGCCGATGTTGCATGGTTTTCTCGCGATGAGGTCAAAACTGCGCTCGCCGAAGCTCATACGGCACTCAAAGTCCCGGGCCCCATCGCCATTGCTCACCACCTGATTCAGTCCTGGGTCGAAGGCCGTATTGAGCTTTAGGACTGAGGCTCAGAAACGGCCTTTGGCAGCGTCCGCCGCAGCCGCGTCAGCCTCACGCGCCAGCTTCTCCTGAATCTGTTCGAGTGTGAGACCCTTGGTCTCGGGCGCATAGCGAAGCACCAGCACGGCGCCCAGAAGTGGACCGATCGCTACCGCGGTGATCGCCCAGCTGATACCCATGACCGGTATGAGCTGGCCAATCAGATAGGGGATGGCGACTTCAGTGATACGCCCGAACAGGTTTGTCGTCCAGCCGTAGCCCGTCGCACGCAGTTCCGTGGGAAACAGCTCCGATGCATAGACATGGGTGGCGCCAATCGCGCAATTGAAGAAGAACACCGTGGTGATGTGCCAGAAATACTGACCCGCGGTGGTCTCCGTCTGGAACAATCCCACGATGGCAAAGGCAGCGACGCCGTAGAACAGGGCACAGGTGCGTTTGCGACCCATGCGATCAACCAACTGCCCCGCAAGCAGATGTCCGAACGCACCTGCGATGTAGGCCCACATCACCACGTCGCCGACCTCTGCCGGCGTCATACCGACCTCTTCGCGCGCATAGATTGCCCAGAAGGCGACCGAAGGAGCGATGACCAGATACACGCAATTCCACAGCAGCGACACGATGCGGAACCGAGGGAGATAGCGCGGGGAGAACAACTGGCGCGCCTCAGCGAACTGGCCGGCAATCGTAGCCACCAGGGTCGCAGGTCCTCGCTCGAGCGCGACGTCCCGAAAACGGCGGGTTTCGCGCACGCCGAACCAGAGCACCGGCAGCAGCAGGAGCGGCAGCCCGCCGATGAGATAGAGCCCGCGCCAGTGCGCGGCATCGTACGGCGTCCCGATCAACGCCGCGCCGCGTGCCACCCAGCTCATCGCAAAATCGTGTGCGGGATTGCCCACCGCGCCCTCGAGCAACAGGAAGAAGGGGGATACCTTGGCCATCCCCACAGTCCCAAGCGTCGCAAAGGCGGTGAGCACCGTGATACCCGTGCCCCGGTAGCGCGCGGGCAGTTCCTCACTGGCGATGATGACCGCGAGCCCATACTGGGCGGTGAGAAATAGCCGCGCCACGGTCTGCCACAGGGTGAACTCGAACTTGTCCTGCGCAAACGAGGTGGCGAGGCTCGCCAGGGCGAAGCCGCCCACGGTGATCACGAGCATGGCCCGCCGCCCAACCTGGTCGGCCAGCATGAGAAAGAAAAATGAGGCCACCATGCCGGCGCGCGTAATGGCGTAAATGGTGCCCCATTCATCCAGGCTGATGTCGAGCGTGGCGCGTACGTCGACAGACGCAAGCGTAAGCATCGAGGCATCAAAACCCTCGTACAGGGTCGCAATGCCCAGCAGCAAAATCAGGATAACGTGATAAGAACCGAACCGCTCTCCGGCCGACGGCTGCATTGCCTCTCCCCCTGGGCCTGCTGCGGTCAGACCACCTGCTCGAACGTTTCCAGTTCCGGGTGTCCCTGATAGGTGCCCTTGGGAGCGCTTGCTTGGCTGTGCGCTTTGCGGAAATTTTCGGACTCGGTCCAAGCGACGAAATCCGCGCGTGAAGCCCAGACCGAGTGCGAGGCGTAGAGGGTGTGATCGTCGCGCGTCGGTCCGCGCAGCAGCGCAAATGAGCGAAAGCCTGGCACACCCTCAAGGAACGATTCGCGCTCCCGCCACACGCTCTCGAAGCCTGCTTCGAACCCGAGATTAATGCGGAAACGGTTCATGGCGATGAACATGGCAACTCCCCCTGCCTGAGGCGCAGATTCTCCCGATTTGCGCGGCTTGCCACAATGCGCCTTGAACTGTACGCCTCTGCCGCCGTGGGTTAGCGTGCGGCTCTTGAATCCCGCGGACGCTCGATCATGACCGACATCAACTGGGGCATTTTGTCCACTGGCACCATCGCGCACACCTTCGCCCGGGCCCTTCTGCGTTCCACAGGGAACCGTCTGGCGGCTGTCGCCAGTCGCGACCCGGACCGCGCAGCACACTTCAGCGCCGCCTATCCGGGCGCTGTGGCACATGCGAACTACGAAGCCCTGCTCGCCGACCCTGCTGTTGAGGCGGTGTACATCGCGACCCCGCACCCGCAACACGCACAGTGGGTATTGGCTGCCCTGAGCGCGGGTAAAGCCGTGCTCTGCGAAAAACCGCTTGGACTGAATCATGCGGAGGTCATGGCAATGCAAGACGCCGCGACCGAGCACGGACGCTTCCTCATGGAAGCCTTCATGTATCGCATCCATCCGCAGACCGCGGCGTGGCTCGGACTCGTGCGCGACGGTGCCATCGGCGCGGTCCGACATATCTCGGCCAGTTTTGGTTTTCATGCGCCGTTCGATGCGTCGAGCAGGCTCTTCGCCAACGATCTCGCCGGTGGCGGCATTCTGGACGTGGGCTGTTATCCCCTCTCCGCCGCGCGGCTCATTGCCGGTTCAGAGCCACAGCGAATTCGCGCGCACGGCCATCTCGGACAGACCGGCGTAGACGAATGGAGCGCAGCGCAACTGGAATTCGATAACGGCGTATCAGCACAGATCGCCACCGGCGTGTCTGTGCTGCTCGATAACGAGATTCGTATCTTCGGCGAACATGGCAGCATCCGGGTGCGGAACCCGTGGCACTGCGCCAACGCAGAGGGGCTGTGGTCTTTCGAACTACGCCGGACTGGGCGCGAGGTTGAGCACGTGAGCGGTCAGGCCCGACCACTCTATGTACTCGAAGCGGAGCACGTCGCGGAATGCCTGCGTCAGGGCGCGCTCGAATCACCCGCCATGTCCCATGCGGACAGCGCCGGCAACGCGCTCGCGCTCGATGCCTGGCGGCGGGCTATCGGTCTTGAATACGAACGCGAGCGCCCGTCAACCCACGCCGGTCCAATCAAGCGGCAACCACCGCGCCCTGCGGACCGCGCACCGATCACCCACGCCAACATCCCGGGGCTCGAACGCACCGTCTCACGCCTTGTCATGGGCTGCGACAACCAGCCCAGCATGAGTCACGCCGCGGTCATGTGGGACCACTTCATCGAACTCGGCGGCAACGCGTTCGACACCGCCTACATCTATGGCGGTGGCGCCATGGAGCGGCTACTCGGGCATTGGCAGCAACAGCGCGGCTTGCGCGACCATCTCATTATCATCGGCAAGGGCGCGCATACGCCCGACTGCAAGCCCGAAGCAATCGGTCGACAACTCACCGAAAGCCTCGACAGGCTGCAGACCGATCATGTGGACATCTATTTCCTGCACCGCGACAACCCCGAAATTCCGGTGGCTGAGTTCATTGACGCATTGAACGACGAAGTTCGAGCGGGTCGAATTCGCGTATTCGGCGGCTCGAACTGGACCCTGCCGCGGGTGCAGGAAGCCAACGCCGATGCCGCCCGACGCGGTCTCGCCGGCTTCTCTGCGGTATCGAACAACTTTAGTCTGGCCCGTATGGTCAAGCCGATTTGGCCCGGCGTCGTCAGTGCTTCCGACGCGAACTGGCGCGATTACTTGACCACAACCGGCATGGCGCTGCTGCCCTGGTCATCGCAGGCGCGCGGGTTCTTCACCCCGTGGGCTGACCAGGCCTTAGACAACCAAGGGCGAGAGCAGATCACGATCACCACCATGCAACCGACCGTTGCCGAGCTGATCGAGACCTGGGGGGCACCTGATAACCTCGAGCGCCGGCGCCGAGCCGGACAGCTGGCCGCGGAGCGCAGTGTTGACATGATCAATATCGCGCTCGCTTATGTGCTCGCGCAGCCGTTTCCGTGCCTGCCGCTGGTGGGACCGAGAACACTCGCGGAGACCCGCAGCTGCGCGCGCGCGCTCGCGGTGAGCCTGTCGCCCGCCGAGCTCGCCTGGCTCGACCTTCGCGACTAACCCGCGACCCGAGCCTGGCACGGAGCGCGGGACCGCGCTCAGGTGCGCGCTCTGCTGCAGAATGTCAGGGGCTTGGCTCAGGTCCGGCGTCGGAACGGCCGCAGAGAAAACACGTTGCCGGCTCCCCGCGATGTCGCCTCGCGGCGCCAGGCGATTTCCCAGGTGCGGACGGCGCCCGCTTCGCGCAAAAAACCGCGACAACCCACCCCGCCGGCAATGGAAAACAGCGTGAGCGTCAGGTGTCGGTGACCACTTTCACTCCAGAGCAGCGCAAGATGCGGCTCGCTCTCAATCTTGGCCGTGCCCTCGAGTCCCATGACAGCGCTGAAGACCGCGACCGTCCAGACGCCCTCATGATCGAGATGAAGACGCACAGAGAACGGGACCGCGAGCGCGCCTTCAAGCGCACAGGAACCGGTGATAGTCCACGCCCCGGCCTCTGCGACTACCTCGAGAGTGCCCGCAAGCGGCAGTCCCAGACTGCTGCCCGGGTTCAGTAATGTCCCCTTGCCCTGCCAGACGCCCGTATCCATCAGCACGTGAGATCTCCTGTTGCTTCGACCCGGGTTGACGGGCCGATGGGCGTGACACAGTCAGGGCCCTTGTGACGAGCGTTATTGACACGCGCAGATACGGGGTCGACGGCAAGCGCGATTGGCAACGCCGGCGCCAGAAACACCGCGAGCGATTCGGGCGTGGCATCCATCGCCAACCAGCGCTGCACATTGCCCGGAGCAAGCATGACCGGTTGCCGATGATGCACAAAAGCCAGATCAGGATGTGCGGCTGCGGTGATCACCGCAAAGCTGTCGAACGCGATGTCTCCCTGCGGATCGCGCCAGTGCGACCAGATGCCTGCAAGGAGCAGACCTGCGACCGTATCCCCGCGAATATACCAAGGCACTCTGGTCCGACGCCCGACGCTGGTTTCGGCCCCCGCCGACCATTCATAAAAGCCGGACACCGGCAGCACGCAGCGACGCTGCCGGAATGCGTCGCGAAACGCCGGACTGGTAGTCAAGGTCTCTGACCGCGCGTTGAACAGGCTGTAACGCGTCGCGGGCTCCCGCGCCCAGTGCGGGGTCAACCACCAGCGCATAGGCGCGGCCTCCAACGCGCCCGTTGGAGACGACCGCAGCACGGTGAGGGTTTCGGTAGGCGCTGCATTGGGGTTGTCCGGCGCGGACCAGGTTACCCCCAGCACCTCTTGAAGCCAGCGCGCGAGCGGCAGGCTATCGATGTTGCAGCGCCCGCACATGCGCTCATCTCTCCATTCGCCGGCATGAAAAATGCGCCGGGCTCTCCCCAACGGCGCTGCTGCAAGTGTAGCGTGTGCGCCGCCGGAACATGGCACATCTGCCGGAGACCCCGCATGTCTGAGCGCCCCAGCCCCCCCATCGCGCGACGCGAACCGCGCCTTTCCACCCATCACGGCATCACGCTCGAGGACCCGTACGCGTGGCTGCGAGATCCAGGCTACCCCAGCGTGACGGACCCGGACATTGTCGCCTACCTGACAGCAGAGAACCGCCACTTCGATGCGGCACTGGCGCCGCATCGTCCCCTGATTGATGAGTTATTTGCCGAACTCAAAGCCCGTCAGCCGGAGACGGACCACGCGGTGCCATGGCGCGAGCACGGCTACTGGTACCAGTGGCGTTTCGACGCCGGCGCCGAGTATCGGACCTGGCTGCGCGCGCCAGTGATCGGGCCGTCACCCCCGCCTGGGAACGACCCGTCCTGGACGTTGCTGCTCGATGAGCCAACGCTCGCCGCTGAGCATGCCTATTTCGACCTCGGCGGGCTCGCCGTGAGTCCAGACGGTCGCTTCCTGGCCGTCACCCTGGACACGAGCGGAGATGAACGCTACCTGCTGACGATTACTGACCTCGTGACCGGAGCCCGCATCGGCGACCCCATCGAAGACACGCACGGCGCACCGGTGTGGTTCGCAGACAGTAGCCACGTCGCCTATCTCGTCCGCAACGCGCAGTGGCGCCCGTGGCAGGTGCGCGTTCACGCCCTCGATGGCGCGCGCGCGGATCAAGTTCTGTTCGAGGAGCAGGACGACGCGTTTTTTGTTGACCTCGCCCTGTCGAGCTCAGAGCAGTACCTCATCATCAGCGCC
Organism: Pseudomonadales bacterium; assembly: GCA_049454295.1. Lineage (GTDB taxonomy): Bacteria > Pseudomonadota > Gammaproteobacteria > Pseudomonadales > Azotimanducaceae > UBA7803. The sequence continues at coordinate 30,979 of JBMTYG010000024.1, forward strand.
GCGGATCATGTCACGACACAGGCGTTCTACCTGTCTGCACAGACACCGTGGGGGGCACCGATCCCATTCAGCGACCGTGTCGAGGGACATGAATATGGTGTCGATCATGGCGAGGGCCGATTCTGGTTTCTTTCGAATGCCACGCACCGAAATTTCGCGCTCGCTAGCGTGCCCGAAAGCAACCCTGAACAGGCGCATTGGCAGTGGCGCATTGCCGGGCGCGATGACCGCTACCTCACCTGGTTCATGCGCCAGCGGGGTCACCTGGTCCTGGGAGAGCGCGTGGCAGGGATCGACGAAGTTCGCATTCTCGGTGACGATGGGGCCGACTATCACATTCAGCTGCCCGAGGCGGGG
>JBMTYG010000025.1:0-31293 GCA_049454295.1 Pseudomonadales bacterium
GCGAGACCCAGTTTGACGCTCCCGCCAATCCGGAAGTCGTGCGTCGAACGCTCGAACAGGCAGGCTTTAAAGACGGGGTGGTGCAGCTATTTGGTTCAGATCGCGACGTGTTGGTGCGTATGCCACCACAGGCGGACGGTGACCAGGCGAGGCTCGGAGATGCGATCGTTGCGACGCTGAGTGAAGCCTTTGGCGAGGTTACCCTGGTTCAATCGAACTTCGTCGGTCCGGTGGTGGGTGAGGAACTTCGCGACGAAGCGTTACTCGCCATGCTTGCAGCACTCGCTGTGATTATGGTGTACGTGTTCTTTCGCTTTACCAAACATTTCGCCATCTCTTCGGTAGCCGCGCTCGCGCACGATGTGCTGGTCGTGATTGGCATCTTCGCGCTGTTCCACTGGACGTTCGACCTGTCAGTACTGGCCGCGGTGCTGGCAGTCGTCGGTTATTCGATTAACGACTCCATCGTGGTAGCGGACCGCATCCGCGAGAATTTTCGCGTCATGCGACGTGCGACCCCCATCGAGGTGGTGAACGCGTCTCTGAATCAGGTAATGACCCGTTCGCTCATTACCTCGGGCACCACGCTGCTCACGCTGATTGCGCTTTTGCTGGCGGGCGGCGAGACGATTCGCGGCTTTGCCCTGGCTCTCACGATCGGCATCACGGTCGGTACCTACTCGTCTATTTTCGTCGTAGCGAGCTCGGTGATATTCCTCAAGATGCGTCGTGAGGACGTGGTGCCGCCGGTCGATGACGAAAAGAAGCAGATCGAGGAAGGACCGGTCTAACGAGCAGCCTGCGGCTTGAGCGCGGGCTCGGGGTCTACCGCAGGGCGGGCGACAGGTGCGGTCGCAGTCCCTGCACCATGAGGCGGAAACATTTAGGGTTCGCAGCGACAATGTTGCCGTGGCGCATGAAGTCGTCGCCACCGTAAAAGTCGCCAACGAACCCGCCAGCTTCGCGCACAAGCAGCGTTCCCGCCGCGATATCCCAGGGTTGCAGACCAATCTCCCAGAAGCCATCCATGCGACCCGCGGCGACGTAGGCGAGATCGAGCGCAGCGGCGCCCGCGCGCCGGATCGCCCGGCAGGTGCCGGTGAAGTCGGAGAGCATCGCCATGTAGGGGTCGAGATGCGTTGCGACTGCGCCGGGCGGAATGCCGGTGCCGAGCACGCATTCCTCGAGCCGGGTTCGGGTGCTCACACGAATACGGCGGTCGTTGAGCTGGGCGCCGTGACCGCGGCTTGCGACAAAGGCTTCGTTGCGGACCGGATCGAAGACCACGGCATGTTCCAGCTGACGTCCCTTTTGCACGGCCAGCGAAATGCAGAAGTGCGGGATGCCTTGCAGGAAGTTGGTGGTGCCATCCAGCGGATCGATGATCCAGGTATATTCGCTGGTGGAGGGACTCTCACCGAGTTCCTCACCCACGAAGCCGTGGCTTGGAAACGCCTTGCGGAGCGCGTCAATGATGGTTCGCTCCGCCTCTCGGTCCACCGCCGAAACAAGGTCATTGTGGGCTTTCTCCTCGACCGCGATCTGGTCGAGACGGTCGAAAGCCCGCATGATGAGTTGGCCGGCCTGACGCGCAGCGCGCAGTGCAACATTCGCCATCGGCTGCATATGGAAATCTTCGTCTGGCCGAACAGCGGCGCATGCTAACAACCGTTCGGCACGCAGGGAATCGGAAACGCACCATGATCGAGCCTGTCTCTTCGGATCCGCGCCTGGATCGGATCGCTATCGTGCTGGTCGAGCCCAGCCATCCGGGTAACATCGGCGGGGCGGCGCGCGCCATGAAGAACATGGGGCTTGCGAACCTGCGGCTTGTCAACCCACGCCGATTCCCGGATCCGCAGGCGGAATGGCGGGCGGCTGGGGCCCTCGACGTGCTGGACCAGGCTGAGGTGTTTACGAGTCTCGCGGCCGCGATTGGTGACCGCCATCATGTGATTGGCACCGGCATGCTGGATCGTCGTATTCCCTGGCCAATTCGTGATGCAACCGAGGCCGCTGCGGAGGTGCTGGCGCTGCCTGAGGGCACCCGAGTCGCCATCGTGTTCGGGCGCGAGGCAAGTGGTCTGAATAACGACGAGTTGCAGCAGTGCAACGCGCATCTGCAGATTCCCTCGAGCCCGGCCTATGGCTCACTCAATCTCGCGATGGCAGTGCAGGTGGTGACATATGAGCTATTTCGTCAGGCGCAGTCGGCTGCGGTGGCGGCACCCTGGGACCGACCGCTCGCAACCGCCGAACACGTGGCAGGGCTGCTCGCGCATCTCGAGACGGTGCTCAAGTCGAGTGGGTTTCTGGATCGTGAGCGTCCCGGACAGACCATGACCCGGCTGCGCCGGCTCTTTCTGCGCCAGCGTCTGGATGACACCGAAGTGCAGATCCTGCGGGGTATTTTGACCACCCTCGACCCGCGCGCGGGTGGCCGACCGACGGGACCCGGTTCCGCCCGCTTACGGGCGGAGCGCGCTGCGACCGAGGAGCCGCCGGGGGAATAGTGGACCAAATTAGTCGGGTATCGCATACTCCGACGCACGTTGGGACGCTATCGAACGAAAACCCATGCGATTAACGACCAAGGGCCGTTACGCGGTGACCGCGATGATCGACATCGCACTGCATCGTGCGCACGGGCCCGTCAGTGTGACCGAAGTCGCTGAACGTCAGGCGATTTCGAGCGCTTATCTGGAGCAGCTGTTCAGCAAACTTAAGCGCGCCGGATTGTTGCAAAGCGTGCGTGGTCCAGGCGGCGGGTACGAGATCGCGGGTTCCCCCGCCGCCATCACGGTAGCTTCGATCATTGCAGCAGTGGGCGAGGGTGTGGATGCCACGCGCTGTCAGGGCGCAGCGGATTGTCGCGACGGTGCGACCTGTCTCACGCACGACCTTTGGTCGGCGCTGTCTCAGCACATCGACACGTTTCTTTCCGGAATCACGCTTGCGTCGCTAATCGCGGGTGGTGCGGCCCCGACGCTCGAACATCGTCATGCGTTGCACCTGATCGAAGCCCGGTTGGTCTGATGTCGCGCGTGATCTACATGGATTATGCAGCGACCACGCCGGTAGATCCGCGCGTCGCCCACCGTATGGGCGGGTGTCTGCTGGTGGAGGGCAACTTCGGCAACCCGGCCTCGCGGTCCCATGTCTACGGCTGGCGCGCGGAGGAAGCGGTTGAAGAGGCGCGCGGTCAGGTCGCGGCGCTGTTGAATGCTGACCCGCGTGAAATCGTCTGGACCTCAGGCGCGACGGAATCGGACAACCTTGCGCTCAAAGGCGTCGCTGCGGGTGCTACGCGGCGCCATGTGGTCACGAGCCGCATCGAACACAAGGCGGTCATCGACACGTGCCGTTTTCTCGAAACCCAGGGCTTCGAGGTGACCTGGCTCACGCCGGGAGCGGACGGCAGGGTTAGCCCCGAGGCGGTTGCAGCAGCGCTCCGGCCAGACACGCTGTTGGTATCGCTCATGCACGTGAACAATGAAACCGGGGTGGTCAACGATGTGGCTGCCATTGGCGCGGTTTGCCGCGCCGCCGGCGTTCTATTCCATACCGATGCCGCGCAAAGCGCGGGCAAGGTGCTGCTCGACGTACGCACTATGCCGATCGACCTGATCTCCCTGTCTGCGCACAAGATGTACGGCCCGAAAGGCATGGGGGCGCTTTACGTGCGTCGCGATCCGCCGCTGCGTCTCGAGCCCATGATCCATGGTGGCGGACATGAGCGCGGCATGCGATCCGGAACCCTCGCTACTCACCAGATTGTGGGTATGGGGGAAGCCTGCGCGATCATGACGCGAGGAATGGCTGCGGAAAACGCCCGTATCGTCGGGCTTCGCGAGCGGCTGCTTGGACACCTCCTGCAGGTGCCGGGGAGTACGTTGCATGGTCATCGCGATGCGCGTGTGCCCGGCATCATCAATGTGGGTTTTGCCGGGGTGGAAGGGGAGACGCTGCTGCTCGCGCTTGACGATCTGGCGGTGTCCACCGGATCGGCTTGTTCCTCGACCAGTGTGGACCCGTCCCATGTCCTGACAGGCATGGGTGTCCCGCGGGAGCTTGCCCACGCTTCGATCCGCTTCTCCGTCGGTCGCTACAGTACCGAGGCAGAGGTCGACCATGTCGGGCAACGCGTGGCCGAGGTGGTGACCCACCTGCACGCACGCCGAATTTCCTGAGCGGGTTTCTGTTCCAGGCGCTCGAAACGCGTATAATACGCGCCCTCTGTAAGTCGCCTATCTTATAAAAATCAAAAAGATAGGTGTGTTTTGATCAAGCAGGTTCGGAGAAGTCGATGGCTCTTGAGCGCACCCTCTCGATCGTCAAACCCGATGCGGTTGCCCGCAATCTCATCGGCGCGATCTATTCTCGTTTCGAGCAAAACGGTCTGCGCATCGTCGCTGCCCGCATGATCCGCATGAGCGCGGAGCAGGCGGGCGGGTTTTATGCTGAGCATCGCGAGCGTCCTTTTTTCAAGGATCTCGTGTCCTACATGACCTCCGGACCTGTGGTGGTGCAGGTGCTTGAAGGCGAGGATGCCGTCGCGCGCAATCGACAGCTCATGGGCGCGACCAATCCCAAGAATGCGGAGCCCGGCACCATCCGCGCTGATTTCGCGGAGTCCGTGGAAGCGAACGCCGTGCATGGATCAGATTCGGCAGCCTCGGCCAGTCGCGAGATTGCCTTCTTCTTCGGTCCGGAAGAAATCTGCGCGCGGGATTGATGGCAGTGGATGCTGAGCGCGTCAATCTGTTCGGACTCGATCGGGCGGGACTCGAGGCCTTCTTTCTCGCCCAAGGCGAGAAAGCCTTTCGCGCCCGGCAGGTGCTGAAGTGGGTCTATCACGCTCAGGTGATCGATTTTGAAGCCATGACGGACCTGTCGCGGCGCCAGCGTGATCGGCTGAAGGCGATGGCCGTGCTCGCTCTGCCGGAGGTGGTCGAGCGGCATGAATCGCGCGACGGCACGATCAAGTGGGCCATGCGCGTCAGCAACGGCAACTGTGTCGAAACGGTGCTGATCCCGGAACGGGGTCGTAACACGCTGTGTGTCTCCTCCCAAGTGGGCTGCATGCTCGACTGCAGTTTCTGTTCCACGGGCAAGCAGGGATTCAACGGCAACCTGTCCGCCGCCGACATCATCGGTCAACTCTGGCTGGCTAACCGTGAACTCGCGCAGCGTGGCGAGGCGGTGACCAACGTGGTGCTCATGGGTATGGGCGAGCCCCTGCTCAATTTCGACAATGTTCTCATCGCGACCAACCTGATGACCGAGGACCTGGCGTTTGGTTTGTCCAAGCGTCGGGTCACCATCAGCACGGCGGGCGTGGTGCCTGGTCTGCGCCGTCTCGCGGAACACACCGACGTGGCGCTCGCCATATCGCTGCATGCCCCAAACGACGCGTTGCGCGACGTACTGGTACCGATTAACCGCAAATACCCCATTGCGTCCCTGTTGGACGCTTGCAGGCATTACCTGGCTGGGCTTGGTCCGCATCGGTCGGTCACGATCGAGTACACGCTGCTGAAAGGCGTGAACGATTCGCTGGACCACGCGCGGGAGCTTGCGGACCTGCTCCGCGACCTGCGTTGCAAGATCAATCTCATTCCCTTTAATCCGTTCCCAGCGTCGGGCTATGAGCGTCCGGAACCGGAAGCCGTGCGCGCGTTCCAGACTTTTTTGCTTAACGCGGGCTACGCCACCATGCTGCGTACCACCCGCGGCGACGATATTCAGGCGGCCTGCGGGCAGCTGGTCGGGCAGGTCGAGGACCGAACACGGCGTCAGGCACGCTACATTGCTCGCGTGCAGGCCGAGGCGGCTGCATGATCGGTGCTTACGCTCCGTCGCGCTGTCTGGCGCTCGGGGTCGTCGGAGTCATCATGGCGTCTGTCGCTGGCTGCGTCTCGGAACCCGTTGGAACGGTCACAGCCCCAGCGTCGCGAGCCGAGCGGCTCGAGGCTCAGGTAAACCTGGCTCGGGGCTATCTGGAATCCGACGCCCCTGCGCGCGCGCTCGCGCCCCTTGATCGCGCCTTGGCTATCGACTCCAACTCGGCGGATGCGCTCGGGCTTTACGCAGTCTACTACCTGCGCGAGAGCGAGCCCCGTCTCGCTGAAACCTACTTTAGACGCGCGCTGCGCAGCGATCCCGCGCACGCGCCGAACCTGAACAACTTTGCCGCGCTGCTGTTGTCAGAAGGTCGTTATCGTGAAGCCCTGGACCCGCTGCGGCGCCTGGTCGAAAACACGGGCTACCCGGGGCGGCCCCGGGTGTTCGAGCGCCTGGGAGAGGTCGAGCGACGGCTGGGAGACAGTGCCGCGGCGCGCGAAGCCTTCAATCGCGCGCTGGCGCTCGATCCGGCACTCGAGGGCGCTGCGCTCGGGCTCGTCAGCATCGCGTTGGACGCGGGTGATCTAGAGACCGCCAAGCGTTATTTTGTGAGTAGTTCCCCGCGGGGCGCGCCGACTTTGCAGCGAATCTGCGTTGGCCAGCGTTTGGCGACGCGAACTGGGGATGCCAATCTCGCTGCTAGCTTGGCGCTTGCGCTGCGCAGCGGCTATCCCGAAGCGGCGGACCCGTGCGCCGAACCCGCGTCGACGCAGGGGCCCTAAACGTGTTTCCGTGCAATCGAACTGAGTGAGGCGCTGATGGACGAGAGCATGGGCCCCGGACAGCGCCTGCGCAGCGAACGCGAGGCCCTAGGAGTCAGTCTTCGCGAAGTAGCGGACACGCTCAATCTGTCCATCAACGTGGTTCAGGCGCTGGAAGACGATGATTACGACCAGCTGCCGGGTGCCGTGTTTACCCGGGGGTATGTGCGCGCTTATGCGCGGTTGATGGATCTTGATCCGGCTCAGCTGCTCGAGCGGTTGCCTTCGCCTGATGGCAAGACGGTGCCGGTATCCGGTGAACCTGAGTTTGCGGAATGGATTCGACGGCGTCCGGGACTCGTGCTGGGCGCCTTGGGATCGGTTGTGTTGCTGCTTCTGGTGGCTGGAATCCTGTGGCTGTGGCCCGAGGATGGCTTCGACTCGCTCTGGCAGTCGATCGACGGGTCTGCGGTTTCCGTGCCTCCGGTCGAAGCGGATGCGGCGTGGGAATGGGAGCAAGCGCAGCAGCCGGTAGGGGGAGATTCCACGGCGCTGTCACCGGGCTCCGCAGCCGGCGATGGCGCGATCGGGCCGGAAGGCGAAATCTCGGCCGAGGCGATCAGCCTTGAGGCGATCACTATTCCCGCGGAGTCGGTGGCCGCAACGGGCGGGGATGCGGCGGGAGCAACCCGCCTAACCCCTGACGGCGAAGACACGCTGACACTGCGTTTCGCGGCGGACTGCTGGGTCGAAATCAGTGATGTGGAAGGCAAGGTGATCTATCGCGAGCTTCATCGGCCCGACGACGTGCTCGATCTGGTGGGTCAGGCGCCCTTCCGCGTCAAGCTCGGCCATGCTCCTGGCGTCGAGCTTCAGTTCCGAGGGGAGCCCGTCGCGCTCGCGCCTCATACGCGCAATAACGTGGCCTCGCTCGTGCTCGGTCAGTAGGGTTTTTGGCGATGCTGCAATCCATTCGCGGAATGAGAGACATATTGCCGGTCGAGGCACGGCGCTTTCGGCACGTCGAGAACACTCTGCGGCGTGTCCTGCGCGGTTATGCCTATGAAGAACTGCAGCTTCCGCTGCTCGAATCGACCGAGCTCTTCGCGCGTGGGGTGGGTGAGGGCACCGACATCGTCGAGAAAGAGATGTATACCCTCGCGGACCGGGATGGGGAAAGCATCACTCTGCGTCCCGAGGGAACGGCTGGCTGCGTGCGTGCGCTGCTTCAGCATGGGCTGCTCTTCAACCAGACGCAGCGCGTGTTCTACGCGGGGTCAATGTTTCGTTACGAACGACCGCAAAAGGGTCGCTACCGTCAGTTCCAGCAGGTGGGGGCGGAAGCCTTTGGTCTGCCCGGTCCGGATGTGGATGCCGAGCTGATGGCACTTGGACGCGCCTGCTGGCAGGCGCTGGGTGTGGAATCCCTGGTGCGGCTCGAGATCAATACGCTGGGTGCTCCGTCTGCACGCGCGGCTTATCGCGCGGCGCTGGTCGACTACCTCACGCCGCACCGGGATCAGCTTGACGCCGACAGCCGACGCCGGCTGGAACGCAATCCGCTGCGTATTCTGGACAGCAAAGACCCGGCGACACAGGCGATTTTGTCGGGTGCGCCAAGCCTGCCCGAGTTCATCGACGACGCCAGCGTCGCCCATTTCGATACCCTCAAATCGGTGCTGACGGCGCTGGGAATTCCATTCGTGGTCAACCCGCGGCTCGTGCGCGGACTTGATTACTACACACAGACCGTGTTCGAGTGGGTGACCGATGCGCTTGGTTCGCAGGGTGCGGTTTGCGCGGGCGGTCGCTACGATGGACTGATCGAAGAGCTGGGCGGTCGCCCGACACCCGCTGCGGGTTTTGCGATAGGGCTCGATCGGCTGGTGCTATTGCACGAACTGGTCGCGCCGGATCTTGAGAGTGCCGCGGCTGATGTTTACCTCTGCGTGCTCGACACCGAGAGCCTGGGTTGGGCGCTAACGCTTGCAGACAAATTGCGGCAGTCGCTGCCGACGTTCAGAATCCGCGTTCATGCCGGTGGCGGCAAGCTGAAGAATCAGCTGAAGCGTGCCGATCAAAGTGGCGCGCGCTTCGCAGTGCTGGTTGGCGCTGACGAGATGGCGGCGGGAATGCCAAGCCTCAAGTACCTGCGGGAAGACCGTGCGCAGGAAAGCTTGGACCTGCCGGCGCTGGTGCGGGCACTCACGCTGGCGATCGACTGATGCCGATGTGCCCGCGGGCACGAAAGGAGTAAAGCGTGGCGGAATACATGTCCGACGAAGAACGCCTGTCGCGGCTGCGCGACTGGTGGAGCAGAAATGGGGCAGCCACGGTGGTGGGTGTTGTGCTCGCGATCGTCTTGGTGCTTGGCTGGCGCTGGTACCAGGGTTACGCGGACGAACAGCTGACCTCAGCCGCGGATGCCTATGCGGCGTATCAGTCGGCGTTGGGGGATGAGCAGCGCCGTCTGGGCGATGCCATCGTGGCCGAACACGCTGGCACGGCGTATCCAACGTTTGTGTTGCTGGCGCAGGCTCAGGCAGCGGTTCGAGGAGAGGATCTCGCAGCGGCGGAGACCGCGCTGCAGAAGGCGGTCACGCTGGCGACCGGTCCTGAGCTCGCGGATATTGCCCGTCTTCGGCTTGCGCGGGTGCAGCAGGCAGCAAAGCGCGGCGCCGATGCGCTCACGACGCTCGAACAGGTTCGATCGGTGGGTATGTTGTCCGTCGCACGCGAGCTTGCGGGGGACATTCATCTGGCCGAGGGCGATCGCAAGCAGGCGCACGAGGCCTATGCGGCTGCGCTCAAGGATTTGAAGACCGAGGACCAGCGCGGACTGCTGGAAGCAAAACTGGCGGATACGGCAGATGCGGCTGACGCGTAAATTACTGGTCCTGACGCTGACAACCCTGCTGGCGGGATGCAGTGCATTCGGCTGGCTGCCCTGGGTGGGCGACGATGAGGACAAAAAGAAGGAAGAAGAGCTCGAGCCCATGGAGCTCGAGCGGATTGAGGCAACGGTGAAACTCGAGACCGAATGGTCCGAGAAAATCGGTGACGGCTCGGGACGCAAATACCTGCGGCTGCGACCGGTTATCGCCGCCGACCGCATTTTCGCGGCAGACGGGTATGGCGCCGTGGAAGCCCTCGACCGATTCACCGGGGATGAGATCTGGGAAACTGAAATCGGTGAGGTCAAGCGCTCTTGGAACCCGCTCGATCGTCGTGACCCGAGCTTTGTCTCCGGTGCCGTGGGCTATGCGCATGGTCTCGTCCTCATAGGTACGACGGCGGGCGAAGTGGTCGCGCTCAACGCCACCGACGGTAGCGAAGCGTGGCGTGTGAGCGTCGGCGCCGAAGTGTTGGCACCGCCTTCGGGTGGTGTTGATCTCGTGTTTGTGAATACCGAAGACGGGCGCCTGTTGGCGCTGGAAAAGGCCACCGGCGCTCTGCGCTGGAGTTACGAAAATCCGGTCCCCATTCTCATGCTGCGCGGCAGCAGCAAGCCGGTATTTGCTAATGGCGTGGTGTACGCCGGATTCGCGAATGGCATGGTGGCGGCGGTGCGCGCCGAAACCGGCGAGCCGGTCTGGGACCATCTAGTGATGCTTCCCGAAGGACGGTCCGAGCTCGAGCGCATGGTCGATGTGGACGCATCGCCGGCGGTGTCCGCGGGGCTCGTATTCGCAGTGGCTTACCAGGGACGTTTGAAGGCGCTTCGCGCTCAAAATGGCATGCCAGTATGGGAGCAGGAAGTGTCGAGCTTCCTCGATCTCGCAGTGGATTCCGGCAAGCTGGTCGCGGTGGACTCGCGGGATGCAGTGCTGGCGTTCAATCCCCAAAGCTCTGCGTCGCTCTGGAAGCAGGAAGGGCTTTTGCGTCGAGAGTTGTCGCCCCCGACGCTGGTGGGTGACAGTGTCTTGATCGCTGATAGCGAGGGCTATGTGCACGTGCTTGCGGGCGATGATGGTCGGTTCATCGGTCGCCGCAAAATCGATGGCGATGGTGTTCGGGCGCCGATTCTGGTGGCTGACGACCTGATCTATGTGCTCGGCAACTCGGGGAAACTGGTCGCCCTGAAGCTCAAGCCGAGGTAGGGCCGTGACTGCAACGCTCGCGCTGGTCGGGCGGCCCAACGTCGGCAAGTCGACACTGTTCAATCGATTGTCTGGTCGCCGCGATGCGCTGGTCGCGGATGTACCGGGTCTTACCCGGGATCGCCGCTACGGGCGCGCGCTGCTTGAGGATTGTCCGGTAACACTCATCGATACCGGCGGACTCCTGGGCGACGACCTCACCGACGGCGGGCTGGTACGCGCGATGGAGCGGCAGTCCGATCTCGCCATCGATGAAGCAGATCTCGTGCTGTTTGTCGTCGACGCACGTGCCGGTCTTACGCCGGCAGATAGCGAGATTGCACAACGCCTGCGCAAACGCTCTCGAACAACGCTGGTCGTTATCAACAAGGTCGACGGCGTTTCCAATGACGCGGCTGTCGCTGACTTTGCAGCGCTTGGTTTTGCGGCATCGGTAGCGGTCTCTGCCGCGCACGGGCGCGGCATCGGCTTGCTCGGTGAAACCGTGGTCGAGCTCCTCGGGCTCGAGCCGCAACCGGTGGACGAACAGCTGAGTGACGATGAGCTTCTCGAACTGGAATCCTCTGCCCTTGACGAGGACGACGGGGATGACGCGCTGAATGAGGTCGACGAACAGGCAGCACAAGAGGAGATTGATGCGCTCGAATTCGAGCCGATTCGGGTCGCTTTGATTGGTCGGCCGAATGTCGGCAAATCCACGCTCGCCAATCGCCTGCTGGGTGAAGAGCGTCAGGTCGTCGCCGACCTGCCGGGTACCACCCGCGATGCCATCGATATTCCGTTTGCTCGCGACGGTCGATCCTTCGTCTTAATTGACACCGCCGGCGTGCGTCGCAAAGGCCGCGTCGAGGAAGTGGTGGAAAAATTCTCGGTCGTCAAATCGCTTGATGCGATGGATCGCGCCCACGTGGTGGTGCTTGTGATGGACGCGCGGGAAGGAGTGGTCGAGCAGGATCTCCATCTGCTGGGTTACGCCATCGAGGCGGGTGCGGGCATCATCATCGCCATGAACAAGTGGGATGGACTGTCCTCGGCGGCACGCGAACGCGTGCGCACCGAGCTCGCGCGCCGTCTGGTCATTGCGCCCTGGATCTCGGTGCATTACATCTCGGCACTGCACGGCAGCGGCGTAGGGCTGCTTCTCGATGAGGTTCGCGCCGTCCATCGTTCCGGCTATTTTGCGGTCGGCACAACGCGACTCACGCGTCTACTGGAAGATCTGGTCACGGCGCACCCGCCGCCGGCTGTGCGCGGGCGTGTCATCAAGCTGCGTTTTGCCCACAAAGCCGGGGAGCATCCGCCGCGCATCATGATCCATGGCAACCAGACCGAGTCGCTACCGGCTTCCTACGTACGCTATCTTGAGAACGGATTTCGCGCAGCGCTCGATCTGCACGGTACGCCCGTGCACGTCGTGCTGCGTACCGGCGATAATCCGTACAAGGGCAAGCGCAACAAGCTCACGCCGCGGCAGGAATACCGCCGCAAGCGCATGATTCGCTTTCACAAGAAGAACGGTTGATTGCGCTAGAGCGAGGGCAGCTCGGGTAACCCGTGACCGGGTTGCACCGAGCGCACTTCGAGCGTTGCGGTTCCGTCCTTAAGCCTTGCGTCCACCATCGTGCCCGGCGTGAGCTGGTTGATGCGCGTGAGGGCATGCAGCCCGGTGTCCGCCGAACCCGTTGTCACGATGGCATAGCCGCGCGTCAGTGTGGCAAGCGGGCTCATGGCTTCAAGGGTTCGCACCGTATTCGCGAGGCGCAGCTCGCGCCGTTCGTTCTGCCGTGCGACGCTTTGTGAAAGGCGCAGGGCAGCGGCTTCGAGTCGCTGCCGTGCCGGCGCCAGCCGATGCTTTGGGTGCAGCAGCAGCAGCGCACGGCTCGCCGCTGCGAGTCGAGCCCCAGCGGTCCCCTGGGTCTGGGTTGCGGCCCGCAAGAGCCGTTCGGACAGCTCATCGGCGCGCTGCATCTGCTGTTCAAGCCGCGTGCGCGGGTTCACCAGGCGTGCGCTTAAGTGTCCTACGTGTCGCTCGGCCAGGCTTAGGTGCGCCATGAGCGCACGTGCCAAACGCGTGGTAGCCGCATCGAAGCGGCGCACAAGCTCGATTGCATCCGGGGTAATCAGTTCTGCGCCCGCGGAGGGTGTCGGTGCGCGCAGGTCGGCAACGAAATCCGCGATAGTGAAATCGGTCTGGTGTCCGATAGCGGATACGACAGGCAGCGCGCAGTCCGCGATGGCGCGCGCCACGTTCTCGAGGTTGAATGCCCAGAGATCCTCGAGTGATCCGCCGCCGCGGGTCAGTAGCACGACATCGGCGCCGCTCTTGGGAGCGCGTTCCAGCGCTGCGACGATGGCGGGAGCCGCCGCATCGCCCTGGACGGGCACCGGCAGAAGCACGATCTCGAGTGCGGGAAAGCGGCGTGCGATCACGTCGAGCACGTCGCGCAGGGCGGCACCCGTGGCTGATGAAATGATTGCCAGGCGACGCGGTAGAGTGGGCAGTGGACGCTTCCGCTCGACGGCGAACAGCCCTTCCGCAGCCAAGCGTTCCTTCAACGCGTCGAAGGCCGCGCGCAGGGCGCCTGCACCGGCAGGTTCCAGATGCTCGGCAATGAACTGAAAGTCTCCACGCGGCTCGTAAAGCGACAGGCGCCCGCGCACCAGCACACGGTCGCCATCCTTCGGTTCCTGACGGTGCACCCGATTGCGCCCCGCGAACATGGCGCAGCGTAATTGCGCGCTTGCATCTTTCAGCGTGAAGTACCAGTGGCCGGACGAGGGCCGGCGGAAGTTCGACACCTCGCCTTCAACCCAGAGCACGCCGAAGTGTTCCTCGAGCAAAACGCGCGAGGCGCGCGTCAGCGCGCTGACGGAATAGACGGTGCGTTCGGGTGCGATCATGGTCTCGAGTTTACATGATCAGGGGGGCACCTTAGACTGCCGCTTTTGCGGAGTCCGCCATGCTGCGCATCGCCCAGGACGCGCTGACGTTCGACGACGTCCTTCTCCTGCCTGCCTACTCTGCCGTGCTCCCGTCCGAAGCCTCGCTCGAAACGCGTCTGACGCGCACGATCACCCTGAACATTCCGCTCATGTCCGCGGCAATGGACACGGTGACCGAAGGTCGCCTCGCGATCGCAATCGCGCAGGAGGGCGGGATCGGCATCGTGCACAAGAACCTGAGTGTCGAAGCGCAGGCGCGTCAGGTGCGCATGGTGAAGAAGTACGAGACCGGCATCATTCGCGACCCGATCACGATTCATCCTGATCGTACAGTGGCAGATTTGTTCCAGATCACGCTCGAGCACAAGATTTCTGGCGTGCCGGTGGTTGAGGGCTCGCAGCTCGTGGGTATCGTCACAAGCCGTGACGTGCGCTTTGAACGGCGTATGGATGCGCGTATCCGCGAGGTGATGACGCCGCGTCCGCAGCTTGTGACCGCGCCGGAGGATGCGAGTTTCGAAGAAATCACCGATATTTTGCACCGCCATCGCATCGAGAAAGTACTGCTGGTCAATGACCGATTCGAACTGCGTGGCATGGTGACGGTCAAGGACATCAACAAGTCGAAGGCATTCCCAAATGCCTGCAAAGACGCTCAGGGGTCGCTGCGCGTTGGCGCGAGCGTCGGCACCAGCGCCGAGACCGATGAGCGCGTGGCGGCGCTTGTTGAGGCGGGTGTTGATGTGATTGTTGTCGATACCGCCCACGGGCATTCGTCGCGAGTGCTCGAGCGTATTCGCTGGGTCAAGCAGCAGTATCCGGATCTTTCTGTGATCGGAGGCAACGTCGCCACGGCGGAAGGCGCGCGCGCGTTGATCGAAGCGGGCGTTGACGGAGTGAAGGTGGGCATTGGCCCCGGTTCCATCTGCACCACGCGCATTGTCACGGGTATCGGTGTGCCGCAGATCACCGCGATCGGCGAGGCGGTGTCCGTTGCCGCGGCTGCGGATGTGCCCGTGATTGCCGACGGCGGCATCCGTTATTCCGGCGATATTGCAAAGGCCATCGCAGCCGGCGCCAGCGTGGTGATGGTCGGCGGCCTGTTGGCGGGCACGGATGAGGCGCCCGGCGAAGTTGAGCTGTATCAGGGCAGAACCTACAAGGCCTATCGTGGCATGGGCTCGCTTGGTGCCATGGGCGGTACGCACGGCTCAAGTGACCGCTACTTTCAGGAGCTCGAGGGCGATACGCGCAAACTCGTTCCCGAAGGTATCGAAGGCCGTGTGCCGTATCGCGGCCCGGTCGGACCGATCGTGCATCAGCTCATGGGCGGGCTGCGTGCCTCCATGGGTTACACCGGCAGCCCCGACATCGCGACGATGCGCACGCGTCCCCAGTTTGTGCGCGTGAGCGCCGCAAGCATGGTCGAGAGTCACGTTCATGACGTGGCTATTACCAAGGAAGCGCCCAACTATCCGCGCAGCTGAGGCGCTCATGGCACAGGACATTCACGGTCAGCGCTTGCTGATCATCGATTTTGGCTCCCAATATACCCAGCTGATCGCACGCCGCGTGCGCGAGATCGGCGTGTATTGCGAGATCTATCCGTTCGACGCGCCGCCGGATTTCCTGCGCGAGTTGGCGCCGCGCGGCGTGATTCTGTCGGGCGGTCCGGAGAGCGTGACCCTGGCCGATACGCCGCGTATCCCCGAGGTGATTTTCGAGCTAGGTGTGCCCGTTCTCGGTATTTGCTATGGCATGCAGGCGATGGCGGCGCAGCTCGGCGGCGCGGTGCGCTCGTCATCCAAGCGCGAGTTCGGTCATGCGACGGTGGCGCGAGCGCTGGATTCCGAACTTCTCGCCACGCTCGAGGGCGGTGGAACCGTGCCGGTCTGGATGAGCCACGGCGATCAGGTGAGTGTGCTCCCGGCGGGATTCAGGGTCACTGCCAGCACCGAATCCGCTCCAATTGCGGCGATGGAAGATGCCGCCCGCAGGCTCTACGGCGTGCAGTTTCATCCCGAAGTTACGCACACGCCGGAAGGCGGCGAAATACTGCGGCACTTCGCCCGCGATATCTGTGCCTGTGATGGGCTGTGGACGCCCGCGAATATTGTCGATGACGCGATCAAGCACGTACGTGCGCTTGTCGGAACGGATCAGGTTCTGCTCGGATTGTCCGGGGGCGTTGACTCGAGTGTTGTTGCGGCGCTGCTCGCGCGCGCCATCGGCACGCAGCTCACCTGTGTCTTTGTCGACAATGGTCTTTTGCGCAAGAACGAGCGCGCCGAGGTGGCGGCTACCTTTGGTCCGTCCAACGCGCTGAACCTCAATCTGGTCGTCGTTGATGCCGAAGCGGATTTCATGATGCGGCTTGCGGGGGTCGATGAGCCGGAGGCCAAGCGCAAGGTCATTGGCAGCACGTTCATCGACGTGTTTGATCGCGAAGCCGCGCGCCTCGAGGGTGTGAAGTGGCTGGCGCAAGGGACGATCTATCCCGATGTTATCGAGTCGGCGGCCAGCAAATTCGGCAAGGCGCACGTCATCAAATCGCACCACAATGTGGGCGGCCTGCCGGAGCGAATGAAGCTCAAGCTCATCGAGCCTCTGCGCGAGCTGTTTAAGGACGAGGTGCGTCAGATCGGTCTGCATCTCGGCCTGCCGCGCGAACTGGTGTTCCGTCACCCCTTTCCGGGCCCGGGGCTCGGCGTGCGCGTGCTGGGCGAAGTGACCAAGGCGCGGGCCGATGTGCTGCGTGAAGCGGATGCCATCTTTCTCGAGGAACTGCGTGCGGCGGACTGGTACGACCGCGTGTCGCAAGCCTTTGCCGTGTATTTGCCCGTGAAATCCGTTGGCGTGGTGGGCGACGGGCGTCGCTATGCCGACGTGATCGCGCTGCGCGCGGTGGAGACCGTGGATTTCATGACGGCGCGTGCTGCGCGTCTGCCCCCGGATCTGGTCGAACACGTAGCCAACCGGATCATCAACGAGATCGAGGGCGTGTCCCGGGTGGTATACGACGTCTCGAGTAAGCCGCCTGCCACCATAGAGTGGGAGTAGATTCGAAGTACGCGACGGTGGGTTCGGCGAGGCTTAAGCGAGGCTCGCGTTGAGTAGCTACGTCGAGAACGTGAAGGCGCTGTATGAGCTCCCGACGAGCTGCGCGGGTGAGCTGTGCTCTCAAAGCGATTCGATGGCTTACTCTTTCTTCGGAACGCTTATCACCACGTTACCTTGGTAAGTCCTGTGCTTGTCGGTGATCGCGTCAGTTATGCCGAGATCCCAAAAGATGACGCTGGCAGCCATCTTTTCCCCTTCGACCTCACTGCGCAGCATTCCCTTCACCTCCCTTCCGTCGCTGGTTTTACAGTCGTAAACGAGCGCGTCATCAGAACGTCGGATCAGTACGCTGTTCGTGGGGATTGGGGTGGTCCACATTCCTCGCTTGTTACGGAACTCGCACTCTCCATCGGAACCGTCGGAGAAATTCACCTGTAACGGAATCATGGGGTCGTTGACGATGGTTGCGCAGCCAGTCAGCAAAGTCGTTAGCGTAGCAATTGTCGTTAGCCGAAAAGCACCCATAAATTTTCTCCCGTTCCGTCAACAGACGCTCGTATATCGAGAAACATATTCGGGAAGCTACCATAAAGCCTAAGTTGAATGACATTTATTGAGGATCATGGTTGGCGGAATCCCCGTTTTCCGCAGCGGGCTGTGTCAGCCGACGTGCCACCCCATTCCAGCCAGCCCAGTTCAGCGTCGCCTGGTCCGCGGCGGCGCAGCCGCGCGCTGCATCACGATGGCGTCGCTCAGCCTGTCGGCAAGCGCCTGGTTCTGCTCGACCACGGCGTCCACGCCGGACTGCTTCAGCCAGTCGGCTTCTTGGGGGCTACCAGCCAGGGCGACGATCTTGAGCGAGGGATTGAGCAGACGGGCGGTTTCGAGCAGCGGGCGCGTCGTTGTGCTGTCCACGCCCGGAAGGACGAGTACAGCGGCCTCGGCAAGGTGAGCCTGGATGAGCGTCGCGGCGTCGGCGGCGTCGCCAAAAACGGCGGCACGCCCTTGTTCACGCAGCGCCTCTACGGCTGCTCGTTCGCGCTCGATGGCCACAACGGGAACGCCACTCGTTACCAACACGTCGGCGAGTCGGTGCCCGGCTTCGCCTTGATCGATGAGCACGACATGGCCCGCCAGATGCTGCTCGCCGGTGTCAACGGGCAGCTCAGCCAACGGGTCGTCGCGCACTTCGAGTCGCCGCGCGAGCGCGGACCGCTCGAGTATCCACTGACGGACGGGCTCGACAATCGAGAACAGCGCCGGGTTGAGAGCGATGGAGAGCAGAGCGCCGGCGACCACGAGGCTCATTGCCTCGGCGGGGACAAGCCCAAGGTTTCCAGCGAGCCCTACCAAGATGAAACTGAACTCGCCGATTTGCGCGAGGGCAACCGAAACGGTCAGCGCGCTGTTCAGCGGATAGCGCAGCGCGAGCACCAAAGCAGCCGCAGCGACGGACTTGCCCAGCATGATGATGACTGTCACGGTCACGACCTGTAGTGGTCGGTCTATGAGCACCTGCGGATCAAACAGCATGCCGACTGAAACAAAGAACAGCACGGCAAAGGCATCTCGAAACGGCAGCGAGTCTTGTGCCGCGCGATGGCTGAACTCCGACTCGCGCAGGACCAGTCCGGCGAAAAACGCCCCCAGCGCCACGCTGACACCGAAAATTGCGGACGCGCCGTAGGCGATACCCACGGCGACCGCGACGACGCAGAGGGTAAACAGCTCGCGCGAGCCGGTCGCTGAGATCTGCCACAGCACCCAAGGCAGCAGTCGCCGACCTATGATCAGCATCACGGCGACGAATCCACACACGGCCAATAGCGTTTTGCCAAGCGCCAGAACCAGTGCGTCAAGCCCGTCTGGTGTGCCTTTACCATTCGCGACAACAGCCAGCACGGGCAACATGACCAGCACGAGAACCATCGCCAGGTCTTCGACGATGAGCCATCCCACTGCAATTCGACCGTTGGGTGTTTCCAGCGCGCCGCGAGCCTCCAGCGCCCGCAGGAGTACCACGGTACTCGCGACCGACAGGGAGAGGCCGAACACCAGCGCAGCGACGAGCGCCCAGCCCCAGCTAAGCGCGAGGCTTGCGCCGAGGGTGGTGGCCACCGCCATCTGGACCACCGCTCCGGGCACGGCCACACCCTTGACCGCCAGCAGGTCTTTGACCGAGAAATGCATACCGACGCCAAACATGAGCAGCATGACGCCGATTTCTGCCAGCTGCTGGGCCAACGCCACGTCGGCCACAAATCCAGGGGTATGCGGTCCTATGATCACGCCCGCGGCCAGGTAACCCGCCAGCGCTGGGAGTCTGACCCGGGCAGCGACGAAGCCAAGCACGAGGGCCAATCCGAGGGCAGCCGCCAGGGTGACGACAAGGGGCATTGGCGGGTGCATGAAGGGCGGTTCCTGAAATATTGCTAGAGGCGCTCGAGGCTCCACCCCAGCGTCTCTCCTGCGCGGAAGGGAACGACCACGTCTCCGTCTGCCTCCACGACGTCAGGCACCACCTGCTCGCGCCGGATCAAAGTCACGGTGTCGGTGTTCTGCGGCAGTCCGTAAAAGCGCGGGCCGAACTCGGAGGCGAACGCCTCCAGCCGGTCGAGCGCGCCTTCCGCTTCGAACGTCACGGCATAGCTTTCGAGAGCGATGGGCGCACTGAAGATACCGGCGCACCCGCAGGCGGCTTCCTTGTCGCAGCGCGGGTGCGGTGCGGTATCGGTGCCCAGGAAAAACTTCGGGTTGCCGGAGACCGCTGCGGCGCGCAGGGCAAGCCGGTGGCTCTCGCGCTTTGCCACCGGCAAACAGTAAAGGTGTGGCCTTACGCCGCCGACCAGCAGATGGTTGCGGTTGATCTCGAGGTGATGCGCCGTCAGCGTCGCCGCAACAGTGGCCGGCGCGCTCTGCACGAAGTCGACCGCCTCACGCGTGGTGATGTGCTCGAACACGATCTTGAGCGCGGGGAAGTCGCGCACCATGCCGCTGAGCACACGGTCGATGAACACCGCTTCGCGGTCGAAGATGTCGATCTCGGGGCTCACGACCTCGCCGTGCACAAGAAGCGGCATGCCGATCGTCTGCATGCGCTCTAGGACGCGTTGAATCTTGTCGATGCTGGTCACGCCCGAAGCTGAGTTGGTAGTCGCGCCAGCGGGGTACAGCTTAGCCGCGGTGAACACGCCTTCGGCGTGGCCGCGGGCGAGTTCGTCTGGGTCGATGGTGTCCGTGAGGTACGCGGTCATGAGCGGTTCAAAATTCAGCGCGGGATCGACGGCTGCGCGGATGCGGTCGCGATAGCCGGCTGCCATGGCCGTTGTCGTGATAGGTGGCACCAGATTCGGCATGACGATGGCGCGGGCGAACTGCCGTGCCGTGTGGTTCACGACGGCGCCGAGCATGGCGCCATCGCGCAGGTGCACGTGCCAGTCGTCGGGGCGGCGCAGAACAAGACGGTGCTCGGTCATATCGGTAACGGCTTTCCGAAGGGGGGCACCATTGTAGCGTCCCAGCATCCGTTACACTGCGCTCTTGACGACGCTGGCACCTGCCAGGCGAATGGCAGCAGCGAATTGCGGGGGACTTTGTGGAACCGTTTCTGGTATCAACCGGCATTGTCGCGCTTGGGGAAATCGGCGATAAGACGCAGCTTCTGGCGCTCGTGCTGGCGGCTACGTTTCGCCGTCCCTGGCCGATCGTTGCCGGTATTCTGGTAGCCACGCTCGCGAATCACGCGGTGGCGGGGGCGCTCGGCGGCATTGTGGCGGCGGCGCTTGGGCCGGACGTGTTGCGCTGGGTGGTGGGCGTGTCGTTCCTGGCCATGGCGCTCTGGATGCTGGTGCCGGATTCGCTCGATGACGACGCGTCGTCCGGGCCCACCCGCTTTGGCGTGTTCGGTACCACGGTCGTCGCGTTCTTTCTCGCCGAGATGGGCGACAAGACGCAGGTGGCGACGGTTGCGCTGGCAGCCCGCTATACCGAGGTGGTTCAGGTGGTGCTGGGAACGACATTCGGGATGATGCTCGCCAATGTGCCAGCGGTGTTCCTGGGCGAGGGTATTGCGCGTCGCGTATCCATGCGCTTGGTCCACGGGATTGCCGCGGCGATCTTCGCGCTGCTCGGCGTGCTCACGCTGCTCAATGTCGGCAATCTGTTCTGACCGCGGCCACCGATTTAGGTCATCGATCTCGGCGCTTCAAGACCCCGCGGCGTTGACCGCGCGGTCAACACCGCGCGCGTTGACGTGGTGCCGGTCGAAGCGCTTTCGCTACAATGCGCGCCGTCCGATCAGACGCGGCCGCAGATGGTCGTTGCCCACAGTTTTGTCCGCCGGGATGCCGCTACACGATGCCGCTACACAATGAATGACGAGCATTGGATGGCGCTGGCGCTGACATTGGCGGAACAGGCCGCGGCAGCCGGCGAGGTGCCTGTGGGTGCCGTGGTGGTCAAAGAAGGCGTTGTCCTCGGCTCGGGATTCAACCAGCCGATCGGGCTCAGTGACCCCACGGCGCATGCGGAAATCGTGGCGCTGCGCGCAGCGGCCAAGTCCACGGGGAACTATCGCCTGAGCGGTGCCACGCTGTATGTCACGGTCGAACCCTGCACCATGTGCGCGGGTGCACTGGTGCACGCGCGCATCGCGCGGCTTGTTTACGGCGCTGTCGAGCCTCGGTCTGGGGCTGTGCAGACAGCAGCGCGGGTGCTCGATCATGCTGGGCACAATCACCGCGTGCTAGTGGCGGGCGGGGTGCTCGCGACCCAGTGCAGCGCGCTGATGCGCGCGTTTTTTTCCGAGCGACGCGAACGTCCGCGGCTCCCACCGGAGGCTCTCGAGCATGGCTGATCTGCTGGTTCTTTCTGGTTCGGCGGCGCTGTCCCGGTTTCGGCTCGACAAGCGTCGCGAGCAGCTCGGTCTGCCACCGGGCACCCAGCTCTTCGCCCGCTATGTGCATCTCCTGTCCCTCGCCCGTCCGCTTTCCGATGTGGCGCTTGCACAGGCCGAAACCTTGCTGCGCTACGGTCCGGAGCAAGACACCCCCACACAGATCGGGACCTGTTTCGCGATCGTGGTACCGCGGCTTGGCACGGTGTCTCCCTGGTCGAGCAAGGCGACCGACATTTTTCACGCGTGTGGCCTCGAGCAGGTTGTGCGCGTGGAGCGGGGTGTGGCCTGGTATGCCGAGCCCGAAGTCGCTGCGGGGATTGACAGTCACAAGCTCTACGATCGCATGACCGAATGTCTGGTGGCTGAAGCGGATCTGGGGCGCGTGTTTCTAAGCGCGGCGCCGCGACCGCTGGCCGAGGTGCCGCTCCTGTTGGAGGGGTTCGACGCGTTGATCTCGGCGAACGCTCGACTCGGTCTCGCCCTGTCGGCAGATGAGCTCGAGTACCTGCGCGACGCCTATGAGGGCTTGGGCCGAAACCCCACCGATGTCGAGCTGATGATGTTCGCGCAGGCGAACTCCGAGCACTGCCGTCACAAGATCTTCAACGCGAGCTGGGAAGTGGACGGCGCGCGGCAGTCGCATTCGCTCTTCGACATGATTCGCAACACCTACCGCCATATCAATGGCGCGGGAGTCCTGAGTGCCTATGCGGACAATGCGGCGGTGATCGAAGGGTTCGAGATCGAGCGGCTGGTGCTCGATCCGGTCTCTCGCAGCTACCAGTTCGATCAAGCATCGAACCCGGTGCTGATGAAAGTGGAGACGCACAATCATCCCACCGCCATTGCGCCATACCCCGGCGCCGCAACCGGGTCTGGCGGCGAGATTCGCGATGAAGGCGCGGTGGGTCGTGGGTCGAAACCCAAAGCCGGTCTGACCGGGTTCACCACGTCTCACCTCAATATCCCGGGTTATCCCCAGCCCTGGGAGCTCACAACCGGCCGACCAGCGCGCATGGTGAGCGCGCTGGATATCATGCTCGAAGGGCCGATTGGCGCCGCGGCGTTCAACAACGAGTATGGACGTCCCGCGTTGGCGGGCTATTTCCGCACGTTCGAGATGCAGGATCCGCGTCGACCGGAGCGCGTGCGCGGGTATCACAAGCCGGTGATGATTGCTGGCGGCGTGGGCAATGTGCGTCCGGAACACGTGCATTCGCTGCCATTCCCACCGGGAACACCCCTCATTGTGTTGGGCGGTCCTGCCATGCTCATCGGTTTGGGCGGGGGCGCGGCCTCGAGCGTCGCCTCCGGTGAGTCGGCCTCGGATCTCGACTTTGCCTCGGTCCAGCGCGACAACGCCGAAATGGAACGGCGCTGCCAGGAAGTGATCGACCGCTGCACCGCTTTGGCTGATGACAACCCGATCCTGCTCATTCACGACGTGGGCGCGGGTGGACTGTCGAATGCGTTGCCCGAACTGGTCAAGGACGCGGGAACGGGCGGACGTTTTCAGCTGCGTGCTATTCCCTCGGCGGACCCGGGCATGTCACCGCTCGAGCTCTGGTGCAACGAATCCCAGGAGCGCTATGTGCTCGGCATCGCCGCGGATCGGCTCGAGCTGTTCGCGGCAATTTGCAGGCGTGAGCGCTGCCCGTTCGCGGTGGTGGGTGAGGCTTCTCGAGAGGCACACCTGCACGTCGGTGATTCGTTGCTGCCCGCAACCCCGGTCGATCTGCCCATGTCGGTGCTGTTCGGCAAACCGCCGCGCATGGAGCGCAGCTTTACCCGCGCGCCGCTGGCGCCGGTCGGCGCCACGTTTTCCGACATCACCGTGGACGCGGCGGTTACGCGCGTACTGCAGTATCCGGCGGTGGCGAGCAAATCGTTCCTCATCACCATTGGCGACCGCAGCATTACCGGTCTTGTCGCGCGGGAACAGATGGTAGGTCCGTGGCAGGTGCCGGTCGCGGACGTTGCCGTAACGCTCGCGGGCTTTCGCACCGCGGCGGGCGAGGCCTTTGCCATGGGCGAGCGTTCGCCGCTCGCGTTGATCGATCCCGCCGCCTCGGCCCGCATGGCGGTCGGCGAGGCGTTGACCAACTTGTGTGCGGCGCCGGTGACGGAGCTCGGTCGCGTGGTGCTTTCAGCCAACTGGATGGCGGCAGCCGGCGAGAACGAGGAAGAGCAGGCGCTGTTCGATGCGGTTCGCGCGGTGGGCATGGAACTCTGCCCGGCGCTGGGTATCGCCATTCCGGTGGGCAAGGACAGCCTGTCCATGCGTACGCGCTGGGAAGCAGGAGAGGTGGTTGCGCCGCTTACGCTCATCGTCTCTGCATTTGCGCCGGTGCCGGACGCGAACGCGACCTGCACCCCGGTGTTGCAACTGAGCGACCGCCCCACGCGGCTCGTGCTCATAGACCTGGGTGATGGCCGCAACCGACTGGGCGGGAGTGCGTTGGCACAGTGCTGGAATCGCCTTGGCGATGATGCGCCGGATTTGGATGACCCGGCCCGCTTTGCGCGGGCGTTTGCCGCGGTGCAGGCGCTAATGCGCGCGGGGCGTGTGCTTGCTTATCACGATCGCGCGGACGGTGGGCTGCTGGCGACGGTGCTGGAGATGGCGTTTGCCGCGCGCTGCGGGCTAGCTATTGATATCGGCGCTGAGCATGCTGAAGCGCCACTGCCGGCGCTCTTTGCGGAAGAACTCGGCATGGTGCTGCAGGTTTACGCCGATGATCTCCCCGGCGTGGCAGAGGCGCTGGGCGACCTCACGTGGCGTGATCTCGGAGCGCCGCAGCGGGACCAGCGCATTGAGTTCCGTGCGGGTGAGCGCCGCGTATTCCAGAGCGACCGTGCGACGCTGCAGGCGTTGTGGGCGACGCCGAGTTATCGGATGCAACGCCTGCGCGACAATCCTGCATGCGCGGATCAGGAGTTCGAGGGCATTGCGGCCCGTGATCCGGGATTCACAGCGCGGCTGACCTATGATCCGGCGGACGACATTACCCGCAGCCTGCCTCAGATCGCCCGCCGGCCGCGCGTGGCGGTGTTGCGCGAGCAGGGCGTGAACGGGCAGATCGAGATGGCGGCAGCCTTCACCGCGGCGGGATTTGAAGCGGTTGACGTGCACATGCAAGATCTTGCTGAGGGTGCGATCGATCTGCTTGATTTCCCTGCGCTGGTGGCGTGTGGCGGCTTTTCGTTTGGCGATGTGTTGGGTGCCGGCGGCGGCTGGGCCAAGAGCATTCTTTTTAACCCGCGTGTGCGCGCTCAGTTCGAGTCGTTCTTTTCAGCGCAGCGTCTTGTGCTCGGCATCTGCAACGGCTGCCAGATGCTCGCCACCCTGCAGTCGCTCATTCCCGGTGCCACCCATTGGCCGCGCTTCGTGCGCAACCGCTCGGAACAGTTTGAGGGGCGAACGGCGCTGGTGCGTGTGTCCGGCGGGGCGTCGCCGTGGCTCGATGGCATGGCTGGCAGCGTCATGCCCATCGCCATCGCGCATGGTGAGGGCAGACCCGAGTTTCGTGATGATGCTCATGCGGCTCGGTTTCTCGCATCTGCCGACGTTGCGCTGCAATACGTCGATAACCAGCACGCAGTGACGGAACGCTATCCGGCCAACCCGAACGGCGCGCGGCAGGGGCTTGCGGGTATCACGGCGGCGGACGGCCGCGTGTTGGCGATGATGCCGCACCCGGAACGGGTGTTTCGCAGTCTGCAGAATCCCTGGCGTGATCCGCGCTGGGGCGAGGACGGGCCTTGGTTGCGGCTCTTCAGAAACGCGCGCCGGGCGGTCGGGTGACAATGATGCTGCGATTGCGCACGGGAAAATGCTGGGACTCACGATCGGCGAAGTAGTGTTCCAGCGTTTCCTTCACGACTGGGAACGCGAGCGCGTTCCACGGGATCTCGTCGTGCCGAAATAGCCCGACCTCCTCGCTTTCTTCCCCTGCGGCGTATTCCGGCACCAGCAGTCGGCCGCGAAAGAACATGTAGACCTGGGAGATGTGCGGAAGGCTGAACAGCGTGTAGAGGTCGTCGACGGCAACGCGCGCGCTCGCTTCTTCCCACGTTTCCCGGATCGCGCCGTCTTCGGCGGTTTCGCCATTTTCAAGATAGCCGGCGGGGAGTGTCCAGTAGCCGCGCCGTGGTTCGATGGCACGTCGACACAGCAGCACACGGTCTTCCCAGGTCGCCAAGCACCCGGTCACGATGCGCGGGTTCTGGTAGTGAATTGTCTCGCAGCCGTCACAGATGAAACGCGAGCGTGAGTCGCCCGCGGGAATTCGAAGAGCGACGGTCGCGCCGCACGCGCTGCAGAACTTCATCGGCTCTCGTTATCCCGGGGGCCCTTATAGCGGGACATTATAGTCAGAGTCCGGTCCCGGGTGTTTGAGTGTACCGAGGCATATGCTGATTACTGCGGCGCGCTGCAGCACCCGCGAAGAAAACGACTTTCGGTCCTTGGGAGGGCACGGGTCCGAGCAAGGCGTCCGGGTCTACGATGGCATGGCGCAGGCGGGTCAGCGATCGGCACATGAGGTCGGAGACGCGCAACGCGGCATCGAGCGGCGAACGCGAACGGCGAATTTCGGCATTGATACGAAACTGGAGCCCGCGCAGCTTGCGCTGGGAGTCCGGATTCTGGGCGTTGGCGATCACCATCTCGGTCAAACGATTGCGAAGATTTTCCAGCTCGCCGGGGTCGTTACGTGCGAGATCGAGGAGCATGTCGAAGTTGGGCAGCTGTACCGTCATGTGATTCCTCCTCGATTATTAGGGTCGGGGCGCCGGTAGGCAGCCCTTGTGATGGGTCGTACTATGCGGGTCGCCGCGCATGGCGGACATGCGCGCTCTGTAACGGGTTTGTGGGAGGAGGCGGGCGTGTTGTATCAGCTAGGTGATCGACGAGTGCAAGCAGAGGGCGTCTATTTTGTGGCGGACAGCGCCCAGGTCATCGGCTCGGTGTGGCTTGGGGATCAGTCGAGCATCTGGTTCAACGCCGTGCTCCGCGGTGACAACGACCTCATCACCATCGGGCCAGGGTCAAACGTTCAGGACGGCTCGGTACTGCACACCGACCCAGGATGCCCACTCACGCTGGGTGCGAACGTGACGGTCGGTCACAACGTCATGCTGCATGGCTGCACGATTGGCGATAACAGTCTCATCGGTATCAACGCGGTGGTGTTGAATCGCGCGCGCATTGGCCGTGATTGCATTGTGGGCGCGAACGCGCTGATCACCGAAGGCAAGGACATTCCTGATGGCTCGATGGTCATGGGGTCGCCAGGCAAAGTGGTGCGGCAGCTTAGCGAGGCCGAGATCGCGGGTCTCAGGCGTTCAGCAGCAGGATACGTTGCGAATGCGCGCCGGTTCGGGGACCAGCTCGTTGTGCAATCGGCAGCCGATCCAGCGCCCCGGTCAGCCGTCCCTGGCGGCGCTCGGTCCGATGGAGATACGCGATGATCACCTTGGGAACGGCGCTCACGCCGGGCGCCACGCGCGTGCTGATGCTTGGCAGCGGTGAACTCGGTAAGGAAGTGGTGATCGAACTCCAGCGTCTGGGTGTCGAGGTGATTGCCGTCGACCGTTATCCCCATGCACCCGCCATGCAGGTGGCGCATCGCAGTCATGTGATCGATATGCGCGACGGGTCAGCGCTTCGAGCGCTCATCGAGCGCGAGCGTCCCCATCTGGTCGTGCCGGAGATCGAGGCGATCGCAACCGAAACGCTGCGCGAGCTCGAACGGGAAGGCGTGCGCGTGATCCCGACGGCGGAAGCAGCCTGGCTCACCATGAATCGCGAGGGCATCAGGCGCCTCGCGGCAGAAACGCTCGGTATTCGCACCTCCCCCTACCGCTTCGCGGCGGATCACGCCGAATATCGTCATGCTGTTGCGGACATTGGCCTGCCGTGTGTGGTGAAGCCCGTGATGAGCTCCTCCGGCAAGGGGCAGTCGATGGGGCGCGAGACAGCGGACATCGACGCGGCCTGGGAGTACGCGCAGTCCGGCGCCCGTGGCGGCGCGGGAAAGGTGATCGTCGAAGGATTTGTCCCGTTCGATTACGAAATAACGCTGCTGACCGTTCGTCATGCCGGGGGTACCGCTTTTTGCGCGCCGGTCGGGCATCGGCAGGAACGCGGCGATTATCGCGAGTCCTGGCAGCCGCACCCGATGCCGGATGGGGTGCTGCGTGAATGCGAAGCGGTGGCCGAGCGCGTAACGGCGGCGCTTGGCGGTCGCGGGCTTTTTGGGGTGGAGTTCCTCATTCGCGACACGACCGTCTATTTCAGCGAGGTCAGCCCGAGGCCGCATGATACGGGCATGGTGACGATGATCAGTCAGGACTTGTCTGAGTTTGCCCTACACGCGCGGGCCATTCTTGGGCTGCCGATCCCTTTAATTCGGCAGTTTGGACCCTCGGCATCGGCTGTCATCCTGGTCGAAGGCGACTCGGCTGATGTCGCGTTTGCCAATGTCGACGACGCGCTGACCGAGCCTGATACCGCTCTGCGTCTCTTCGGCAAACCGGAGGTGCGGGGCGAACGGCGTCTAGGCGTTGCGCTGGCGCGGGCGGAGTCCATCGAGGCGGCTCGAGCGCGTGCTCGGCGCTCCGCCGAGGCTGTCAAACCGGTGCTGCGCTAGTCGCCAAACGCCGCCTAAGTCGACAGCCCCGGTACCGGCGGCGTTTATCGCCGACGGCTACCGCCGCTGCGTCCCTGGAAACCGCTGGCGGAGCGGCTGCCGCTCTGCCGCGCGGAACCCTGCGTTCGGGCGCTGAAATCGCGCTCAAGCTGCGACATGTCGCGACTGCTGCTCATTCCGCTTGATTCCAGGCTCGTATTCGCGTTGCTTCTCGCGGCGCTTGCATTCGCCTGAGCGGTGCTGGCATTGGCCTGCGCGTTGCTTGCATTGGTCTGGGCGGTCTGCCCGCGCTCGGTAGTCGAGGGGTCGACCGAGTTCCAGCTACCGTCTTCATAGGACTGCCAGCCTTCATCGGTCTTGCGGTAGACATCGCCGTCCGAGCCCGCGTACACGTCACCCTCTTGGGTTTTCACCAGGCTCGCGCTGTTGCCTTGTCCATCGGTTGCCGCAACGCCCTGGGCCCCGGAGTTCGAACTGAACCCGCCAGCTGCGCCGTCTGCGCTTGCGGTGCTTCGTGTTTGCACGGTCTGCTCGCTGCCGCTGAAGGTGCTCGACCCAGTGCGAGTGCCGGATTCCCATGTCTGATCGGTGCTGCCCGTGATCCCAGCGTTGGCGTTGTACCAGTCAGCACTGGCCGCGCCGCTGTTTGAATCCCACACCGCGCCGCCCTGAACGTAACCCCCCGTGCTGGGGTTATAAGCGGAGACCCCGCTCGCGCCGCCGTTCGGTCCGTAGACCACGCCGCGCTGAGCCCAGGCGCCGGTTGAGGGGTTATACGCCGTTCCGCCCGCGGCGACACCGCCATAGGGTCCATAGATCGCGCCACCCTGAGCCCAGGCGCCGTTGGCCGGGTTGTAGTACACCGCGCCCGCGTAGGAATACGGGTGCGCGTAATAGACCGGCACCACGCCAGGCACGACATAGGGCGGGTAGTACCAACCAGTGCCGTAGACCACGACTCCGCTCGAGACATAGCCCATGTTGTAGCCCGCGGTATAGCCGTAGGTGATCGTCGTCGGCGTGGTGCTGTACACGCGCACATAGGTCACCCGGTGCAACGGGTGGCTCGGGGGAATCGTGTAGACCACGTCCGGGAGGGTCTCGGCCAGCATCCATGGACCGTCGGGGTTGGTCGAGACATACCAGAGCCCCTGGTGACAGACGTAATACCGGCCGTTCAGTCGCAGCACGTCGAAACTTGTGTTGACGGCGTAATAGAGATCGGAGGCTTCGATTCGATCAAACTCCGGCGGGCCAGCGTAGACCACGGTGGGTGGGGTGGTATTGCGGTCTACTTCGCGCTGCTGAGGGATGTTTGCTTCTAGCAGCGCTTGCTCTGCTTCCGGGGTACCTGGAACTGAAACGCGCACAAAGCCCCGCGGACCCTCTGCAGGAATGGCAAGGAAATCGCTTGGCAGCCGTGTAGTGGCAAAGGTCCAGGGACCCGCGAGCGAGCTTGCGCTGAACCAGCGACCGGAGACCAGGTAATAAAATTCGCCGCCAGCGGTATCCCGCATGAGCACCGCATCGGTGTTGGCAACGAAGGCGAGCTTGGTGTCGGGGATGGGCTCGAAGATCGGAGCGCCATCGGTGAGGATGATCTCGGTCGGCTCAAAGGCTGTGAGAATGATTGGCAACTCGTAAGTCGGGGCCGCGGTAGCTGTCGACGGCAGCGCGGCTCGAACCGAGGCGAACGCGTCACCGTCGGGAAGAGCTGCGAAGCTCGCGGGCAGGGAGCGTGTGGCATTCCAAGGACCCTCAAGGGTTGCAGCCTCTGCCCAGTGTTCGCCAACGAGCAGGTACCAAGTGGTTGTTGCGCTATCGAAGAACACAGACCAGTTGGTGTTCACGGCGTACGAGAGCGTGCTGTTCGCGATCGGTACGAGTACGGGTTTGCCGTCGAACACCACGAGGCTCGCAGGCTTATCCCTCACGAGTATGCGTGGTGGTTCGTTTCGCAGTTGCGGATGAGAGGCCTGCGCCTCGGTGGACTCCGGATCAAGGCTGAGGAGAATCGAGTCGAGCGGATAATCGCGTTCGCCGAGACCGGCGATATGCTCTCGGATACGCCGTTCAAGCTCGGCGGACCGCGCGCTGGGCGCACCCGCAAACCGAACCTGGCCAATCTGGGCCTGACTCAGCACCACCGTGCGCGTGGCAAGGTCGGTGCGTGTGACGAAATTGATGTCGAGTGTGCCCATTAACGGTCTGCTGCTGTCCTTGGGCTGCACCGCGATCGCGGTACGTGTTTTGAGTGTCTTGTGATCAGCCCAAGACATCACCTGAGGCTGATACACGGTTACCGAGGCATCAGGACCCTCGACCGTATTCGGCCAGTCGGTCGTCTGCTCTGCGCCAAGCAGCGCGCGGGGGCTTGCGAGAAGAGACAGGAGGAGAATGCCCCGTGTCAGGGCCGACGTGCCAATGTTCATCAAAGGATCCTTGCTCGAAGCGCGCAGTGAGTTCCCATTATACGGGTTCGCTTATGTCTGCGATTCGGAAAGGCGGTCATTCACGCCGCTTGCGCGCGTAGCGTCCCCTCCACGAAGTCGATACGCGCCTTGAGGCGTTGGAGATCGGCGCGTAGCGGCGCCGGGTCTAGCCCCAGATGATCGGCCAAGCGCGCAAATCGCCAGCGCCAGTCGAGCGTCTTGAGCGCGTGCAGGTGGTTCACGAGCGGCTGGTATGGCTTCCAGTCGGCTGCTGCGGCAGCGATCGCCTCGATGTTGTGCTCGAGATCGATCCGGTCAAAGCTGAGGAGTCCGCCCGGACAATCGATCAGGTCCAGCTCCGAGCGCGGCGGAACGCCCGCGATGCTCGCGCCCGAGGCGAGTGCATCGGTCCATCGCGCGGTGATGTATTCCTTCGTTGGATGCGTATAGGGCGCGGGGGCGGCGAGATTCGAGTGGGCGACCATGAATTTCGCGCGCCCGCAGTAGTCCTGCATCAGACTGCGTTGTTGATCTTGGGCCGATTTGATGAACGGTGGACGCCCCGCAAATGTCAGTCCTCGAGTGCGGCAGGCCGCAGCCGCT
>JBMTYG010000026.1:0-30694 GCA_049454295.1 Pseudomonadales bacterium
TGGCGGGCAACCGAGATCCAATGCGGCCTCGGCTAGCGCCGGGTCCTGGCGCGCTAGCGCGGCATAGAGCGGCAGCACCATGAACGGCAGATAGGCGTAGACGATCCCGATTTGCACAGCGAAGGGTGAGTAGAGCAATGCGAGCGGCGCGTCGATCACACCGAGATGCAGCAGCAACGCATTTACCACGCCGTTCCCCTGCAAAAGCACCTTCCATGCGTAGACGCGCAGCAGAAATGAGGTCCAGAACGGAAGGATCACGAGGATAAGTAGTGCCGCTTGCGCACGACCGCGCGCACGCGCAATGGCAAGCGCGATGGGCCAGGCGAGCAGCAGACACCATATCGTGGCAACCAGCGCCGTGAAGAGGGAACTCAGGTAAGCGTCGACATAGAGCGTATCCGAGAGGATGAAGCGGTAATTATCGAGGTGCGCAAGGACCCGAATCGTGCCGTCCTGAGCGGTTTCGATGAGCGGACTGTAAGGGGGTTGCGCCTCCACTGCCGTCGCGAATGAGATTCGCAGCACAAAGAGCAGCGGAGCCAGCAAGAACAGACCGAACCACAGCAGCGGTGGCAGCAGAAACAGGCGGTTGCCGCGCATCATGTTGGCAGAATGCGCTGGTCGTTGGGTGCCCACTCGGCGATTGCTACCGAGCCCCGCTCAAGACCGACCGGCAACGCGCCCGAAGGCACCGCAATGGTGAGAGTGAGCTGAGGGCTCACCTCGAGTTCGCAGTTGAGTTCGGCGCCAAGATAGACCACGGAACGCAGAACACCCTGCGCGCGATTGACCGCCGGCTCTGACTCGGTCGCTGACGCAACTGAGGTGTGGGTTGGCGAGCGCAGCCGCAACCTCTCCGGACGCACAGCGACGATGCAGTCGCCCGGCGGCGGTGTGGCGGCGGTGAGGAGTGGGCCGCCGATGGCTGGGCAGTGAAGCACGCCGGAGGATGCCACCTGACAGGGCAGCAGATTCACCCTGCCGACGAAACCAGCGACAAAGTCATTCACTGGTTCTTCGTAAATCTCGCGCGGCGTGCCTACCTGGACTAGTGCTCCGTCGCGCATCACTCCGATACGTGTGGAGAGGTTCATTGCCTCCTCCTGATCGTGGGTCACCATGACGAATGTGATACCCACTTGGCGCTGGATACGGGCCAGCTCGAATGCGGTGCGCTGCCGCAGTCGCCGATCTAGTGCGGCGAGTGGCTCGTCGAGCAAAAGCAGCGATGGACGCTTTACCAGCGCGCGTGCCAGGGCGACCCGCTGGCGTTGTCCTCCGGACAGCTGATCAGGTCGGCGTTGGGCGAGCGCCTCGATCTCGAACAGAGTCAGCGCCTCGGTTACCCGGGCGAGAATGTCCGCGCGCGGCAGTCTTTCCTGGCGCAGGCCGAAAGCTACGTTGTCGAACACGCTGAGATGGGGGAACAGAGCGTAGGATTGGAACATCATGTTCACCGGCCGCCGGTGTGGCGGCAGTGGGGTCATGTCTTTGCCGGCTATGGTGATGCGGCCGTGATCGGGCCGTTCGAAGCCAGCGATCATGCGTAACAGGGTGGTCTTGCCACACCCGGACCCGCCGAGCAGCGTGAAGAACTCGCCCGCGTCAATATCCAGGCAGACCTGGTCGACAGCCCGCACCGCTCCAAAGCGTCGGCTGACCTCGTCGATTCGAAGGAAAGCTTCGTCAGCGCTTATGGCTGGCGGCATCCCGGCGTTTCTTGCATTCACGGACTGTACGCATCGGCGCTTGCGCGGGTTCCGCTATGATAGGCGAGAGCGCGAGCCTGGCGCGCGTCACCGGAGGCAGCCTGATGCGGACCATTACCCGGCGTTCATTCCTGCAAGGCATGGCAGTGCCCGTGGCCACGCATGCCATGTCGGCTATGGCTGCGACGGGGGCGGCGCCGGATTCAAGGTCAGTGTCCTATCCGCCGGCGCTCACTGGACTGCGTGGCGCCCATGTGGGCTCGTTCGAGGTCGCCCATGCCCTGGCTCGGGAAGGGGCGCGTTGGTCGCGACCCGCGACCCGCACTGACGCTGTTTACGATCTTGTTGTGGTTGGGGCGGGTATCTCCGGTCTTGCGGCTGCATGGCTGTTCCGTCAGCAGGTCGGTCGAAATGCGCGCATCCTGATTCTGGACAACCACGACGATTTCGGCGGCCACGCAAAACGCAACGAATTCGCAATAGACGGGCACACGCTCATCGGTTACGGCGGCAGCCAAAGCCTCGATTCTCCTGCCAGCTATTCGCGCGTCGCGCGACAGGTGGTGCGCGCGGTGGGTGTCGATGTTGAGCGGTTTCACGACTATTTCGACACAGGTTTTCAGGCGCGCCATCACCTGGATCAGGGAGTACTGTTCGGCGCGGACATGTTTGCTGTGAGCCGCCTGGTTAGGGACGCGGTAACCGCGCCTAACGCGGGTGAACGCCGCAAGCGTCTCAAGGCCTATCCGGTGTCGCCCGCCGCGAGGACGGCTCTGGAACGTCTCTACGCCGGCCGTTTTATCGATGCGCCGGCGCTGCGCGAACGACTCAACGCGCCCGAACGCCTGCCCTTTGAAGAATTCCTGCGCCTTGCTGTGGGTATGCCGGAGGATGGTCTGCGCGTGCTTCGTGACCTGGCACGTACGTTCTGGGGCTTTGGAGTTGACGCTCTGTCGCTCAGGGAGATGCTCGACTTTCCCGTGTTCGGGCCGGGTCTGCCGCGAGGCGTTGCAGCACTGTCGGGCCGCCTGTCAGGAGCCGCAGGTGCAGGCTTCGACGTGAGTGGTGAAACAGATCTGGGTAGCGGGCTGTATCCGGACGAACCTTACATCTTTCATTTTCCGGACGGCAATGCCGGGCTCGCGCGACTGCTTGTACGCTCGCTGGTGCCTGATGCCATGCCGGGACGCACCATGGAGGATGTGGTGCTCGGTCGAGCCCGTTACGATCGGCTCGACCGGCCGGAGCAGGGGGCGCGAATACGGCTCATGAGCACCGCGGTGGATGTGCGCAACACGCCAGCCGGTGCAGAAGTTGTCTACGTGCGCGCGGGCCAGGCAAAGCGTGTGGAGGCGAACCACGTCATTCTCGCCTGCTGGAACAACATGATTCCAAAGCTCTGCCCCGAGCTCAGCCTCGCTCAGCGCGAGGCGCTCGAGTATCCCGAGAAAATCCCGCTTGCGGTCATCAACGTTGGGCTTCGCAATTGGCGCGCGATCGCCGACTCTGGCATTGGCGAAGTCTATGCGCCGGGCGGTTTCCTGTCCCGGCTCGGGCTCGACTTTCCGGTGAGTATGGGAGGCTATCGTTATAGCGCCAATCCGGATCAGCCGGTGGTGCTCGATTGCTGGCATGCGGCGGCAACGCGGGAGACGGGGACAGATCCGCGGGAGCGTCTTCGTGCCGGGCGCCACGCCATGCTCGCGCTGGGGTTTGATGATTATGAAAACGCGGTGCGCGCCCAGCTGACGGCGGCTTGGGGACCGCATGGATTTGATCCCGATCGTGACATTGCCGCCATCACCGTGAACCGCTGGCCCCACGGATACACCTGGGAGTACACGGATTTGTGGGATCCCCCGGGATTCAGTCGCGGCGCCGGGCCGCACGTCATCGCAAGGCAGCAGATTGGTCGTATTTCCATTGCCAATTCTGACGCCGAGGCCTTCGCTTACGTTAACGGGGCGATCGACGCCGCCTATCGCGCAGTCTATGAGCAAACCGCCCGCTGAGTGGATTCGCGTCGCGCTCAGCGACGCTTACCGGGCGCTGCAGGAGGC
Organism: Pseudomonadales bacterium; assembly: GCA_049454295.1. Lineage (GTDB taxonomy): Bacteria > Pseudomonadota > Gammaproteobacteria > Pseudomonadales > Azotimanducaceae > UBA7803. The sequence continues at coordinate 3,773 of JBMTYG010000026.1, forward strand.
TGACCTTGGACGGGCCGGGCAGCTGTGTCGGCGCGTGCTCGATGCCGCGCCCGATCTGGCCGAGGCCCACTTTCTTGTGGGCATGGTCGCAGTCGAACTTCGTGATACGCGCACGGCCCGGGCTGCCTTTGGTACCGTCACCCGGCTGCGTCCGCGCCCCGGCGCGGCTTGGGCTCAGTGCGCGTGGCTCGATGCGCGTGCAGGGCGCATTCGCGAGGCGCGGGAAGGGCTCGCCCAGGCGCGCACTCACGCTGGGGATAGTGCGGCGGTAGCAGATCTCATCGGCACGACTTCCGGGCTCTGCGGCGAGCACGAGGTGGCGCGAATCTGGCACGAACGGGCGATTGCCGCAGCCGACGGCCGCATTGATTATCGAATCAATGGTGCAAGTGCGGACATTGTGGCAGGCGCGCTGGACGCTGCGGCTGACAAGCTCAGGCACGTGCTCGAGCGAGTGCCGGATCATCCGCGCGCACACTGGCTGCTTGCGGGGCTAGGGCCCGCACGGGATCGCGCCCACGCGGACACCCTGGGGTCCTTGCTCGCCGCCGATCCTCCTAGCGCGACGGCGCGCGCGGCACTTGGCTACGCGCGTGGCAAGCTGCTCGAAGACCTGGGTGATTGGTCCGGTGCCTTTGCCGCTTACAGTGCGGGCGCCGCGGCCCGACGTTCCACCCTGGCCTACGACGAAGCTGGGGAGGAAGCAGTCTTTGCCGCGTTGCAGATCACCTATCACGCGGATTGGTTGAAACGTCGTCCTGCGGGCGTCCCGGACGCGGCACCGATCTTTATCATCGGGCAGCCGCGCACGGGCAGCACGCTCGTTGAACGCATGCTGGCGGCCCACCCCCATGTGCATGCAGCGGGTGAGCTGCAGTACCTTGGGCGCGCGCTTCGAAGATTGGTTGCAAGCAAGACAGCCGACTTGGAGCGAGGAGCCACGGTCGCTCGGGTCCACAGTCCCGCGGGATTAACGTCCGCGCTCGTCGCGCACGCGGCTCGTGTTGAACCAGCCCAGTTGGGTGCCGCGTATTTGGCGGCCGTGGCGCCGCTGCGGGGCGATCGAGCCCGATTCATTGACAAGCTGCCAGGAAACTTTCTGCACGTGCCGCATATCCTCTCGGCGCTGCCGCTTGCGCGCATCGTGCATGTCACCCGCGATCCGCTTGATGCCTGTTTCGCGAGTTTCAAGCAGCTCTTTGCGGATGCCTACCCACATAGCTATGACCAGAGCGAGCAGGCTCGCCACTTCGTTCGTTATCACCAACTGATGGCGCATTGGCGCCGGGAATTTCCCGGACGCTTTCTCGACCTCGCGTATGAGGACGTGACCGCGGCGCCTGAGATCTCAGCGCGTCGCCTGCTTGCCTATCTGGGCCTGCCCTGGGACGACGCCTGCCTTGAGTTTCATACCCAGAGTGGTGCCGTTGCGACCGCGAGCGCGGTGCAGGTTCGCGCTCCCGTGCATTCCCGCTCGATCGACCGTGCGCGCGCTTTTGGTGCGCTACTCGACCCCATGCGCACGGTGCTGGCGCGTGCGGGTTTGCTTGAAGAACGAGCTGTCAAGCAATCCGACCGCTGAAGGGATTTCTTGTTGCAGCGCGGGAATCCCTGTGCTTCCATCGCGCGGTTTTTCCGGCGCGTCTGCCGCACTCTGCCAGGAGGACCACGTCTCGATGTCGAGCTCGCCCAAATTACCCGTCATGTCCCGATCCGCCGTCTTTCGACTGTCTGGCAAAGGTTGCCTGGCACGCGCGGTGTCACTCGCGCCGCTGACTGTGTTCGGCACCCTGTCGCCGGTCGTGTATGCCCAGCCAGGCGCTATCGAGGAGATCGTGGTAAAGGTGCAGCGTCGCTCGGAAACGCTCGCTGATGTGCCAATCGCCGTCACCGCAGTGACAGGCGAGTTCGTGCGTGATGTGAATCTGGACGACGTGAAGGACCTTGTGTCGTTCACCCCGGGTCTCACCGGAAATTCGAAAGACAGCTTCATTGATGCGCTGAATATTCGCGGCATCGTCACCAACGATTTCGGCGTGGGCGGCGATCCGTCTATTGGCATCTTCAAGAACAATCTCTACCAGGGTCGTAACGGTGCGGTAGTCACAAGCCTCTACGACATCGACCGCGCCGAGGTGCTGCGGGGGCCGCAAAGCTTTCTGTTCGGGCGTAACACGATTGCGGGCGCGATCAGCGTGCACACGCGCCGTCCGGAACTCGGCGCGGTCAATGGCTATTTTGATCTCGACATTGCCGAGCGCGGTCACCGCGTAGCCGAGGGTGCGATTAACGTACCGGTGAACGATCAGATTGCGGCGCGACTGGCGGGGTACAAGTCCGACGAAGACGGCTACGTGGGCAACGCTTTTGATCCTTCGAAGGATGATCTCATTGGTCATCACAAGAGCGGTGCTCGGCTCTCGCTCTTGTGGTCGGGCGAAAGCACCGAAGTCAACCTGCTCGCTGAGTATGAAACCCGGCGACAGTCCGGATCCATTTATCGAGCAACCGAGAAAGGCGCTGCCTGGGAGAATCTTCAGGAACTTTTCCCTGACGAACTCGGCAACGGGCTCGCAGGCGGTGATCTCGACTCGGATAGCGACATGGGGCTTGGGGAGTCGGATGACGCCGATATTCTGAGCTTCGGGCTTGAGATCGAGCACGACCTCGGCTGGGCTACGTTCAACTCGAACACGGGGTTCAAGGATCACGAGTACGATTACGCCGAGGATTTCGACGGCACGCCGCTGCGCATCAATGACTATGCTCAGACGCAGGAAGGGGACTACTTCGAGCAGGAGTTCCGTCTGGTCTCAGAGTCCGATTCGCCGTTGTCCTGGTACGGCGGGGTATCGCTGTATCGTGAGACCCTCGATGCCACATTTCGTCAAGCTGCGGATGAAGACGTGATGTGCATTTATTACTACGGCGTGACCTGCGCAGAGGAATTCGACGGTTTCTCCTACACCCCGTCGGGCACCCTGTTAGAGAGTAACCGTGTGCGGGGACGTTTCGAGGGCTGGGCCGCCTACGTCGATTTAACCTACGCATTCACGGAAACGCTCGACGCGAGCCTTGGCCTGCGTTACACGAACGATAAGAAAGACTTCCGTCTGCAGGCGTTCGACGTTGAAAGCGAGCTTGGACCATTCTGGGCCATGGGCTTCACCACGGAAGGCTTCCTGCAGGACAACAAAGAGTGGAACGACCTGTCACCGCGGCTGCTCGTGCGCTGGCAGCCGGATGATGTCTCCATGGTGTACGGCAGCGTTACGCGCGGCTACAAATCCGGTGGTTATGGCAGCTTCGCGATCTATCCGGATTTAGGGTTTGGGTTGGCTGGGCTCAAGCGCGAAGACGCGCGCCCCGATGACTTTGATCCGGAGGAAGTGCTGTCCTGGGAACTCGGTCACAAGGGCCGCTTCCTCGACGGACGTGCGCAAACCGAGGTGTCGGCTTACTACTACAACTACACCGATCTGCAAACGGTCGTGCAGGGGAATGGGGGCGGCATTCTGGTTGATAACATCGGCGACGTGGACGGTTGGGGTCTTGAGGGGTCGATCAACATCATCCTGAACGATTACCTCGATCTATACCTGGCAGGCGCTTGGGCCAAGACGGAGGCGAACGATGTTCAAGCGGCGTGCAACCTGGAAGATGTGAATGGTTGCGAGGGCAACGAATTGCCTGAGCTCCCTGAGTTTTCCTATTCCGCGGTGCTCCAAGGGCGTTATCCCGTTGCAAGCGGCGATTGGGTGGCGCGTTATGAGCTCTTCGGTCAGTCAGAAACCGGGGGTGGTTACGAGCAGGATCCGGCGGGCGAGCTCGATGCCTGGTCGGAGTCCGCGCTGCGAGCGGGCTTTCGCGCGGAAGCCGGTTGGGAGGTGCTCGCCTACGTTGAGAATCTGACCGATGAGGAGTACTGGGATGCCGCGGTGCCGCTTGGCAGCATATTGCCGGCACACTATTTCGGTCCGAGCCGACCGCGTACGGTTGGCGTGAGCATCAACTGGACTTTCGAGTGAGCTGCTGATCGTCTCAAGCACCCGTCACCACGGTAGTTCTCGTCCCGATCGCGGGCTCGAGGACTCGTGGTATTTCGCGTCCGCGCGCGGTCTCGTCGATCGAGAGCCGCTAGCGGGGGACAGACGTGCAGATGTCTGCGTGGTTGGTGCCGGCTACACGGGTTTGTCTGCCGCGCTCGAGCTCGCCTCACGCGGGTATCGCGTAGTCGTGCTCGAGGCGTGGCGGGTGGGAGCCGGCGCTTCGGGGCGTAACGGCGGCGTGCTGGGCATGGGTCAGCGTCGCGATCAGGACGAGCTGGAACGCTGGCTCGGCATCGATTGGGCACGCCGTCTGTGGACGCTCGCGCTCGAAGCAAACGCGTTGGTGCGCGAGCGTATCCGCCGCCACCGCATCGACTGTGATCTCACGGACGGCGAACTCCACGCAGCCCACCGTCCGCGGCATGTCCGAGCCTGGCAAGCCTATGCCGAGCGGCTGGCGCAAGAGTATGGCTACGATCGCATCCGCCCGGTCGGGCGCGATGAGATGGTGGCCATGCTAGGCACCGACGCCTACCACGGCGGCTATCTGGATACCGGTGCGGGTCATCTGCACCCGCTGAATCTCGCCCTCGGCCTTGCGCGCGCGGCGGAAGAAACAGGCGCGGTGATTTACGAGCGCAGTCGGGTGCTCGGCTACGAGGGTGGTTCTCGGGCGGGGGAGGCTGTGGTCGTGCGCACGGCTGCTGGTAGCGTTCGTGCGGATTATCTCGTGCTCGCCTGTAATGGCTATCTCGGGGCGCTCGAGCCGGCGCTCGCTGCGTGGCAGATGCCGATCAACAACTTCATTTTGGCGACAGCGCCGCTCGATGAGCCCCTTGCGCGCAAAATCAACCGCGACAACGTGGCAGTCGTAGATTCTCGGTTCGTGGTCAATTACTTCCATCTCTCGCCCGATCGCCGACTGATTTTCGGTGGCGGTGAAAACTACACCGCGCGCTTTCCGCGCGATCTGAAGGCTTTCGTGCGTCGCCATTTGCTTGAGGTTTATCCCACGCTCGCTCAGGTGCCGATCGATTACGCGTGGGGCGGCACCCTTGCGATCACTCTGCGCCGCATGCCGCATTTCGGTCGACGGGGTCATGGCGTCTGGTGGGCTCAGGGATACTCGGGGCACGGCATCGCGCTCGCCAATCTCGGTGGCAAGCTGGTAGCGGAAGCGATCATGGGGGACGCGGAGCGTTTTGATCTCATGGCGCGCCTGCCGCATGTCCGCTTCCCTGGCGGAACCCTGTTACGCTGGCCCGCGCTGGTTGCGGGGATGCTCTACTATTCGCTCCTCGACCGCCTGTGAGAAAGCGTGGTGTCTGCATCTAATCGTTGCCGGTCTGCCCTCCCGCCGCGTTCATGCCAGTCCTTCTTGCGCCGCGGTCTCGCGCTGGCGGCACTGGCGGTCAGTCTTGCGGCGTGCGATCAACACGAGCCCGCCGACCTCGTCCTCGTCAATGGCGCGATTTACACCTTCGACGAGGCGGATACCCGGGTTACCGCGCTCGCGATCCGCGATGGACGCATCCTGGCGACGGGCAGCGACACGGTCATCACCGCGGCTTATGCGGGACCGGTACGTGACCTGGGGGGGCAGATGGTCCTGCCCGGCTTTCATGATGCCCACGCGCATCCGATTGCTGGGGGGCTCCAGCTCGGTCGTTGCGACCTTGCGCCCCATGGCAGCGTGGACGCGATCGTTGCGGCCGTCGCCCGTTGCGCCGAGGCGTTACCGCCCGGAGCCTGGCTGCAGGGGGGCGGCTGGGATCTGTCGCTCTTTCCCGAAGCGCGCGCGGACAAGGCGCTGCTTGACGCCGTGGTCTCTGACCGTCCGGTGTTCCTGCGCGGCGCCGATGGTCACAGTGCCTGGGTGAATAGCGCCGCGCTTGCGGCGGCTGGAATCACCGCGGATACCTTGGATCCGGCGCTCGGCATCATCGAGCGCGATGCCGCGGGTGAACCGCTGGGCACGCTGCGTGAGTCAGCGCAGGGGCTCGTCGAAGCCGTGTTGCCACCGACCGCGCCGGCCGAGCTCGAGGCGGCTGCTCGCACTGGTTTGCGGGTCGCCAATGGGTTCGGCATCACCTCCATCATCGACGCCTCGGTTGACGCGCCGCTGCTAGCCACCTGGCGCGCTCTCGAGCGGGACGGTCGGCTGACCGCGCGTATTGTGGCGAGTGTCAGTACTGAGGGCGGGCTTGAGGGCGCCCTCGCGCTCGCTGATCCCGGTAGCCGAGGGACCGGGGCGCTGGTGCGGGCGGATGCGGCCAAGATCTTTCTGGACGGCGTGCTCGAGGGTGAAACTGCGGCCTTGCTTGAACCCTATCTCGGACGACAGGGTGCGCGCGGAGCCTTGTTGCGACCTTATCCAGAGCTGAGCGCTCTCGTTATGGGGCTCGATGCTGCGGGTTTGCAGATCCACATGCATGCGATCGGTGACGCCGCGGCACGCGAGGGGCTCGACGCGCTAGAAGCTGTCCGGGCCGTGCATGGTGATCGCGGCAACCGGCATCACATCTCGCATTTGCAGCTGGTGCATCCTGAGGACTATCCCCGCTTCGGGGCATTGGGCGTGGCCGCTAATTTTCAGGCGCTGTGGGCTTTCCCTGACCAGTATATCCGCGAGGTGAATCTGCCCGTGGTCGGTCCCGAGCGTGTTGCGCGCATGTACCCGCTCCACTCGATCGAGGCGACCGGTGGGACGCTGGTGTTCGGCAGCGACTGGTTCGTTTCTTCCATGAATCCGCTGCTCGCCATCGAGACCGCGGTCACGCGTCAGAACCCAATGACCGATGCAGAAGACGCCGTGCTGAACCCGGCGGAAAGGATCTCGCTGCGGTCGGCGCTAATCGGATTCACCCGTAACGGCGCGCGTCTCATGCACCAGGAAGCGCTTACCGGCAGCCTCGAGCCCGGCAAGGCTGCGGATCTCGTGGTGCTTGAGCGCGATCTCTTCGATGTGCCGGCGCGCATGATCGGCGAGGTGCCGGTCGCGTTGACGATCTTCGACGGCGTGGTGGTCTACGAACGCGCAGGCACACCAAACGATGCGCGGGGCGAACCCCCGGCAACGGAATGACCGGGAGCCCGCGATGAGTACGATCCCCCGACATGGGATGAGTGAGGAGCGCTTGCAACGGCTTGGGCGCCATCTGGATCGGTACGTGATTGACGGGCGACTGCCGGGCTATGCGTGCCTTGTTTCGCGCCATGGTGTTGAGGCGTGGTTTGGTGCGTCTGGTCAGCGCGATATTGAGCGCGGACTGGCGGTGACTCGCGATACCGTGTTTCGCATTTACTCGATGACCAAACCGATCACCAGCGTGGCGCTCATGACGCTGTATGAGCGCGGTCTTTTCCAGCTGGACGACCCCGTGGCCCGTTACATTCCGCAGTGGCGCGACCTGCGCGTTTTCGCGGGCGGCGACGCCAACACGTATTCGGTCCGCCCACCAGATCGACCGATGGTGATCAAGGACCTCCTGACCCACACCTCGGGGCTGACGTACGGCTTTCAGCATGCGCATCCCGTGGACGCGTTGTATCGGGCTCGAGGTGTGGGTCTCTTGACGTCGACGATGACCCTCGCCGAGATGATCGACGCGCTTGCAGAGCTGCCGCTGCAGTTTTCCCCAGGCGCGCGCTGGAATTACAGTGTCGCGACCGACGTGTTGGGTTATCTGGTGGAGCGGCTCGCGGATCAGGACCTGGATGACTTCATCCGCTCGACCATCACCGCGCCCCTTGGCATGAGCGACAGTGGCTTTACCGTCCCAGCGGGCGCGGGTGCACGGTTTGCTGCGTGTTACGAGCGTTCGCGGGGTGATGGTCTGCGCCTGCAGGACGATCCGGAAAACAGCAGCTATCACGCGCGGCCGTTATTCCTCTCGGGCGGCGGTGGCATGGTGTCGACGCTCGACGATTACCACCGTTTCGCGCGCATGTTGCTCGGCGGCGGCGCGGTCGAGGGTGTCCGGATCCTTGGGCGCAAGACGCTCGCCTACATGACTGCCAACCATCTCCCGGGAAACCGCGACCTGGCGGCCATGGGGCAGCCCGCCTTCGCCGAGACCCCGTTCGAGGGCATTGGCTTTGGCCTTGGCTTTTCTGTCGTGCTCGACCCTGTGGCGGCGAACGTGCTCGATTCGCCCGGCGAGTTTGCCTGGGGCGGTGCTGCTAGCACCTATTTTTTCGTAGACCCGCGGGAAGAGCTGGTGGTCGTATTCATGACCCAGCTGTTGCCATCGTCTGCCTATCCGATCCGGCGGCAGTTGAAGACGCTGGTCTATCAGGCGCTGGTGGACTAGCCCGGTGACGGACGCGGAACTGAGTGAGTGGCTCGAGATACGACTCGGCGCGGTCCATGCGCGTCAGCGCCTGGGGCTCGAACGGGAGCACGAGCACGAACTCTTTCGGGTGCCCGGCAGCGGCGCGCGAAAGTTTTTCCACCCCGAAAACTGGTACTCGATTCAGCGCTTCATTCCATTGGCCCTGAAGCTGACCGGACTCTGGGGTCGCGCGCAGCGCAACACGCGCGACATTCGCGTCGTCCATCACCGCGTGGTGCTGCCACGGTTGCCAACCGGGCTCGAGGGCCTGCGCATCCTGCATCTGTCAGACCTGCACATCGATGCCAGCGAGTCGCTGGTCGAGGCTATCCTCGAGACCGTGAAGCCGCTTGATCACGATATCTGCGTGCTGACAGGCGACTACCGCTTCGAGACCCATGGTGATCCGGCGCGCGCCATTCACAATCTGGGTCGGCTCCGCGCGCTCCTGGCTGAGCCGGTTTATGCGGTGCTCGGCAACCACGACCCGGTCGCGCTCTTGCCGGCGCTCGAAGGGATGGGGGTGCGAGTACTGATGAACGAGCACGTTCGGCTGCGACGGGGCGGGGATGGGCTGATCCTGGCCGGCATTGACGACGTGCATTACTTCGGACTCGGCAATGTTGAGAAGGCTATCGTGGGTGCCGATCGGGATCTTCCGCTGATCCTGCTGTCGCACAGTCCGGAGATCTATCGTCAGGCGGCTCATGCCGGTGTCGACCTCATGCTCTGTGGTCACACCCATGGCGGTCAGATCTGTCTCCCTGGTGAAGTGCCGGTAATTCTCGAGGCGCGCATCCCGCGCAGACTTGGACGGGGCGCATGGCAGCACGGCGGTTTGCAGGGCTATACCTCGCGCGGCGCCGGCGCCTCCGTGGTCGAGGCGCGGCTCAACTGTCCAGCAGAGGTGACCGTGCACGAACTCACCTCTACAATCCCGCTTCTTTGACAGTCGAGTCCGGGTCGGCGCAACGCCGTCTGGCGGGAGGGGTCTCGTGAATGCACCGCTAGCCGGCGTAACGGTGATCGAGGTAGACAATTACATGGCCGCGCCCAGCGCCGCGGCTATCCTGGCAGATCTGGGTGCCCGCGTAGTCAAGGTTGAGCCGCTCGGCGGCGACCCCATGCGCGGTATCGGCCGACCAGCGAAGATCGATGGACCACTCAAGGGCTATGACTTCGGTTTCGACGTGGACAACCGGGGTAAGGAATCCATTGCGGTTGCGCTGGACACCGAAGCGGGCGCTCAAGTCGTGCAGCGTCTGATCGCGGGTGCGCAGGTATTCCTGTGTAATTTGCTGCCGCAGCGGCAGGCAAAGTTTGGTCTCGATCCGGCGACTCTCATGGCGATCAATCCGCAGCTCGTTCATGCCACCTTGACGGGCTACGGCACTGAGGGTCCGGATGCGGGTCGTCCGGGCTATGACGTGACCGCGTTCTTCGGCCGCTCTGGGCTGTATGACGCCATGCGCGAAGGCGACCATGGCGCGGTGCCGATGGCGCGCCCGGCGCAGGGTGATCACACGACGGGCCTTGCCTTGGTCGGCGCTGTGCTGGCTGCGCTGCGACTTGCCGAGCGCACAGGGCAGGGTCAGGTCGTTGAAACGTCCCTTTATGAAACCGCGATTTGGACCCAGGCGTCAGACTTCGGTGTGACGGCCGTGGATCAGGCGCCCGTGCGTCGCCGCGCTCGGCACGAGCAGCTTGCCCCCGCAGCCAACCGTTATCCGTGTGGTGACGGCAAGTGGGTGGTGCTCAACACCATGGGCGGCAGCGCGTGGGATAAGCTGTGTGTGGCCCTCGACCAGCCGGACTGGCTGGCCGATCCTCGGTTCAAGGATGCCAGCAGTCGCTATCGCCACATGCGCGAGCTCGTGGACGCCATCGACGCGATTCTTGCAGCGCGCAGTCGTGACGAGTGGGGCGAGATCTTCGATCGCGCCGGTCTGATCTGGGGTCCGGTGCTCACCCTTGAGGAGGTCGCTGCAGATCGTCAGGCGGCCGCTATCGAGATGTTTCCCGAAATCTCGCACGACACGTTGGGCAGTTATCGCAGCGTGCGTATCCCGATGCGTTTTCGGGATGCGGATGTCCGGCCCCGCGGTCCGGCTCCCCGATTGGGGCAGCACACCGCAGCAGTGCTCGCCGCCGCGGGCTACGGTCCGGATGAAATTCGCGCGCTCGCGGCGAGCGGCGCTGTGCAATCGGCTACCGAGGAAGAAAAACCATCGTGACCGCCAGGATCATTCACACGCAGCTGCGCGGGCACGCGCTCCTGCGCGACCCGCTGCTCTACAAGGGCAGCGCCTTTACTGAGGCCGAGCGCGACCTGTTGCAGCTGCACGGACTGCTACCCCCAACATTCAACACGCAGGAACAGCAGGTCATCCGCTTCTACCAGCGTTTGAGCGCGGTCACAGACCCGCTTGCACGCTATCGCGAACTCGCGGGACTGCAGGACCGTAACGAGCATCTTTATTACCGGCTGCTCATGGATCATCTCGCCGAGTTCATGCCGATCGTCTACACCCCCACCGTGGGACTTGCGTGCCAGAAATTCAGCGAAGTGTTTCAGCGCGGGCGCGGCGTGTGGATCACTCCGGCCGACCGCGGGCGGATAAAACAGATCCTTGAACGCGCGGCGGATGGCCGCAACATTCGACTGTCCGTTGTCACTGACAACGAATCGATACTGGGTATTGGTGACCAGGGCGCCGGCGGGATGGCGATTTCGGTGGGTAAGCTCGCGCTGTACACGGCTGCCGCGGGTATCGATCCCGCGGAGACCCTGCCCGTCAGTCTCGATGTCGGTACCAACAATCGTGAGCTCTTGCAAAACGATCTGTATCTTGGCTGGCCGCGGGAGCGGCTGACCGGCAGCGCGTACGACGACTTGGTGGACGAATTCACTGTCGCCTTCGCTGAGCTGTTTCCCCAGGGCTTGTTGCAGTGGGAAGATTTCCGCAAGGACAACGCGCTGCAAGTGCTTGAGCGCTATCGCCACCGTTTCCTTTCGTTTAATGACGATATTCAAGGTACGGGTGCGGTGACGCTTGCGGGGGTGTTTTCCGCGCTCAGGCGCAAGGGCGAGCGGCTCTCGGACCAGCGCATCATCATTCATGGCGCGGGTGCGGCAGGGCTTGGCATAGCACGTCAGATCAAGGCAGCGCTGCGTGAAGAAGGCGTTGCAGAAGCCGATCTGGCACGGTGCATGGCGCTGCTTGACAGCACCGGCTTGCTCGTTAACGACCGTGCCTATGCGGACAGCTATAAGCGGGAGCTCGCCTGGTCACCTGAGGCGGCGACGGCGGCGGGGCTCGATGATGATCGCTCGCTCGATGCAGTGGTCGCGCGTTTTGCCCCCACGGTGCTTATTGGCACCAGCGGTCAGCCGGGAGCTTTCGGCGAATCGCTGGTACGTTCCATGGCCGCGCAGTGCGCAGAACCCGTGATCTTCCCGCTGTCAAATCCGACGTCAAATTGTGAGGCCCATCCCGATGACCTCATTCGCTGGTCCGATGGGCGGGCATTGGTCGCCACCGGCAGCCCATTCCTGCCGGTGCGCTACGCGGGTCGCACGATCCATGTGGGTCAGGGCAACAACGTGTTCGTTTTCCCCGCAATCGGGTTGGGCGCGTTGCTGGCGGGTGCACGTCAGGTCTCGGATGACATGATTTCGGCTTCTGCCTCGAGCCTTGCAGCGCAGGTGACGGAGGAGGAGCTCGAGCGGGGGCTTCTGTATCCCGACATCTCGCGGCTGCGTGAGATCACCGCTCACGGCGCAGCAGCGGTTGCCTCCCAGGCGCATCGCGAGGGGTTGGCGAGCGTTCCCGCGCCCGCGGACTTCCTGGCTGCGGCCCGGGATGCCATGTGGACACCCGACTACCCGCGCTTCGTGTGATGATCGGGCGTCGCGCATCGCGACGCCTGGCGCTGGCGGCGCTGACCCTCCTCGCCGCCTGCACCAGCTCTCCTCTGGGTCGCGGTCAGCTGATCCTCTATCCTGAAGCGGATATGGCGCGGATGGGCGCGGCAGCTTTTGCAGAGATGCAGGCGCAAACTCCCGTCCTTCGACAGGGTAGCCAAAGCCGCCATGTGGAGTGCGTGGCGGCACAGGTCATTCGCGCGCTGCCGGGCGGTGATCCGGCGCAGTGGGAGGTGCGGGTGTTCGATGACGCGGCGGTCAACGCGTTCGCTCTGCCCGGTCGAAAAATCGGCGTCTACCGCGGTCTGCTAGACGTAGCCACCACCGCGGACCAGCTCGCCGCGGTGATCGGGCACGAGATTGCGCATGTGACGGCTCGACATGCCAATGAACGTGTGTCGACGCAGAGCCTCGCCAGTTCCGGGCTGCAGGTGGTGCAGATCGCGACGGGTACCGGGTCCCCCGCGCAGCAGGAGCTCTTCGGTCTCTTGGGTCTTGGGGCGCAGGTCGGGTTGATTCTTCCGTTTGGGCGGGCGCAGGAGACCGAAGCCGACCTGCTTGGGCTTGATTATATGGCGAATGCTGGCTTCGACCCGCGCGCGAGCGTGGCGCTGTGGCGTAGCATGAGCCGAATCGGCGGTGAACGACCACCGGATTTCCTATCGACCCATCCTTCGAGCAGCGCGCGTATTGCCGAGCTCGAAGCACGCATGCCCGCAGCGCTTCGGCGCATGGAAAGCTCGCGATCTGCCGGGCGCCGACCGGATTGCCCGCGCTGAGATTGCGCCCTGGTGGGGTTTAGGCCTGGGGGGCCAAAGCAGATGTCGGTGAAAGGACCGATCTTCATTCTGGCGATCGATGGTGGAGGCTCCCGCGGGGCGATACCTGCTCGCGTGCTGCACCACATCGAGCGCGACGCCGGTATACCCATTCGACGCACCTTTGATTTTTTCGCGGGGGTCAGCACCGGAGCACTCATTGCAACCTACTGCGCGGCGGCACAAGGGTCGGTCGCAGATCTTGCGGAACACAGCTATTCGGCGCGCACCATGAGCGACATCTTTGACAAGTCGATGTGGGACCGCCTGTTGGGTCGGGTGCAAAATCGACCCAAGTACGATGGCGCTAACAAGCGACGCTATCTCGACGGTCTATCCGGTGGCACGCGTATCAACGATATTGTGGACAAGCAGCTCCTCGTCTTGGCGTATGACTTCATTAATCGCGAGCTTGTCACCTTCAAGAATCATCGCGGCCACGATTCCGCCCACAATCCACTGCTCTCCGAGATCTGCGACGCTGCCACAGCGGCGCCCACGTTGTTCCCCCCGGTACCGAGTGAGAGCAGGCCATCCCGCTGGCTAGTGGACGGAGCTTTGACCACAAACGACCCGAGTTTGTGTGCCATCGCCGAGGCGCTTGCGATGGGCCACGTGCTCTCGGATATCTGGCTGCTCTCACTTGGTACGGGACGTCCCGCCCGTGACCTGACTGAAGGTGAACAGAATTCGATCGGCGAGGCGTCGCGTCGGTGGGGTATTCTCGGATGGGTCAGCAACGGACTGGTCGAGCACATGATGAGCGCCAGCTCCACGGTGAGTTCTGCCCAGTGCCGACAACTCCTTGGCGAGCGTTATGTGCGATTGACGGGTGAACTGCCCCGGCGCCTTATGCAGCTCGACAACACTGAATCAGCCCGCGTGGATGAGTTCGCAAGCTATGCGAAGGCTTGGTTCGACGCGCATCGGGACAGTGTTTCCGAGCTGGTCGAACGCGTGGCGATTGCACGCAGGGCATGGCACGCGCAGTCCGTAGACGCGAGCTCAGGCATCTACTGACCGACTCATGGCTGATCGATTCATGCCGCAAGGCGGATACCCAGACATCAGGTTTAGTGCAGGCAAATCAATAGATGAACACATCGGCAAGCGTTTGGTTGGGGGGGCTCGTTGCGATCGGGCTTGCCATCGGTGGGCTTGGTATCGGCAACGGCTTCGTCGATGCGCGCAAGCTTGACCGCAGTGTCGAGGTGAAGGGGCTAGCGGAGCGTGAAGTCACGGCGGACACGGCAATCTGGCCGCTGCAGTTCGTCGTGGCGGGTGATGATCTCGACACCTTAGTGACGTCGATCGAGTCGCAGCGCAAGGCGGTCTCGGCGTTTCTCGAGGCCCGCGGTTTCTCAGCGGGTGAGATCAGCGTGAGCGCTCCCAGCGTGCTCGATCGACTCGCTCAGCCCTACGGCGACGGCAATGTGCGCTTTCGTTATTCCGTGTCCCAGGTTGTCACTGTTTTCACACACAAGATTGACGCCGTACGCAGCGCGGGCAGTGACCTGCTTGAGCTCGGCAAGGCTGGCGTGGTTCTGAACCAGGAGAACTACGAATTCCGCACCCAGTATCTGTTTGGCGGTCTTAACGCCATCAAGCCCGCCATGATCGAGGAAGCGACGCGCAACGGGCGCGAGGTCGCCGCTAAATTTGCGGCAGACTCGGAAAGTCAGCTGGGCAAGCTGCGGGCGGCGCGGCAGGGTCAGTTCATGATCGAGGACCGGGACAGCAACAACCCGCACATCAAAAAGGTGCGGGTGGTGTCCACGCTTGAGTATTACCTTATCGACTAGTCGCGGAGCTGAAGCGCGCGACCTCGCTCTTCAGTTCTTCAATAGCGCGTGACAGCTGAGCGGAGGCAACGTAAAGACGCTCGGAGGACTCGCCCGACCCGAGTGCCGCCTCGCGCAGCCGAATCATGGCGTCGTTGATCTGACCGGCGCCGACCGCCTGCGAGCGCATGCTCTGTTGCGCTTGGTCAAACCGCGGACCGAGCCCCTCAACGCCGCCGATGATGGCAGAAAGCTCGTTGCCGATGCGCATGGTCTCCTGCACGCCGGCTCTCACCTGGTCGTCGAAGCGGTCCATCTCCATCACGCCGGCGCTGACTGAGCTCTGCATCTCGCCAACGATTCTTTCGATGTCGAGCGTCGCCACTTCGGTCTGATCAGCGAGGCGCCTGATCTCTCGGGCCACGACCGAGAAGCCGAGCCCGTACTCCCCTGCTTTCTCGGCTTCGATCGCAGCGTTGAGCGACAGCAGATTGGTCTGGTCCGCGACGCGCGTGATGGTGGTGACCACCGTGCCGATGTTGTTCGCTCGCTCCGAGATCATGGCAAGCTTTCCAGAGATCGATGCCGTCGCAGCTGACAGCGCCTGCATGCTGGCTTCCATTCGATCGATGTCACCGCGTCCGCGGTTGGCCACTTCGGCGGTAGCGGAGGACGTGGCGGCGACCTGCGTCAATGTCTCGAGCAACTCCCGGGAGTTGGCCGAGATTTCGTTGGTCGATGCGGCGATCTCGCTCGTAGACGCGCCGAACTCGCCGCTGGTTTCCCGTTGCTGCTGCGCCGCCGTGGTGATCTCGGCGGCAGCGTCTGCGACCAGCTCCGATGCCTCGGCCACGCGGGTAACGAGGTTGCCCACCCGCTCGAGTGTTCGATCCAGCGCACGCGCGAGCGCGCCGAGTTCGTCATTGCGAGGATTATTGATTCGGCGCGATAGATCGATGGCGCCGGTACTGATTTCTTCGAGATCCTTGGACACCCGACCGATAGCGCGGATCACAGGACGCTGCGCGAACTGCTGATTCAACCAGAACAGGGTCAAGAGCAATGCGCCAAGCAGAACCGCCAGACCAATGATCTGCTCCATCTGCGCTGACAGTGCTTCGACTTCGTTTTTAGTTCGGTCACGCACCAGCGTCGCGGACTCCGCGATCGGCTCCATGATCTGTGCTTTCTCCGCGTGGTAGCGCTCGTCATGCATGATGCGAATGGCGTATTCGGGATCCGGCTCAGCGCTGGTCAGGTAGTCCGCGGCGTTGCGGCTCGCAGAAGCGCCCGTCGGCATGAAGCGTCCGACCATCGCTTGAAATGCAGCGGTTTCGATGGCGACAAGCGCATTCGAGTTCGCCTCGGCGCGCTCGAGCAGACCGAGCTCTTCGGGCGTGAATCCGGCCTCTATCATGAGCGTGCGCAGAGCGATCGTACGACCGTCAGGTCGCGGCGACTGCCCATTGCGAATGGCGAGGACCTGCCAGTAATCCGCCTCATAGCGAGCATCGCCCGTGACGACATAGGTACGTGCCAGCCGCGTCAGCTCGTCGGAGCTCTGCTTGAGCTCAGTTGATAGCTCTTGCGACACGCGTTCCCGCTCGGTCGCGGCGCGCCATTTCTCGCTGTCGAACCAGAGCTTCGTGGTGACACCGAGCATTCCGAGCACAAGCAGGCTCGCTATCACCGAGGTTAGGCGGAAACGATGAGCAAAAGTCATGGGTAGGCTTGCCTTCAGTCCGCGACGGTCTGGATCAGTTGTGTGGATGCGGCGGGAGTATACGCCCGGTTGGTGGCACCCGTGACATCACCCTTGGTAGCTGCCCCAACCTGGTGCCGTAGGGGCGTTGAGCCTGCGCCATCTCGCGCGCTAGCATGTTGCGGCACGTTGTTCTGTTAAGGAGGGGTTTCCATGAAGCGTGTTCTCGTCGCCAGCCTCATGTTGACTGGCGCGGTCCTGATGACATCGGCCAATGCGGCTGATCTCGATTTGTCTGCTTGCTCGATTCCGGCGTTGCCCGCACTGCCGGACGGCAGTAAAGCCACCCAGGAGGAAATGGTTGCAGCCTCGGGCGCGGTGAAGGCATACATTGCAGACAATGACCAAGCACTCAAGTGCATGGAGAGCGCTAAGGCAGCGCTCGGGGAAGCAGCGCTCTCTGACGAGCAGTCTGCGAATTACAACACGCTCTACAACAGCCTTGTCGACGCACAGCACCAGGTGGGCGATGGCTGGAACTCCGCGGTGCGTGCGTTCAAGGCCCAGTAAACGGCGCTGTATCAGCGCCAGCGCGGGGCAAGGAGGCGCAGCATGAGCTGCATGCTTGAGCTGCGCCGCACTCGACGCACCTCGCGCAGCCTTGGCAAAAAAGCGGCAATCACAAGCATGCGCACAAACGCGGACAACATCATGGCGCCGCACAGCGGGGAAGCCCACGCCCAAGTCACAGAGCCGAATTGGAGGCTTTCGGGCAACACGCTGCCAAGCCAGCCCCCGAGCGAAGCGCCGAGAAAGATGGCCGCTGCCGCGATCACGTTATGCGCCGCCATGAGCGCCGCTCGCTGGTCGCGCGGCGTCAGATCAAACACATAGTTCGAGGCGCTAAGGGCGAACCCGGCCCAAAGGAGCCCTGACACCGCCTGTACGCCCAGCAGATAGAGGTAGTTCGTCGATAGCAGCCAAAGGATCGGCATCAGCGGAATCAGCAGACCGGTCGTTACCAGGATGAGTCGGTTGCCGAACAGATCCGAGAGACGCCCCCAGCGCGAGAGCGTCACGAACTGTACGCACACCGATGCGGCGGTGTTAAACATGAACGCCACGTAGCTGAACTCAAGATCGCGCAGCATATACAGCGCGAAGAAGGGACCGGCGATCGCGACGGCAAACTGCATCGCTGCGAAGAACAGCGTGAAGGGTAGCAGCCCGGTGCTGCGTAGTCCGGTGGTGAGCGCGTGGTGCCAGGGGATGCGGAGCGTGACGGGCTGCGTTGGCGGATCATGCATCTGTGCGAGATGCCAGGCAGACACGAGACGAAGTCCTGCAGCGGAGACAAAGATCGCGACGAAGCCCCAGTAGGCAAAGCCCAGCGTGTCGAAACCCTCCAGCACGAAGCCCGCGATGATGAGCGCGCTGAAGTTCGCAAGGCTCGACAGCCGCGTGCGCAGCGCAAAAAAGCGCCCGCGATGGGATTCCGCCACCAGGTCGCCCATCAAGCTGCCCCACAGGGGTGCGCCGAGGTTCGGTCCGGCAAAGTAAATGACGGCACACAGGATGAGCATCGGTGCGGCGATGCTCGGCAGTAGCAGTGGCGAGAGCGCGAGTGGCGGAAGAATGGTGGCTTGCAGCAGTGCACCGAAGACGATGATGTCTCGGCGTCGTCCCAGTCGGTGTCCGATCCAGGCGGAGGCGAGCTGGGCGAAAGAGCCCAGCAGCGGCGGTAGTGCGGCAAGCAGACCGACCTGGGTCGTCGTGGCGCGCAGCAGCACGGCAAACGCCGCGAAGTAGCTCTCGGCAGCGCCCATCATCGCGGCGTAGGTGATGCCGTCGCTTAGCGAATGGCGCAGCGATCGATCAACCCGAGGGTTTTTGTCAAACCGGGTGGGTTGCTGCTCCGTGCAGGGTGGCGTTGTCCCAGCCACTGCGCTGCCGCGTCAGTCGAGGCGGTAGTCGGAAATCTGGACCTCTGTCCCGATATCCGCGTAGTCCCCCGCCGCTCTGCGCGCGCGAAACTCGCCCCAGTTGATCGCGCGGTAGCGCGGCGGTGCAAGTGCACAGAGGCTCGGCAGGGGCGAATAATGTGCGGTGGCGTTCGGGTTGAGAAAGAACGGCACGCTGAAGCGAGTCTCTGTGGCGTTGGCCAGCACTCGATGCAGCGGCGCCGTGTAGCGGTCATTCGACCAGACCTGCACGACATCGCCGATGTTGACGGTCAGCGTGTCGGGCGGTGCGTCGACGATATACCAGCGCCCCTCGCGCTGCAGCTGCAGCGCGGGCGGCCCGTCTTGGAGCAGTACGGTCAGCGCACCCGAGTCCGTGTGATGGCTGATCGCGAACGCATGCTTGGGATCTCCGCTCGGCGCATCGTGGGCGGCAGGTCTGGGGCAGGGGGGATAGTGATTGAGCCGCAAAAAACTTGTGTGCGCAGCAAAGTCCGCATCCAGGTGATTGGCAGGCATGCCAAGCGCGGCGGACAGCGCCTGCAGGAGTGATACGGCGAGGCTCTCACAGGCGCGGTAATAGCCGCTGACGGCGTCCTGAAACTCGGGTAGCGCGGGCCATTGCGGAACGTTCAGTCCGTCTGCCGGGCCAACGTCGAAGATCTCCTTCCAGTCTCGCGTGTTCTTGGTCAGCTCGCGGTCGAACCAGCCCCAGGCGTTGTCCGCCGTGCGCTCGATTGCCTGCTTTACCGGCCGGTCTGCGGCAAAGAATCCGCGCATGGCGCTTTGCAGCCGGGAGATCACCGTGTTATCCAGATCTGAGATTTCGGCGTACCCGCGCACATGGAAGCAGCCCCAGCGCTGGCACGCGGTATCGATTGCCGCGATGGCAGAGGGGTCATCCGGCAGGCGCGAGACGTCAATGGTGGCGAGGTCTGCTAGGGGTGCGGCAGCCATGGTGTGAAGCGTCGACGACAAGGCGTTCGGCATCATCACATGTGTGCCGGTCGCGGTCGACGGGCGTGATGAGCTACGCCAAGATTCTTTGTGAGACTTTCGTGAACCCCTGTGTCTGGAGAAGCACCCCATGAGCGACCCCGTCGCCAACTCGGTTACCGCCCCTGTTACTCCGTCGATGACTGACCTTGCGGCGCTGGAGTCGATCACGCGTCATGGGGCTATCACCCATCTCCCGGTCTGGCCGCAGATCCAGCCCGAGCGGGTCGCGGGCGGGCTCAGGCAGCTGCTCGCCGAGACTGAAGCAGCGTTCGATGGTCTCGAAGCGGGTTGCGCTGACGGGTCCGTGCGGGACTGGGCGGGACTGATGGATGGCCTTGAGCGAATGCAGGATCGCCTTGGCCGGGTGATGGGCGCTGTGTTGCATCTCACAAGCGTCAAGTACAGCGACACGCTGCAGGCGGCCTACGATGCGGTGCGTCCTGAATACGTTGCTCTGGTCACGCGAATTGGGCAAAGCCGACCCGTCTACGACGCCATGATCGAGCTGCGTGAACACGCCCCAACGCTGACGCCTGCCCAAAGGCGCATCCTGGATGAGTCCATCCGGTCGATGGAACGGGGCGGCGTGCATCTGACCGGCTCGGCTCAAGCGCGCTATCAGGCTATCGGCGAGACGCTGGCCGAGCTCTCCAACCGCTTCCAGACCAATCTGGTGAAGGAAGAAAAGCAGTCGCGCCTCGTGGTCGCGGATCCAGAGGAAGTCGTCGGCGTGCCCGCGCCGGTGCTCGCGATGGCGGTCGCGACAGCGCTGGAGGACGGCGTGTCGGCGGCTACGGCCGAAGCGGGTCCCTGGCATTTCGTGATCAATGCCGTGAACTACATGGCGGTGGTTCAGCATGCCCGTCACCGCGGTCTGCGCGAGCGTTTCTACCGGGCCTTTCGCGCACGCGGCGTGAGCGGAGAGTTCGACAATCGTCCAGTGCTGAGCGAGATATTGTGCTTGCGACAAGAGCAGGCGCAGCTCGTCGGCTTTGCAAGCCATGCACAGCGCAGCATCGATGCGAAAATGGCGCCTAACCCGGAGGCGGTCTGGGACTTGCTTGGTCGTCTTGAGCGCGCGGCTCGCCCTGCGGCGGCGCGCGAGTTTGCGGCGCTGGCAGCGTTCGCTGCATCAGAGGCCGGGGCGGATGCGGGCACGCTCGAACCCTGGGACGTGCCGTTCTGGAGCGAGCGTCAGCGTGAGGCGCTGTATGACTATGACAGCGAGGCGCTGCGTGAGTATTTTCAGATGCCGCGGGTCATGGCCGGGCTCTTTGGCCTCATTCACAAACTCTACGACGTGGAGATCGTCGAGATCCGGGCGGGCACTGTGCCCACCTGGGACGACAGTGTGGCGTTTTATGAAGTGCGCCGGCACGGGCAGGTCATCGCCGGGTTCTATATGGACCCTTATGCTCGCCCGGGCGAGAAGCGCGGCGGCGCGTGGATGAACACGGTGGTCGATCGCACGCGGCTGCTTGCAAGCGATGGTCGCGACGCGTCACTGCCAGTGGCGCTCTTTGTCATGAACGGGCGCCCGCCCGCGGCTGGCGAGCCTGCGCTCATGTCGCTAGACGAAGTACGTACGCTATTCCACGAGTTCGGACATGCCACGCAGCACATGTTCACGTTGGTGGACGAGGGCGGCGCCTCCGGCATGAATCTGGTCGAGTGGGATGCGGTTGAACTTGCAAGCCAGTTCAATGAGTACTGGATGGAACACAAGCCGTTTCTGCGCGCCATGACCGCTCATTATCGAAGCGGCGAGCCGTTGCCGGATGCGCTGATCGATCGCGTCATCGCAAGCCGCAATTTCATGGTTGGGAACGCAACACTACGCCAGCTCTTCTTTGCCAAGACCGACCTGCGATTGCATGAGATCTGGGGATTGCCTGACGCGCCGCACGACCAGTCGCCGTTCGATATCGAGCGTCAAATCGCTCGCGATACGCTGCTGGTCCCTCTCTTGCCTGATGAGAGCCAGCTGCCGGCGTTCGGGCATTTATTTGCCGGCGGCTATGCAGCCGGGTACTACTCGTACAAGTGGGCCGAGGTACTGGCGGCGGATGCCTTTGCCGCTTTCCGTGAAGTCGGACTGGATGACGAGAGCGCCCTGCGGCAGGTCGCGGAGCGCTTTCGTGAGACCGTGCTTGGACTGGGCGGCAGCCTTCCGGCGATTGAGGTCTATCGTCTGTTCCGCGGACGCGACCCGAGCCCCGACGCGCTGCTCCTGGATCAGGGGCTGCTGGATGCCTGAGCAGGCGCGTCAGAAGGTGGGCAGAACGCGCAGGAAAAACGCCTTGAGGTAGGCCGTTTCCGGCATAGCAGGATGGACTGGGTGATCCGGCCCCGCCTGTCCCGTTTCGAGGCATTGAAGGCTGCGGTCGTTCGCCCGCGCGGCTGCCTGCGCGGTGCGCAGCAGGTCCTCGGCGGCGAAATGATGCGAGCAGGAAGCCGAGACCAGGAGTCCGTCCCGGCTCAAGAGCGTCAGCGCTGTGTCATGCAGTCGGCGGTAGGCGAGCTGGCCTTCTTTCGCGTCCTTGCGCCGCTTGATGAATGCGGGGGGGTCGAGCACGACGATGTCGAAGCGCGCGCCGTCCCCGCGCAGCGAGCGCAGCACCTCAAACGCGTCGCCGCGCAGGGTCGATACGGTGTCCGCCACGCCATTCCGTTCGGCATTAGCGTTCAGCCAGTCGAGCGCGCGCTCGGAGGAGTCAACGGCCGTGATACGGCTGGCACCGGCGAGCGCTGCGCGAATGCCCCAACCGCCCGCATACGCAAAGACGTCGAGCACCGAGCGTCCTTGAACGTAGCGCGTCAGCCGCTCCCGATTGGCCGCTTGATCATGGAACCAGCCGGTCTTCTGACCCTCTAGCGCCGGGACCTCGAAGCGTGCGCTTCCCTCTTGGATGACGAGGTGGTCGGGCGCGTTCCCGAGGACGACCTCGATGCCCGTCGCCAAACCTTCTAACGTGCGCGAGCTGATGTCATTGCGCAGGATGATGGCTTTTGGTTTCAGCACCTGATCCAGTGCTTCAATCACCGCTTCACGCACGTGCTCCATACCCGCCGTGGTGAGCTGCACCACGAGGACATCGCCATAGCGATCCACCACGAGCCCGGGCAGTCCATCCGATTCGCCGTGGACCAGCCGGTAGGACGGGTGTGGATAGAGACGTTGGCGCAGCGCGAGCGCGATGTTGAGCCGGTGCACGATGAGTGATCGATCGAGCGGATGGGCGCGGTCCCGGCTTACGATGCGCGCGGCGATCAATGTGTTTGGGTTGACGTAAGCGTGGCCAAGCCATTGCCCACGGCTACTTAGGACCTCCACCGCTTGGCCAGGCTCGAATGTTCGCAGAGGGGACTGCGTCGTATCGATCTCGTTGCTGTAAACCCAGGTATGGCCGGAGCGCAGACGCCGGTCCTCGTCCTTGCGCAGGTGCAGGAGCGCGGTCATGAGTCAGTCCTCCGTCGGTCCTTGAGTGTCGCCATGATGGCTCGGCGTGCCCGATCCGAAAGTCGTGACCACGCCGCGATTTCTTCGCTCGTGCGCGCGCAGCCCACGCACAGGCCAGAGCGGCCATCGATGCGGCAGACGCGAATGCAGGGGGTCAAGGGGGCTGTCGCCGGCATGATTTTCGATCGCGATCAACGCAGTGCGGCACTATACAGCGGGGCTCAGGCTGGCGGAGCCCAAGCTAGGGAATGTGCGTGCAGAAATAATTCGTCGTCCATCTATGCAGGGGGGGTCTGCGACCCTACCATGCGCGCGTTTTCAACCTGACCAGCGGGGAGACGCTCGACCAGTGACCACTGCCATCACCGATTACTACGACGCTGCGACCTATGACCGGATCAAGGCTTTTGCAGACACGCGGGAAACGCCCTTCTTAGTAGTCGACACCGCGACGGTGGGGCAGCAGTACGACGAGCTTCTGAACACGTTCCCTTTTGCGAAGATCTACTACGCCGTGAAGGCGAACCCCGCGCCAGAGATCGTCACGTTGCTCCGTGACCGCGGCTCAAGCTTTGATATCGCTTCGATTTACGAGCTTGATCGAGTGATAAGCCTCGGTGTTCCGCCGGAGCGCGTAAGCTACGGCAACACGATCAAGAAAGCCCGCGACATTCGCTATTTTTACGAGCGGGGCGTGCGCATGTTCGCCACCGACTCGGAGGCAGATGTTCGCAATATCGCGAAGGCAGCGCCGGGTTCACGGGTCTACGTGCGCGTGCTGACGGAAGGATCACAAACGGCGGATTGGCCGCTGTCGCGCAAGTTCGGCTGCCAGACCGATATGGCGATGGACCTCATGATCATGGCGCGGGATCTGGGTCTCGAGCCCTATGGGGTCTCGTTTCATGTTGGCTCACAGCAGCGTGACATTGGCACCTGGGACAGCGCCATCGCCAAGGTGAAGGTCATTTTTGAGCGGCTACTCGAAGAAGATGGCATCCGCTTGAAGATGATCAATCTCGGCGGTGGGTTCCCCGCGAACTACCTGACGCGCGCGAATGAACTCGCGACCTATGCTGCCGAGATCACCCGCTATCTGCGCGAGGACTTCGGCAACGAGCTGCCTGAGATCATCCTCGAGCCGGGTCGGTCGCTGGTCTCCAACGCGGGCGTTCTGGTCAGTGAGGTGGTGCTGGTTTCGCGCAAATCCCGCACAGGCTTGAACCGCTGGGTCTATGTCGACGTGGGCAAGTTCTCAGGGCTCATTGAGACGATGGGGGAATCCATCAAATACCCGGTATATTCCGAGAAGCGCGGTGAGCTTGAGGAAGTCGTGTTGGCCGGCCCGACCTGCGACAGCGCGGACATTATGTATGAAGACTTCAAATACCCGCTGCCGCTTAACCTGGCTATCGGCGATCGCCTTTACTGGTTCTCGACCGGTGCTTACACCACAAGCTACAGTGCGGTGGAATTCAACGGTTTCCCGCCGTTGAAGTCGTACTACATCTGAACCGGAGCGGGCCATGCTGCAGGCGATTGCCGAGCATTACGGGCACCTTTTTGGCCCGCTTCGATTGCTCGGCAGCTACCTCTTTCTGGCCGGCTTCGCGAGCGGCGCAAGTCTGATCGTCACCTGGTTGCTCCTGCCGGCGCTGTGGGGCCGGTTGCCGCGCGACCAGGGGCGCGCGTTCGCGGTCGGCGCGGAGGCGAGCATCGGTAAGCCCATGGGCGCTGGCATCGTGTTCGTGCCCGTGTTTGCGGTGGTCATGCTGTTGACGGTACCCGCGACCTGGCCGCACCTCACGGTGATTGCCTGCGCACTCGCGAGCATGGTGGTGGGATATCTCGACGATCGCAAACGCGGTGGTTTCAGCGAATATACGCTCGGCGCGTTTGATCTCGTCGTCAGTGTCCTCGTGGCGGGCGCGGTGTGTCGCTGGCTGCCGTTTGAGGTCTGGTTGCCCTTCCTGAAGGCACCGCTCACCGTAGTGCCTGAGATCTTTGTGCCGCTCGGCGCCGCGCTTGTCTGGTTTACCATCAACTCAACCAACGCCACCGATGGCGTTGATGGGCTCTCTGGCAGCTTGTCGACGCTTGCGCTCGTTTTTCTCGGGCTTATTTTGTACGGCATCGTCGGCCACCAAACCATCTCGCGATATTTGCTGGTGCCGCACTACGCCGCGGGCGCCGACTGGTCGCTCTTTGCGTTCGCCATGACCGGCTGCCTGGCTGCGTACCTCTGGTACAACGCGAGCCCGAGTGTGGTGCTCATGGGCGATGCGGGCTCGCGCCCGGTCGGTCTCGTGATCGGGGCCTTGGTGCTCGCCAGCGGTAACCCGTTCCTTGTGTTTGTCGTCGCGTTTGTCGTGCTGCTGAACGGCGGCACCGGGCTGCTGAAGGTGGCGCTGCTGCGGTTCTTTCGTATTGGTATTTTCCGTAACGTGCGTTACCCCCTCCATGACCATGTCCGCCATCGCCTGGGTTGGTCCAACACCCAGGTCATGGTGCGTTTCATGCTCTTGCAGGCCGTGGCTACGCCGCTGTTGCTCGTCCTGCTCCTCAAGCTGCGTTGATGCCGTGATCCCGGTGATACCACGACTGCGTTCGGGTCTGTGGGTTCTGGGAATGACGCTTGGGGTCAGCCTTAGCGGCACTGCGGTTGCGGCTGCGCCGCCAACGATCATGCAAGGAGCGCCCCCTGCATCCGCGGACGTAGTCACTGCGCGCAGTTGGCTCACCGCGCCTCATCTAGCCTGGGGGCTCACGCATGTGGAGCAGGTCGTTCACGTCGCCACGGTTGACCATGGTGATGCGCCGGCAACGCCGCTTGGACCGCTGTGGCTCGATGTCAGTAAGTTCGTTCTTGGCACTCGAGACGGACGTCACCTCAATCTTGACGCCGCGCTCGATGCCCTCTCAGTGCAGGCATTGCTCGTCTGGCAGGACGGTTCGCTGCGGCTTGAGCGCTATCGCGGAGCTCATGGTCCCCGTACCCGACATGCGCTGCTGACCGCCTCCGCGTCGGTGACCGGGCTGCTCGCCGAGATGCTGATTGACGCAAAGCGCTTCGACGACATGCGGCTGGTGACCTTTTACCTGCCAGAGCTCAAGGGCAGCGCGTGGGATAACGTATCCGTCCGCGAAACGCTGGATATGGAAGTGGCGCTCGATTTCCGCGAAATCTATGGCGATCCGTGGTCGGATGTCAGTCAGCTGCTCATGGCGGGTGGGCTGCTGGGGCCCGAGCCAGGGTTCACGCCAGCGCCATCGCTGAACGAATACCTGCACGGTGTCCGTGGGCAAGGCGAGCACTCTGCCCAATACCAGTACGCCAGCGCGAACATGGAAGTGATCGGCTGGATCATGCAGCGTGCTACGGGGCAGTCGCTCGCCGCCCTCTTTGGCGAACATCTGCACGGACGCCTTGGCGCAGAGCGGGATGCGCTCTTCGCGACGGATGCCGTCGGCATGACAGTGGCCAGCGCGGGGCTTGCCCTCACGGCGCGCGACTGGCTGCGTTTAGGCATCATGCTGCAGCAAGATGGGCAGGCGAACCTCAATCAGGTGGTTGAACCGCGGGTGGTCGAGAAGCTATTTGCTGGTGGCCCCCGGCGTCATGCCATGCCTGGGCGGGAAGACGCGCCCTTCTTCTCCTTCCGGGGCGGTTGGCACGTGGATCATGCGTCCGGTGCCATCGGCGCTTGGGGAATCCACGGTCAGTTCCTGTTTATCGCACCGCGGGCAAAAATTGTCGTGGTGATGCAGTCTGCTCATCCAGAGCCTTATGGTCCGCACTGGGGTCTGGCCGAAGAGCTGTTTCAAGCGCTGGTCGAGTATCTGAATCGCGGCTTGTAGGACCCCTGTTTTGCCGACGCAGTCGCGGGGGGGGG
>JBMTYG010000027.1:0-29198 GCA_049454295.1 Pseudomonadales bacterium
ACATACACCAGAGACCATTATTCAAGTAAAACGGGTCGTTGGACGTTTCGACTTTGCGGATGATCCAGTCCGGCTCCACAACCTCGATATCAGGATTGTTTGCCAGAATCTTCATCGCCTGCTCGACGGTCATATTCGCCGGCAGCCGATAGCGCTCTAGGTCTTTTGCGTACGGAGAAATGCGGTCAGCCCGTAGCGCTTTTGCCGCCTTGCGCGCGACCCTGCGTTTGCTTTCGCTCGAATCCTTTCGATATTTGATGAGAACGGCATCGCGAACGTACTCGCGGCTTTTAGCCATCACCGGCGAGGACGGTAACACCAACGCACAGACGAGCAGCAGGAAGACACTTCGAAGAGAGCAATGCTTGAGCATGGATCAACCCCTTCAGGACGGAGACGCTGCAACCCCAGCGAATGACAGCTTGCCTTTTCCGCGCACTCTACTCACTTAGCCTCGTGCAGACCACTAGGGGCAACCCGAAGGCCGGAATCACGCGAGCCGCAGGCGCTCAGGATCAGATCGCGCTGGAGGTTCGATCAGGGGCCTCCATTAACGAGTGCACGACGCCAAACCGTGAACCGCCCTCGAGCCCAAAAAGCTCAGCACAGGCCATGAAGAACATGCGCCAGCGCTGGCGCCATACACGAGCATCCGCGCGACCATAGGCTGCACGACAGATGTCCAGCACGGCTGCGCGATTCGCATCGAGCAGGTCCAGCCAGTCGTTGCACGTGCGCTCATAGTGCGTGCCAGGCACCCACCAACGCTCGACAAGACGCGCTGCGGTCGGGAACTGCTCGAACTGGTCCTCGCGCGGCATGATCCCGCCGGTAAAAAAGTTCTGCGCCATCCAACCGTCAGCGTCCGCGAAATGATAGCCATACTCACGGCAGCAAAAGACATGGGTGAACAGTCGCCCCTGAGGAGTCAACCAGCCCGTAACGCGCCGCAGCAGCGCGTCATAGTTGCGCATGTGCTCGAACATTTCGACCGAAAGCACCCGATCGAACCGGGCATCCGTGTCCCAGGTCACCGCGTTGGCAGTGATGACGGTGAGATTCCGAAATCCGCGCGCGCGGGCTTCAGCCTCGATATAGGCGCGCTGCGTCGCCGAGTTCGACACCGCGGTGACCGTTGCGCGTGGGTACTGCTCTGCCAACCAGAGCGCAAGCGAGCCCCAGCCACACCCGAGGTCCAGCAGACGCATGCCGTCCTCAACCCCAGCCCGCGCGCACGAGAGCCGCAGCATCGTCTCCTCGGCCTCCGCCAGATCGACGGAGGGGTTTTCGTACCAGGCACAGCTGTACTTGAGTCGCGGCCCGAGCACGGTGGCGAAGAACTCCGCGGGTACTTCATAGTGCTGGGCATTCGCGGCGTCGGTGGCAATCGCTACAGGACCGGAGCGCAGGCTCTCGAAAAACGCGGACTGACCAACGATACCCGCCTGCACCTGCTCCTGAAGGCGCTCGCGAACCAGACCGCGCATGCCCCATCGCGCCAGCGCATCGGGCACGAGCCCGAGTTCGCAAAGCCGTGCTGTGTCGATCATCAATAGGGTCTCCCAATTGCGCCGCTGACAGGGGTAGCGACCCGACACAGCGGTTTCTGCATGACAACCTGCACATCACCGATCGAGCGCTCCATGAACCCCCCGGCGCAGTACGCGAGGTAGAAGCGCCAAAGCCGCAGGAAGGTCTTGTCGTAGCCCAGGGCGAGCAAGGTCTCAGCACCTGAGTCGACCCTTGCCTGCCAGTCCAAGAGCGTTCGCGCATAGTGGTCGCCAATGTCTTCCACATGCCGCACCTTGAGCGACGTGTAGTCGCGAATGCAGTCGAGCATCACCCCGAGTGAGGGCAGACATCCGCCCGGGAAAACAAAGCGCTGAATAAAATCCACCGAATCGCGATAAGACGCATAGCGCTGATCCTCGATGGTGATGGCCTGCAATAGCGCGAGACCATCAGCGGACAAAAGCCGATCGAGCGCGGAAAAATAGACCGGGAACTGTTTATGTCCGACCGCCTCGATCATCTCGACGGACACCAGCCGGTCATACTGACCCGTGAGTTCACGGTAGTCATCGAAACGCACGTCAATGAGGTCCGCCAGCCCAGCCTTTTGCACCCGTCGACACGCGTATTCAAACTGAGCGCGGGAAATGGTTGTGGTTGTTACCCGGCATCCATGACGCGAGGCGGCGTGGATGGCCAGCCCACCCCAGCCAGTGCCGATCTCGAGCAGGTGGTTCTCAGGACCCAACGCTAGCTTGTCACAAATAACATCAAGTCGATGGCGCTGCGCGGTCTCCAGATCGGCTGAGGCATTCGGGTAGATCGCCGACGAGTACATCATCGTGGAATCTAGCATCACCTCGAAGAAGTCGTTCCCAAGATCGTAGTGCGCCGAAATATTGCTGCGACTGCCGGCGAGCGTATTCTCACGACGGCGGTGAAACCACTGCCAGAGCGGCGCGCCAAGACGCGCAAGTCCCTGATCCATGTTCTGCAGCGTCGCCGCGTTACGCACCAGTATGCGCACGACGTCGACCAGCTGATCGGTATCCCACAGCCCGAGAAAGTAGCTTTGCCCCGCGCCCGTGCTGCCGCCAAGCCCCGCATGGGCATAAAACTCGAGATCATGTACGGTCACCTCAACCCGAGGACCCGGACCTGCGCCCAGCTGTCTTGATCCCAGCGGGTCACGGAGCTGAATCACACCCCACTCAATGCGATTGAGCACATCCAACAGGTGATCCCGAACAATACGCAACACGCGCCCTGGAAGGGCACCAAAGAATCGGCGGGCACTCACATGAGAGAGCCGCGCAGCCACCTCCGGCTTCATTGCTTCGATCGATTCTTGTGACATGTTCGTCCCCCAACGAACGGCTATGACAGCCTGAGCTCAGTGTCCAGCGCGAGAGCGCGCCGCATTCACAGGATGCGGGTGATAGGACGCACCGCGCAACCAAAGGCGAAGAGCCTGCCAATAGATCGCGGCAACGACGCGCAGGGTACGCGACGGGAACGCGGCAAGCAGCGCTCCCAGCCCACGCCGATCGAGCGGCAGCGCCTCGAGCACCATGCGCGCGACGAAGACGACTCTGCCGGCACTCAGCGTGCGTTTGGTGACTTCGAACCGATCACCCTGCAGGCGGAAGTCAAACGCGTAACGCAGATCCATCGGCAAAAACGGTGATACGTGGAACGCCTTGTCGAGCTCGAAATGCCACGGCCCAACGGCACCTCGACAATCGAGCGCATAGGCATGACGCTCATTCCAGGGCGTATTGGTCACCTCGAGCAAAATAGCCTCGAGCATCCCCTCCCCTTCGGCGCCTGATTCACCGCTGTGAAATAGATAGAACGTGACCGGGTTAAAGGTATAGCCGAAATAACGCGGCTGACAGATCAATTGGACCCTGCCGCTCGGACTGAATCCCAGCCGATCAGCCACCGCGGCGCGCGCACGGAGCGCGAGCCCAGAACCACCGCCAAGATGGTCCGATTCATGGAAACTGGCGAATCCAGACCGATTCAGCGCCCACAGTGGATGTGCTCGAAACGCGCTGTCCAGGTGATCAAGATCTAGCCCGAGCAGCGCAAGCCCGTAGTCGAACCTGTGCTGAAAAGGTTCACGGCGAGCGTGCCAGACACGACCTCTGAAAATAGTGTGAAGCGGCATCGACTGGTCCGAGTGATTGCTCACAGGCTCTTTGCTGCAATGTCGCGGACCACTTCTTCTGCCGACAGGCAGCCATCTTCATGAAAGCCATAGCGCCACCAGGCCCCGCAGTACCAGGTGCGCCGCTGCCCGCTGATTTCGCCGCGGCGACCCTGGGCAGCCACTGCCGCGGCGTCAAACACGGGATGACTATAGTCGACACGCGCGAGCACCTTGCTCGGATCAATCTCGGACGTCTGATTGAGCGTTACAAGCAGCTGCGTCGGAATGTCTATGTGCTGCAGCCGGTTCATCCAATACGTCACTGTCGTTCCCGACACACCGCGCTCGGCGGGCAAACGATAGTTCCAGGCGGCCCACGCGGCCCGAGCGCGCGGCATGATCGAAGTATCCGTATGCAGCACCACCTCGTTCTGCTGGAAGCGGACGGCACCGAGGATCTCTTTTTCCGCCGGCGTGGGATCAGACAGGAGCGCCAGGGCGTCATCGCTGTGACAAGCAAACACGACAGCGTCGAACATGAGCGACTCCCGCGCGGATGAGGCGCCGTCGTCGGCTTCGCTCGGGACAGCAGCCGCGCGCGCATCTGCCAGTCCTGTAACGCTGATTTCCACCCCACTGTCGAAACGCCGCACCCGTGTGACGGGCGAAGACAGCCGCAGACTGGGTCCGAGCTTATCTGCAATCATCTGCACGTAGCGGTCAGACCCCTCCGGAACGACGTACCATTGTGGACGATCGCTAAGGTCGAGAAGTCCATGATTAGCGAAGAACTCAATCAAACGGCGCGCGGGAAACGCCATCATCTGTTCCGTGGGCACCGACCAGATCGCCGCCCCCATCGGCAGCAGGTATCGATCCATGAAGGGGCGACCGAAGCGAGCAGATTCGAGATAGTCCCCGAGCAATGGACCGACCCCATCCGCTGCCAGCAGAGCCGGCGCCTCGCGATTGAAGCGCAGAATATCGCGAATCATCGACCAGAAGTCCGGCGTGACCAGATTGCGCCAACGCGCAAAGAGCCCAGTGACGGAACCGCCGTTGTATTCGATGCCGGTTCGTTCGCAGCTGACCGAGAAACTCATGCCAGAGGCTGCGCCACGAATACCGAGGTCTGCAAACAGGCGCTCCAGGTTGGGGTAGTTGCGATCGTTGAAGACGATGAAACCGGTATCCACCGCAATCGTCTGCCCGTCGATCTCAAAGCGGTGGGTGTGCGTATGACCACCGGCACGATGCGCGGCTTCAAACACCGTTACTTCGTGCGCTGCGCGCAGTCGCCAGGCCGCGGTGAGTCCCGCGATGCCACTGCCAATGATCGCTATGCGCATGCGCTGTTCTCTACCTTGTCAGCGCAGAATGCCGCGCGCGGCAATTGCTTCAATCGCGGTTGGGTCGAGACCCAGCCAGTCTGCAAGCACACTTGCGTTGTCCTCGCCCAGTAGCCGCACGCGGTGATACGCCTCGCAGGGGGTTGCCTCGAAACGCAGTGGCAACCGGTCGGCCCAGGTCTGCCCGACCGGCGCCCCTGTTTCTTCGATTGGGGTCAGAAAGCCCAGGTGGCGGAGCTGAGGATCATGGTCCGCCAGATCAACTCCGTCCTGCACGAGGCCCGCTGGCACCCCGGCGGACTGACAGCGCTGCATCAGCTCACTCGCATCCTCCTGCTGGGTCCAGGCCGCCATCGCGGCATCGAGCGCATCCGCGTCCGCCACTCGTCCAGCGAGCGTGGACCAGTTCGGATTGCCTGCCCATGACGGATTGCCCATGACGTCTTGCAGCGCCAACCAGTGTGACTCAGTCAGGCAAGCGATCGCGATCCAGCGTTCGCCCAAAATGCCTTCGCCCCGACCGCGACAGGGATAAACGCCATGCGGACCCGCGGCATCGTAAGGCAGACGGTTCCCGACTGGTCGTGCCGCATGCCCGTTGGCAAACCAGTCAAGCAGCGCCGGACCGAGAAAATTGACCCCCACCTCAAACTGGGACAGATCGACCTGCTGACCCGCGCCGGTGCGGCGACGCGCCTCCAGCGCGGCCAGAATCGCGACAGTGCCGTGCAACCCGGCCTGGTGGTCGTTATAGGAAAAACCAATGCCGATATCCTCGCGCCCAGGCACGCTGGTAACGTGAGTGAGTCCGGAAATCGCGTGGATGGTCGGTGCATAGGTGACATAACCAGACCAGGGACCGCCATGCCCCATACCCGACATCTGCACGTAGATCACGCCCGGATTGGTGGCCGCCACGGTGCGGTAATCGATACCCCACCGATCCAGCACCCCAACCGCGAAATTCTCGATGACCACATCAGCCTGGTCACAGAGCTGTCGACACACGGCACGCCCCTCGGGGTTGCGCATGTCGAGCGCCAGTGCGCGCTTGTTGCGATTCCACATCACGTAATACGGCGACTCCGGGCCGTTACCTGCCAACGCTCGCTCGGCTGAGTTGACCTTGACCACGTCGGCGCCCATGTCAGCGAGAATGCGGGTTGCATAAGGCCCCGCCAGGACATGGGTGAAATCGAGAATGCGTAGGCCTTCAAGCGGACGCGTCATGAACGTGCCCCCCAGCCCAGGTCTGCAAGCACTGCCGCCGCGGTCACGGGAACAGCGTCCCGATGTACCCAGGGCGTTGCCGAGAGATTGTAAGGCGCGCCTGGTCCGATCACCGTGTCTTCCCCCACCTGATAGGGGGTCCACCAGTTGCGCGCTTCGAGCTGCGGGTTGTTCCCGAGACGCTCGATGGGCTGAACCCAGCCATAGGGAGCATGCCGTTCCTGGGCGCGGTGAAAGAGCGCTTCCGCGTCCTGGCCCGCGATCCATTCGCGCATCACCTGCATGAGACGCGCGATATACAGGGGCAGGTTTTCCGGCTTCGAATATTTCTCGTCGAGCAGGTCCTGGTGCGCGTCCTCCTCGACCAGCCACGCAAGCTGTGCATCGAAGTCAGGGAGCGGCGTCGCCATGATGGCACCGCCTTGCGCCGCCATGACGGTAAAGGCCATGGACCAGTGTGTGCCGCCCTGCCGCGGCAGGATGCGACCGCGACCCATCGCTTCACCATACCAGTTGAGCATCAGCACCTGCTCGAGACACGAGGCGATACACGCATGAACCGGCACAGAAACCCGCTGCCCCTGTCCACTCGCCCGTGCGTGGGCCAGGCCGGCAAGTGCCGCGATGCCGGCGTACGCGCCGGAGACCATAAAGTTGAGCTCGCCAAAGGTCTTTAGCGGGGTGGTATCCGGTGTGCCGGTTGTTGCGACCTGTCCTCCCAGAGCGCCAGCAACAAGGTCGGGCGCGAGGTAGTCGCGCCAAGGGCCATCATCTCCGAACGAGGATACGTCCACGTGAACGAGCGCAGGGTTGTGTTCTCGGGCCGCCGCAATGTCGACGAGACCCAGCAACGGGTTGCCGGCACAGGTCAGCACGATGTCGGCTCGATGAAGAAGCCGCTCGAGATCCAAGCGCGCCTGTTCCGCCGCACCGTCCAGTTTGAGCATGCGCCGACCGCTCGCAAAGAACGCAAACCACAGCGACTCCCCTGCCTGGGTGTACGGGCCACGGTGTCGCAGGGGGTCGCCCTCAGCGGGCTCCGGTCGCACCACATCGGCTCCGAGATCGGCAATGAGTTTGCCGCCGTAGATCGCCCGCTCGTCGGTGAAATCGATGACGCGAACGCCCTTCAGTGCTCCGTCGACCACCTTGCCCCCTTCATTCAACTATCGCTCAAGCATCGCTTTCGGATGGTACAAGCACGCGTGCAGGCAAGCCACGGTCCGTGCCGCAGTTGTCTCGAGGGATGTGAACGACAATGATGGAGCCGAGGTGGCGGTGCCGGGAGAAATGAATGCAACGAATCGACGCATTCCGCGCAGAGACACGCGAATGGCTGGAGCAGAACTGTCCACAGGGCGCTCGAGGACCTGGTCAAATCGCCTGGGGCAGTCGCCGCATCATTCTGGAACCCGACGTTCGTGTCTGGCTCGAACGTATGGCGGAGCGCGGCTGGACCGTACCCACCTGGCCGCGGGAATACGGGGGTGCAGGGCTGTCCCGTGACGAATACACGGTGCTGATCGAAGAACTGAAGCGCATCGACGCGCGCACGCCGCTCACGGGGCGCGGCGTCAACTATATTGGTCCAACCATTCTGGAACTGGGCACCGACGATCAGAAAGCGCGCTGGCTGCCCGGCATCGCCCGCGGCGAAGGCGGCTGGGCGATGGGCTATTCCGAGCCCGGCGCAGGCTCCGACCTCGCAAGCCTTGCGCTTCGCGCCACGCGAAGCGGCGACCAGTACATCTTGAACGGGCGCAAAACCTGGACGTCGGACGCAATGGACTGTGACTACATTTTCGTGCTCGCGCGCACACAGCCCGGAGCGCGCAAGCAGGACGGGATCAGTCTCATCCTGGTCGACATGCATCAGCCCGGCGTCACGGTCCGACCTATCCGCCTGCTGTCGGGGGCCTCACCGTTCAACGAAACCTTGTTCGACGACGCGGTCGCCGAAGCCTGCGATGTGATAGGCGGCGAAAATCAGGGTTGGGCTGTCGGCAAACGGCTACTTCAGTTCGAACGCTCGACCCACGCTGGCATCAACATTTCCGGCTCCCAAGGGGGGCGAGTTAGCGAGAGCCGCATGCCCGAACGCCTGCGCCAGTACGTGGGTACCCACAACGGCCGCCTTGCCGACCCCGAATTACGGGACCGGCTGATTCGCCACGAACAGAACGGTCATGCACAGCGTCTGACCCAGCGACGCGTTATTGAGGAACTGAGCGCGCGCGCACCCGGCTTCGCCTCCTCCGCGGTCAAGCTCTCCGGCGCGCTGCACACCCAGGATGGAGACGAACTGCTTCTCGCCGCTCAGGGTACACGCGGTATCGGCTGGGATGGTTCCGGCTATAGCCCGGCGGAAATCGAATCCACCCGCACCTGGTTGCGGCAGAAATCACTGACCATTGCTGGCGGAACACAGGAAATTCAGCGCAATATCATCGCGAAGCGTGTGCTGGGGCTGCCGGACTGATGACCGAACACTCTGTGCAGGGCGACGGGGCCTTCCGGCGTAGCCATCCAAAAGCCCCGGTGAGCGAGAACACCTTCGCTGGCGCACTCTCATTCATGCGCCGCAGCTACCAACGGGAGCTCGCGGGCGTCGATCTGGTGATCAGCGGTATCCCGCTCGATCTTGCGACCACGTTTCGCTCGGGCGCGCGACTTGGCCCACAGGCGATCCGGGCGGCGTCCGTACAACTTGCTGAGCTAATGCCGTTTCCCTGGGGCTTCGACCCGTTTGCTTTGCTGTCGGTGGTCGATTACGGCGACTGCTGGCTCGATCCCCACCACCCGGAGACGCTCCACGACGCCATCGTGGCGCATGCAGCAACGATTCTCGCAAGCGGCGCCAGGATGCTCACACTTGGTGGGGATCACTATGTGACTTATCCGCTGCTTGAAGCCCATGCGCGCCACCTTGGCGCGCCGCTCGCGCTGGTACACTTTGACGCGCACAGCGATACCTGGGCCGAGCCCAGCCGCCGGGCGCTCAACCACGGCACCATGTTTACCCAGGCGCTGCGCGACGGATTGATTGATCCGGACCGCTCGATTCAGATCGGCATTCGTACCTGGAACGACGAAACGCGGGGCCTTGAGGTTGTTACCGCGCCCTGGGTCCACGAACACGGACCGGGCGCGGTGATCGAGCGCATTCGGAACCGAGTCGACGGCGCGCCGGCCTACCTCACGTTCGACATCGATTGTCTCGATCCGGCGTATGCCCCGGGTACTGGAACGCCGGTGGCGGGCGGCCTGTCATCGGCTCAGGCACTTGCGATCCTGCGCGGACTCACCGATCTCGACCTCGTCGGCATGGACGTCGTGGAAGTGGCGCCCGCCTACGACCAGAGCGAGATCACGGCCCTTGCGGCTGCCCACGTGGCCTGCGATCTGGTGTGCCTGCTGGCAGCGCGGCGCGCTCAGCGCGGGTGAACCCGTACCATGAGTTCGGTGTAGCCCTTCACGAACGCTGAGTAGGTGCGAACCGGTTCCGACACCACCTCGATCATGTGAAAGCGGCGCATGATCTCTTCCCACAGCACGCGCAGCTGCATCTCGGCGAGCCGATTACCCATGCAGCGGTGTAGACCGAACCCGAACGATAGGTGCTGCCGCGCGTTACGTCGATCGATCACCAGATCGTCAGGTCGCTCGAAAACGCGCTCGTCGCGATTGCCCGACACGTACCACATCAGCAGCTGATCATTTTGTTGAATCTGTTTGCCGCGAATTTCCGTGTCCGCGTTGGCTGTGCGGCGCATATAGGCGAGCGGGGTCTGCCAGCGAATAATCTCAGACACCATGTTCGGAATGAGGCCGAGGTTGGCTCTCAGCTTGTCGTACTCGGACGGAAACTGGTTAAGTGCGAGCACGCCGCCGCTAATCGAGTTACGCGTCGTGTCATTGCCGCCCACGATGAGCAGAATCAGGTTGCCGAGGAACTCAAAGGGCTGCATGTCCTTCGTGTCCTTACCGTGGGCAAGCATGGAGACCAGGTCATTACCGGGCTTCTGCTTGCGCGCCTG
Source organism: Pseudomonadales bacterium (assembly GCA_049454295.1). Classification (GTDB taxonomy): domain Bacteria; phylum Pseudomonadota; class Gammaproteobacteria; order Pseudomonadales; family Azotimanducaceae; genus UBA7803. Next base: position 10,284 of record JBMTYG010000027.1, read on the forward strand.
CCAGAGGTTAGTGAAGTAGGCAAGGCATTCGAGCAGCTCGGCGCGGCGCTGTTCTTCCGACTCGATGATGGTGCCCGGCGCTGCCGTCGCCACGTCCGACCAACGGGTGAGTTTGCGACGCTCTTCGAACGGAAAATCAAACAGCGTCGCGAGCATCTGTGTGGTCAGCTCAATAGAGACATGCTCTACCCAGTTAAAGGTGTCCTGCGGCAAATTGTCGAGGATCGCGCAGACACGGGAACGAATCAGCCCTTCCATCGCCGCCAGATTGCGCGGCGCAACGACCGGCGCGACCGTCGCCCGCTGCACGTCATGCTTGGGCGGGTCCATGGCGATGAACATCTGAATGCCGAGCGCTCCCTCCGGCAAGGGCGTGCCGACCGGCAAACCCAGCGTGATGCCATGGGCGGACGAGAACAGCTCGTGATTGCTGTCCACGGCCTTAATGTCGTCGTAGCGCGTGAGCGACCAATAGCGTCCCGTTTCTGCCAGCTCGTTCAGATGTACCGGGTCTTCATCGCGCAGGCGACGAAAATACTCTCCGTGTCGATTTTCCTGGAAGAGCCTCGGCCAGATCGGGTTAATCGCGTCGAGCGGAATCGCGTACGGGTCAGGAATCACCGCGGGTAGGTTGTCATTGAAGCCCGGCCGGATCGGCACCGGCGAGCGCGCCGGCGGGCTCGGAGTTGCGGAGAGGTTGGTCGTCGCTGCTTCGCTCATGGCTTTCTCCCGTCAAGGGTCGTCCCTCTACTACTCGAGACGGTACACTGCCGCGCACTGCTGTGCGAGTGGCGAATGTCCGCACGCCACTGACCAATTCGGATATCAGCCATGAGCGCCAATTCTGACAAGCCAGTGATTCCACACAGCGACTATCGAAGCTCCCATCTCGAGGAGGGCGAGGATTACCACGCTAAGTTTGAAGCGCAGGTGTATCGCGCGCTGATCTGGACGCTGGAACGGGAAACGCTGGAGCTACTGATCGGCGAGCGACCAGATGCAGGTCAAGTGCGCCTGCTCGATTTTGCCTGTGGCACCGGGCGCGTGCTCGGGGCTCTGTCGAGTCACACCGGGAGCGCAACTGGCGTCGACATCAGCGCCTCGATGCTCGCCGTAGCCGCGCGCGTTGCGCCCGGCACAGAACTCATCTGTGCTGATCTCACGCGAGAATCACCGCTTAAGGACCGACAGTTCGATCTGATCACCGCGTTTCGCTTCTTTCCCAACGCCGAGCCTGCCCTGCGGGAAGAAGCAATGAGCGCCCTCGCGCGGCTGCTGGCACCCGGCGGATCCATCATCATCAACAACCACCGTCGAGCCGGCAGCTCAAAACATCGGCTGAGAAAACTGCGTGCTCGGCTTGGTATCGCCAAGGCCAAGGATCTGCACACGATGAGCGATGACGAGGTCAGCGCCCTTGCAGGGCGACACGGACTGGTCGTCACGCAGGTGCGAACGCTCGGCTTTATGCCGGTGCTGAAGGAGCGCAGACCGCTCTTGCCCCGCGGCATCCTGCTGCGGCTCGAGCGGCGCGCGGCGCGCCTCCCCTGGCTTGCAGATCTCGGATCACACCGCATCTACGAGCTGAGCCAGGCGACGCCTCCCGCTGCACCATGACCACCCCATGATTGTCGAACTGGTGGGCCCGCCGGGCAGCGGCAAGACTGCCGTCGCCCAGGCGCTTATCGAACGCCTGCGCTCTGTCGGGGTCGACATCGTCGGCTTCGATGAGCTCGAAGACTATCGCACCCGGCTCGGCGACCGCTGGCTGAACCGCAGCAACGCCGGGCGACGCTGGCGGCTTCTCGCGCCGCTTCGACATCAGTTTCCGCGCCTGAACGCGATATTGATACGCCTGGTTTTTGAGCATCGGGCCCTCACCCGCAAGCGCTGGCGCAAGGCGCGACGCCCGCTCACCCATTGGTGGATGGCGCGCGAGCTCGACCGCGCGTTCCCCGACCGACTCATCGTCCTGGATGACGGTTTCGTACAGAAGGTCTGGTCACTGCTGATGGGGCCCAGCACCCTGCGCGGCCTACCGCTGGTCCGCGCATTATTCGATGCGTACTACCGCGACACCCGCGTGCGGTGCATCCGTTTGGACGTGAGCGATGCCACCGCGTTTGCGCGAACCTTCGACCGGGACAGCAACGGTCGCTTCCATCGCGGCACGAGCGTGCGCCTGCGCCAGCACACGGCACGCTGGATCAGCCTGCACGGTGCGTTGTCGGGTCTCATACCCGCAGAACACCACCTGGCAGTCGTCGATGCCAACCAACCGCTGGCGGATGTCGTGAGCGATCTCGCGAAGACCCTGCTTGACGCGCTTGAAGGGCAGCGCTCGAGCGCATAGATTCCGCACCGTCCAATCACCGCGAGACCGCCGTGGGCCGAATCTTTGAAGTCAGAAAGGCGACGATGTTCGCCCGCTGGAACCGCATGGCGAAACAGTTCGCCAAGATCGGCAAGGACATCACCATCGCCGTGCGTGCCGGCGGATCCGATCCGACCAGCAACCCGGCATTGCGCCGCGTCATTCAGAACGCGCGCTCGATCAACATGCCGAAGGACAAGGTCGAGGCTGCGATTCGACGTGCTTCGGGTGCGGACGCAAAGAACTACGAGATCGTAATCTACGAGGGCTACGCGCCGCACGGCGTTGCGGTGATCGTCGAAACTGCGACCGACAACACCAATCGAACCGTTGCCAATGTGCGCAGCATCTTCAGCAAGTACGGCGGCAATTTGGGCACAACCGGTAGCGTGGAGTTCCAGTTCAAGCGCATGGGTGTATTCCGCCTGGACCCGAAAGGTATCGACGCGGACGATCTCGAACTTTATCTGATCGACCATGGGCTCGAGGAAATGGGCGAGAGCAGCGGCGAGAACGGCGAACCGCAGCTCGTCGTCCGCTGTCTGTTCGAGGACTTTGGCGACGTGCAGAAAGCACTGGAGGATCGCGGTATCGAACCCATCTCCGCCGAGGTCGAGTACGTCTGCGTCACGCCCACAGAGCTACCCGAGGCTGAAGCGACCGAAGCGCTGGAACTGATCGACAAGCTGGAGCAAGACGAGGACGTGCAGCGCGTCTTCCATACCGTCGCCTAACCGGCGACTGTCACACGATCGCCTGGCCGGCGACCTCCTGGTTCGCCTCACCAGCGACTGTCAGCGCCGCTCGGGATCAGACGCAATGACCACCGTGCGCTCGAGCCCGGCGGCACGGTCGATGAGCGCCGCGCGGTAAGCCGGGACCTGCTCCATTCCGAGCATCGCACTCGGCCGCGGATAGCGCATCACGGCAATCGAGTTCCAGGAACCCTGCGTGGGTCCAGTCTCTGGCGCGCGCACTACCGCATTGACGTCGCCGACAAAAATCAGCTGCCCCCCGCTCCGATAGGCGGTCTGCAGAGCCACCAACCCGTAACGGCGGTAGGCTGCTGCGCCCGAGAGGCTACCGCTCGCAGCTGCGGGTGCTTTCGCGCCCGGGGGATAGTCAGCCTTCGAGCGGTAAGCGAGCCAGTTCACCATCGCGGGCTCAAGGGATTCCGGCGCGTTTAGCACTTGGGCCATCTGCTTGCCCGTCGGCATTCCCACGCCGCCCAGCGCTCGCTGCGCGAGCGACTCTGCCGTCTCGGTCATACGCGGCACCGACGCGAGTCCGCTCAAGGCAAGCACCTTGAGCGCACCGAGCACAAGTCGCGGCGGACGCTCGAGCGTGAGCGCAAGGATCTGTGCGTCGTCCACCACGCCGGGGAAGCGACGGCTATCGAGCGGTTCCGAGCTGTCGCGCGTGCCCTGCACAACGGCAAACGCATGCCAGTAAGATTCCGCTGGCCCGATCACGGCAAATTCGGCGCGGCTTAACCAGTGCAGCGCAACACCCGGGCGCAGCAGTTCCGCCCAGGGCACCGCAATATCCTTCCGTGCACCCTGTGCACCGGCGCCCGGCGCCGACTGATCCTCCGCAGCGGCAAGTCGCAAGGCAACGAACCAGACCGGGCCGCTTCCCGAGGCAATCTGCGACGCCGGCTCACGCGCACCGACCACATACAGACCCACCGCCACCGTGGCAACCAGAATCAGAACACCGAGCAGCACGATCCCCCCCCTGCGTACCCAACGACCAACCGTCACCGATCATCTCCCTGCTTCACGAACTTGCCTCGGGCAGCGGATCGATCGCCCATGGCCGAACTCGCTGCGGCAGGATGCGCAGGATCACCCGCGTACCGCTCCCATCGAGCCGTGAGAGCATCGCATCCGCCTGCTCTGGATCGAGATATCGACGCACGATGGCACGAATACAGGCATCGTCGCTGTCATCGACGATTTCGGCTCGGCCTTCAATGGCCACACCGCGATAGGGCATGACCTTGGTATCGACTATGAACGATACCCGAGAATCCTCGCGCACGTTGCGCGCCTTGTTTCGCGCTGCCGGCGTCGAGACGATGATGTGATCGTCGAGAAAGCCGTACCAGGTCGCGGACGTGATGGGATGCCCGTCAGGGCGCAGGGTAGAGATCACACACGGTACGCGCATGCTCTCGAGAAACGCCCGGATAGCGGGCTCAAGCACAGTCATGACAACCGCTCCCGTCGCATCAGTGCACCCCGTGCATCCAGCGCCTTAGCGTCGGCGCAATGAGAAAAATGAAGAAGCCGATGAGAATCGGCACCACCGCAAGCGCCAGATAAAATCCTGGCAGACCCGGGATGAGGAAGGTCCATTCGCCGCGCTCGAGCGCAACCGATCCATGAGCAACCAGACCAGCCAGCAGATTTGAGAGCGACATCGAGAAATACCAGAGACCCATCAGCAGCGCCTGCAGGTGCAAGGGCGCGAGTTTGGTCACCATGGAGAGCCCGACCGGCGAAAGACAGAGCTCGCCCCAGGTATAGACCACGTAGGTCATTAGTAGCCAGTGTGGACCGGCCAAACCGCCATTACGCGTTTCGAACGCCGCAAACACCATGGCGAGAAAGGCAAGACCCAGGAGCCATAGCCCGATGGCGAATTTCATGGGCGCGGACGGGTCGCGCCCGCGCCGAGCAAGCCAGGGCCACAGCACGGCGAACAGGGGAGCAAACAGGATTACCGTCGCCGGATTGACCGCTTGGAACCAGGATGCCGGAAAGGGTTGGGCGAGAAATCCCCACAACGTTCGATCCGTGTGTTGCGCCGCAAACACGTTCATCGAGCTGCCCGCCTGTTCGAAGGCGGTCCAAAACGCGATATTGCCGACGAATGCGAGCACCAGAATCACGCGTATACGATCCCATGCGCGGCTGTCGAGCGCGTTCGACAGCGTGGTCGCGAACGATGCGGACGCTGCCATAGACGCGGGAGGCAACCCGATATCCGCGAGATAACGCGGTCGCAAACGCTGATAGCCGAGGATACCGATGACCATGCCGACAGCCGCAGCGCCAAAGCCCCAGTGCCAGCCCACGGTTTCGCCCAGCGTTCCCGCAACCATCGGCGCCAGCACCGCGCCCAGGTTGATCCCCAGATAGTAGATGGTGAAGCCGGCGTCGCGCCGCGGGTCATCCGGTTGATACAGCTGTCCCACCATCACAGCGGCGCACGGCTTGAAGAAGCCCGTTCCAATGACAATTAGCGCGAGCCCGGCGATAAAGCAGAGCAGTTCCGGACCGCCCGACTGAAGGGTCACAGTGCCGACGGCGCCGCTGTCGAGCCACTCCGAAAACGCAAGCAACACATGGCCGGCAGCGATGATCCAGCCGCCAATGACAAGGGAGCGATGGGTGCCAAGCAGCCTGTCCGCCAGCAACCCACCAAGAATAGGTGTGAGATATACCGCCCAGGTGTAGATGCCGTAGAGCAGGTATGCCGTCTCCTCGCTCCAGCCGAACCCGGGGTTGGCGCCCCCTGACGGTGTCACCGCATCGGTGCCGGCTATCAGGTACAGCACCAGAAGCGCGCGCATGCCGTAGTAGCTGAAGCGCTCCCACATCTCCGTGATGAAGAGAACCCAGATGCCGGGAGGCTGCTGCATGAACTCGCTCTTGGACATTCACCGGGCTTAGAGCATAGCAGAGCCCGTGCCGCCTTCTGACTCCCCCATCCGTCCTGTCATCCTCGGGAGAGGCTCACGCCCTCACGCCGATGCCTCGGCACGACTATGAACACAGACGCCCTCCACCCAGGTCTGCTCCACCGCTATCGCGCCAATCTGATCAACGGGCACACGGCGCGGGTCTGCCGCAAGCACCACGAAATCGGCAAACTTCCCCGCCTCGAGCGATCCAATTTCGTGATCCGAGTGACACTGCCAAGCCGCATCGATCGTCATCGCTCGTAGCGCGGCCTCCACCGACACACACTCCTCGGGCGCTAGCGGATGCTCCGGGTCACGCCAAAGCGCGCGGGTTACCGCATTTTGAATGCAGCGCAGCGGACCCATCTCGGTCACGGGTTCATCGGAATGCAAAGTCCAGCGAATTCCCGCCGCTTCGCAAGCTGCGGTCCGATCGAGCAGCGCCGCCTTGTCAGGACCAAAAATCACATCGCGAAAGGCCTGACCCCACCAATAAACATGACCAATGAGAAAACTCGGGCTAACCCCAAGCGCACGCATGCGCTCGATGTGTTCATCGTGCAGGATGGAACAGTGTTCAATCCTGCAGCGGCGTTCAGACACATTGAGCCCGGCTGCCGCGGCCGCCGCGAAGGCGTCGAGCGCATTGTCGATAGCACGATCGCCATTCGCATGCACTGCGACCTGCCACCCCGCCGCTAGCCGCTGCATCACCTTGTCCCGCAGCGCGTCTGCCTGAACATAGGCAATACCCGAATGATCCGCGTTGAGATAGGGCGCACGCTGTAATCCAGTAAGCCCCTGATTAGAGCCATCGGAGACGATTTTCCATCCGGTTGCCCGCATCCAGGCATCGCCCTCTCCGCAGGCAACCGCCGCGCGATCCCAATCGGCAGCACGCGCGTCGCCCAGGGAATACCGGAAGCGACAGGTCATGGCACCGCTCTCGCGCAGCCGCGCATAGAGCGCGAGTTCCGCGCCTCCCTGCATCAGACCAGTACCCTGGTCGCACACCGTGGTGAAGCCAACCCGATTCGCCCGCCCAAGCACGGCCAGACACGCCGCTGCGGGATCCGTGCTGCGCAGCGCTGTGTTGTGGCGCGCTACCAGAGCAATCGCCGCGCCGCCCTTCAACACGCCATTCGGCGCGCCGTCGGCGTCGCGACCGATCTCGGCACCCGGCGGGTTGGGCGTGTGCGCCGTTAGGCCTGCACGCTGTAGCGCTGACGAATTGCAATAAGCGATATGCAGCGACGCGTTGTAGATGAGAATCGGGTGCGCAGTGGAGACCGCATCGAGCAGGTCTCGGGTGAGCTCCCGCGGGCCGGTTTGCAACGAGGGGTCGAACTGCCGACCGACCACCCAGTCTCCCGGCGGTGTCGCAGCCACCACACCCGCCAGCGCCCGCAGCGCTTCGTCCACCGTGGGATAGCGGAACGGCCCCAGATTTTCACAGTGCTCGAGGAGCGCTATGGGAATGAGGTGCAGGTGCGGTTCGATAAACCCGGGCAGCACGGTGCGCCCGGCGCAGTCGATGGTGACGCTCGCTTCATCGGCAAAGGGTTCCGCTTCCTGCCGGGACCCGACATAGACAATGCGCCCCTCGCGAATGACCATGGCCTCCGCTTCGGGAGCGAGCGCATTCATCGTCAGAATGCGGGCGTTGACCAGAGTCAGCGTGCCCGACTGCGTGGGACGAGGGGCGCCTGCTGGCACCGAGCGGTCAGCATCGAGTCTCCCGTGGGTTGCCTCGAACACGGCGGGCAGCATCGGCGCGCAGCATGCGCAGCCATGTACATCGTGTCCCAGGGCAAAGAGCCCGTCTACGCGTTTGTCAGCGCTCGCGCCTAGATCGAACATGCACCACCCGCCTTGAGTTAAACGAAGGCCCGCACCGGTGTGGCGGGGACTGATTGGTTGCGCGCACTCCGCTAGCTCGCGAGCGGGGAGGTCACATCACGATAGGAGACTTCAAGCGACGTCACGACGTCGATCACCGTGGGCTTGCCGCAGGCAATAGCCTCACGAATTGCGTCTTCCAGCTGATCCGGTTCCGTCACCCGAATGCCGTGACACTGCAGACTGCGCGCAATCGCGGCGTGATCGAAATCATTGAACTCCGCCGCGAACGGTCCACCCCCATGCAGCACCCAGCCGAGCGCGCTGTTATTGAACACCACATTGATAATCGGAATATTCTGTTCGACCGCGGTCATGAGCCCATTCATGGTCATGGCAAAACCCCCATCACCGCAGATCGCCACCACTACCCGATCCGGATGTACAAGTTTGGCGGCCAGCGCCGCAGGAATGCCAAAACCCATCGGGCCTGCGCCGGCTGCCTGCAGAAAACCGTTCGCAGAGCGGTTCTGGTAGAAATGCGTCATGAGAATACGATTCTCCCCCGCATCGCAGGTGACAATCGCATCGTCCGGCAACACGCGACGCAAGGCGCCAATGACCCGTTGCGGAAGGATGGGGACGTCATCCGCAGTGTAGGCAGGCGCATCGAAGTACCCGTGCTCTGTCCGCAGCGCGCGCACGCGCGCACTGCCCCGCTCAAGCCGCCCAGCCACAGCAACGCTGCCCTCTGCGCTCACAGCCTCACGCAGCTGCGCGAGCGCCTGGCCCGCATCACCGATCAGCACGTGCTCTGCCGGAAACGTCCACGCTGCATTACGCGGCTCGATATCGATCTGCACGAACGTTTGCCGGGTGGGATCTAACAAAGCAGGGTTGGCGCGCGCGGTGTCCGAAATCCCTAGCTTGGACCCCACCACGATAACGACGTCGGCTTCGCTGACGGCAGCATTCGCTGCCGCAATGCCAAAGGTGCCAAAAACGCCTAGCCCAAGCGCATGGCTCTCGTTGAATGTCCCCTTGCCCGAAGCGCTCGTGACCACCGGGGCGCCGAGCGTTTCGGCAAAACTCTGCAGCGCGGCAAACGCATGGGCAATACGGACCCCGTTGCCTGCGATGATCACCGGGCGGCGCGCCTTGCTTATGGCGTCCGCCGCGACAAACAGCGCTTTTGGCTCGACCGGGCCTGGACTGCGCGGCAGATAAGGCGCAGTGCGGTACAAAGTCGGGCGCGTTTCCGGGCCCACGGTCCCAGACAACGCAGCGGCGGCATACAGCACCGTCACCGGACCGGGTTGCCCGGACAGCGCGTGCTTGATCGCGAGCTGCGTCGCCTGCACGCCCGCCCCAGGCTCGTGCGCCTCGAGTACTTGTTTGGTCACGGCAGCAAATGCTTGGCGCGCATTCCAGGTACCGTAATCCCCTGTTCCAGCCTGATAGGGTCCGTGCAGCCCATGTCCCGGGTTATCACTGAAATCTGTGAGCAATAACATCGGCGAACTGGACAGATACGCCTCGAGAGTACCGAGAAGACCGTTGCCGAGAATCCAGGGACCTTGACCGATGATGACACCCGGTCGTCGCGTCAGCCGCCCGTAGACTTCAGCCATGACGCCTGCCAGTGACTCCTCACGCACCAGCACGGTGCGCAGGGTATTCTGATGATTGGCGAGCGACATGAAGAGTCGCCCGGTGTGGCCACCGGCAATGCCAAAGACCATGCCAATGCCGGCTTCCTCCAGCACCTGAAGGATGGCATCCGCGGTACGCGTGGTTTCCGTAATCAGTCTGTCAACGCTCATGAGCCTCGTCCTCAGTCGGCGCGGTTCCAGCCACCGTCGATGGGTATCAGCGCGCCGGTCACATAGTCGGAAAGATCCGTCGCCAGAAATTCGATCACCCGCGCGCATTCCTCGGGTGAGCCATAACGCCGCAGCGCGATGTCATCCGCTGCGCTGTTACTGCCGGTGGAGCCCCCGACCAGCTTGACGATGCGCGCCGTGGCGATCACGCCTGGCGCAATGCAGTTCACATTGATGCCGAAGGGCCCGAGCTCCTGAGCCAGATTGCGCGTGTAATGCGCGATCGCCGCCTTGGCCGTGCCGTAATGCGCATACCCCCCGCCCACGCCCGCAACCTTGCCAGCGTAGGACGCCACCGTCACGATGCGCCCGCTGCGCTGCTCGCGCATGATGGGCGCGACCGCGCTGCAGCAGTGGTAGGTGCCGTACAGATTCATCTTGAGCACCAGGTCGAAGAGCTCGGGCGGGACCTTCGACGCCGTTGTGTCTGCGGGTCGACCGCGACCACCGCCCGCGTTCGCAACCAGCACATCGACCCTGCCCCAGGTGCCGCGAACGTCCTCCACCATGGCAAAAACAGCATCGCGGTCGGCGACATCGAGCTCAAATCCGAGCGCTTCGCCCCCGTCCGCCTGAATCTCGTGCACTGTGCTATCCGCGGTCATAGCCGCTGCTTCAGCATCGAACTCGGCATAGGAATGAAGATCGACATCGCACACCGCCACTCGGGCACCGAGCCGCGCGAGATGCAGCGCATAGGATCGACCGAGTCCGCGCCCAGCGCCCGTGACGATGGCTACCTGACCATCCAGCTTTCCCATGATGTTCCCCCGATAAGTAATCGGAGCATAGCATCGCCCCCGACCGCTTCGGCAGTCAGCAGGCAGGGTCGATCGAACGCGTTGGAGACTTCGGGCAGGTGGAGCGCCGCGGTGGGTCGGGTGACGTAGTTCGCCACCCGACCCGTGCGGTTAGTGCCCCGAGGAACCGCGCATGGCGCTGGCGATATCGTCCAGCACCTTCTTGGCATCGCCGAACACCATGAGCGTGTTGTCAGCGGTATAGAGCGCATTGTCGATGCCGGCAAAACCCGTATTCATGCTGCGCTTGATCGCCACCACCAACTTCGCCTTGTCGGCTTCGATAATGGGCATGCCGTAGATCGGGCTGCTCTCGACCGTGCGTGCAGCGGGGTTGACGACGTCATTCGCGCCGACTACGAGACACACGTCCATCTGCGACATTTCTGGGTTGATGTCGTCCATCTCCACCAGCGCGTCATAGGGAATCTCAGCCTCTGCCAAGAGCACGTTCATGTGCCCCGGCATACGTCCCGCAACCGGGTGGATCGCGAACAGCACTTCCACACCCCGCGCAGTCAGCTGATCGTAAATCTCCCGTACGCGGTGCTGCGCCTGAGCGACCGCCATGCCATAGCCAGGCACGATAACAACGCGGCTGCCCTGACCGAGGAAGTCAGCCACTTCGAACGCCTGAGCACTCTTCACGGGCTTCGCTTCGGCTGTCACAGCCCCAGCCTTCGGTGCCTGGCCAAATGCGCCAAACATGACGTTCGAGAACGAACGATTCATCGCCTTGCACATGATCACGGCCAGGATAAATCCAGATGCCCCATCCAACGCGCCGGCGACGATGAGCAGGTTGTTGTCCAGCAGGAAACCCATCGCGACAGCCGCGAGGCCGGCGTACGAATTCAGGAGCGCAATGACCGTCGGCATGTCCGCGCCGCCGATCGGCACGATGAGCATGACTCCGAACACAAGCGCCAGCACGATGATGATCGGGAAGAGGTGCCAGGCCGTCGGATCAATGATCAACCCGACCGCTGCCGCGATCGCGATGCCCAAAAGCGCAAAATTAACAATATTTTGCCCGCGATAAGTGATCGGCCGCGTCGGAATCACTTCCTGCAACTTGCCCGCAGCCATGAGGCTTCCGGTAAAGGTCAGATAGCCGAGGATGATCTCGATGGAGATCACCGCTACCCGAATGGGTGTGAGGGCATCCTCTTCGAGCCAGATGATGTACTTGGCCGTGCCAACGAGACCCGCCGCAAGCCCCCCAAACGCGTGGGAAATGGCGGTCCGCTGGGGCACGGCGGTCAGCGGCACGCGAGACAGCGGAATACCCACCAGAATGCCCGCGATGGCGGCAAGCGCGACCCAGTGGTAGTTAACAATCTCCGGCGTAATGATCGTTCCGAAGATCGCCGCGGCCATGCCGAGCACACCCGCCAGCACACCCTTACGGGCGGTCTCAGGCCGGTTCAGCCAGCGCAGCGAAAAAATGAACAGCGCTGCCCCGAGCAGATAGCTGATCTGAGTGATGGACTCCAGGATCATGCTTTCGGCTCCTTCTCCTTGAACATCTTCAGCATCCGATCAGTGATCATGAAGCCGCTGACGATATTCGTGACGGATGCAAACACGGCCACCGCGCCAAGCGCTGTTGGCAGCGGATCGTTTTGCTCACCGGCAATGATGATCGATGCCACGATCGCGATCGCCGATATCGCGTTCGTGAGCGACATAAGCGGCGTGTGCAAAAGGCGCGATACGTTCTGAATGACCTGAAAGCCGACAAACGTCGACAACATCAGGACGAACAGCATCGAGAAGATGTCCATGTTCTCCATCGGCTAGATCTCCACTGCATTACAAGCAAGACGAGCTGCGTCGCTACTACCGCGACAATCAGCAGGTGCGTTGCCAAGGGCCGCCGGACGGCTCTCGACTGCTGACCGGAAGGGCGGGGAGCAACGGTACCGTCGCAAACCGCGCATGACAACCATCGCTCTAGGGAGAAATGTTTGCGAAAGTTTCGTTTTCTGTGTGCAGCGGTATTGACTCACTCAGTTCGCACTGGATCCACCCAGCGCCCACGTGCACGCGTGCAGGTAAGCTGTGAGTCCCGCTCTTCCACCCTCCAGCGGTAACGACTCGAACCGGATGGGCTCGCCGATAGTGACCCGTAGCGGTCGCTGCTGATGGCCCTGCACCGCGCGCAACAACATCGCCAGTCGCAATGGCGCGGCAATATGGCTTGCGATATGAAACAGGCGATCGTTTTCGCCGTGAAAGAAACAGGGAACCACCGTGGCCCGGGTGCGCAGAATGAGCTTGGCAGCAAAGGTAGTCCACGGCAGGTCGGCGAGGGGCCCGAAGCCAAAGCGTGAGCGCGTCGACACCCCGCCGGCGGGAAAGATCAACAAAGGGATACCAGCGGCAAGCGCCTCTTCCGCTAACTGCTTTGAGCGGATATTCGCGCGCTTGGCCTGGGCGGTCGGGGCAAAATCTACCGGCAGCAAAAGCGGCGCAAGCTCGCGATCCTGATACAGAAGTGCGTTGAGCATGATGCGGAACTCACCGCGCACACGGCGCCCGAGTTCACACAGTGCTAGTCCATCCACAATGCCATAAGGATGATTGGCTATGAAGACGAGAGGGGTATCGATGCCCAAGTCCTCTGGCTGGGTTCCCCTGATCTCGAGCTCAATGCCCGCACGAGCCAATGCTGCCCCGAAAAAGGCCTGAGCGGGTGCACCTTCGGCTTTGATCTCGCGATACAGCGCTTCGAGCATCTCGCGCCCACAAAGCTTCTCAAGCTGGCGTGCGACGAAGCGCTTGAGCGGTGGATCGGTCGGCTCGACATACGAGACAACAGGCTGATCGCGAAGATAGTTTTCGAATAACGGGTCAACCGGATAATCGCCTAGCAGACGTCGCATGCGCTCGTTCACCGCAGCGAGACGCGCTCTAGCAGCGCGGGGAGAACCTTGAGTGTGATCACCAGCATCAGGGTGATGCTGACTGTGAGCAACAAACCTATGGACGCAGCCCCCTTGTGCGGACTCAGCATCAGCGAACAGAACGTCCCAATCGTCGTTAGTCCGCTGATGATCACGGCGCGCGCAGTGCTCGAGCGAAAAAGCCCCTCAGTATCGTTTTCGTGGCGGAAGCGATCGACGACATGAATGCCGCTGTCGACACCCAATCCGAAAATAAGCGGCACGACCAGTATGTTTGCCATGTTGAGCGAAAGCCCGCCGACCACCATGAACGCAAACGTAAACAGTGTCGACAGCACGAGCGGCAGCAGAACCAGAATCGGTAACAAGACCCCTCGATAGTAGATCGTGAGCAATGCCAATATTGCTACCAAAGCCAGCGCCACTGCCTGCAGGAACGAGTCGACGACCACCTCGCCAACGCCCCACTCCACGACCGCGCGACCCGCGATGTTAGGCGCGAGTACTGCCACTGCGTCAATAAAGTCCTCCGTCGCCGCGCGCGTCGTGATCGGCGCCGCAGGGAGAACCGTGACAAGGTGTCGACCATCGGACGTGACCAGACGACTACGAAGATCTATCGGCAGGTCCTGAAATCCGAATGGTTGCGCCGCGACGATCCGGCGCAGTGTGGCTATGTCGCTCGCGGCATCAGCCGCCACTTGCCGGTCGAGCTCGCTCAACCGATCCGGATGCTCGGCCAGCTCACCAAGAATTTGTGCGAGCACCCGGGCCGTGGTCTGAACGGTGCTTGCCTCGGGAGTTATCGAAGCATCACGCTGCCCCGCACCCAGCTGCCCGAGCGCCGCGAGCGCCGCATCGATGCGTTCAGCGGAGGAAGCGCCCGCGAGCGCAGGAATGCTGTCTACAGGCGCCGTCAATTGATCGAGCACCGCGCGCGTGCCTTCCGCATCCTCCGGCAGCAGATCCGCGGGAATTGTCACAACGCCAACCTCGGGCAGCGCCACGAGTTGGTCTTTGAGCGCCTTGGCCGCAACACCGTCGTCAGCCAGCACCACGATGCTGTAGTCCGTTGATACTCCATTTTCCTGCAGCTCGAGCAGCGTTTGCATGCCCTCGGTGCTGGCATCACGCATGGCGAGCACGCTGTAGTCAAAATCCAGATCACGGGCGAAGAATGCGGCGATCACCGCCGCGAACCCGGTGAAAAGCAGCACGCGATTAGCGCGCCGACGGCGCGCCGGCGCATCCGGGACGGGCTTGTCTCGCTTCGACCGATCGAACCCTGTCAGTAGAGGAGCGGGCGGAATGTGCAGCAGCGCAAACAGGGCTGGGACCAGGGTAAAAGCCAGCACCGTGGCCACCACCATGGCGCCCGCACAGATGATGCCAAGCTCAGCCAGGCCGCGGTAATCCGTAGGCGCAAAGGCGAGGAAGCCAATGGACGTGGTCAACATGCAGAGCATCAGCGATGGCGCGACCTGACTGACACCGGCTCCAGGTCTGCCGGAGGGCGACGACTCCCGGTAAGCGAGCGCGAGGTGTACCGCAAAGTCGACGCCGAGGCCGAAGAACATCACAACAAAAATTAACGCCAGAGTATTCATGCTGCCGACGGAAAGTACCGCCCACGCCAGCGTCCAGACGGTGCCCACAGCCAGCAGTGCGAAGATGGTTAAAATCACACGCGCGTTGCGAATGCCGATTCCCAAGATCAACGCGAGCATCAGCAACGACAGCGATCCCGCAAGCCCGATACCCTCAAGCGCCTCGGTCATTTCTTCGTGCGCCAGCGCGACTTCGCCGGTCAGCCGCGCTGAGACTCCGGCAGGCAATTCGACATCATCCAGGACGTTCCGAATGCGGGCGACCAGCGCAGCATTGGGTTGCCGATCGGCATGGTTCTGCGGACCTTTGAGCACAATCAGCTGGTAGTGGGGGCCTGCGCCCTGTGGCTCAAGATGCCGGTAAATCGGAATCAACGGCTGTTGCGCGTCTCCGCGGTTCCAACGCGCAAGCCCCTCAGGCAATTCGGCGAGCAGGGTCGGCAGCGGGATCTCAGCAGCCGAGCGCTGATGTTCCGCCCAGGCTAAGGTCAACGTGGCGACATCCACCCGTCCGCCGAGCGCTGCAAGAGTGGCAGCGTCGTGGGCCACGCCGCGCGCCCACCCCGCCAGGTGGTCCGCAGTGAGGTAATACGCCCGATGGGCTTGCTGAAACCGGGATAGCGCAGGCGCAAACACGAACTCGAAAGCGCTTGTCGCACGCAACCCAGCCACCAGATCCTTGGCGCCGCGATCAACTGCGCGCGGGTCAGCGCCGGAGACAACGACGACCGCAGTCTGTTGCGACGTCGGAAAAGCTGCCTTATAGACCTCGTTGTCTTGATACCACGCGACATCCCCCGAGGGCTTGATCAGTTTACCCAGGTCCGAGTCCACGGACGCAAACCGCCAGACAACAAAGGATGCAACGAGTGTGATGAGCAGGATAATGCTGACGGCGAGCGGTGCACGCTCCGCCGACCCTGCTACAAGCTGCACCGCCCAGGTGCGAATCAACCCATTCTCAAACCGGCTCGCGTTACCTTCCGTCATTCCGTGCCTCCACGGTCGAAGACACCAACGAACGATAGATTGACGCCAGAGCGCGACTGGAACGCTCATGAGAAAAGCCTTCCGCCCGGATACGATTCGCAGCACCCTGGCGCGCACGAGCCACTGGATCATTAAGCCAGAGGTCCATGCGCTGCCGTAGCTCAGCGACGTCGCCCGGGCGAAAACGGCACGCCGGGTCTTCAATGAGTCGGGCGCACGCGCTTTCCTCTGAGCTCGAGACGAGCACGGCATTCCCTGCGGCCATCGCCTCAAGCACCGACATGCCCTCGAGCTCTGCCGTGGCAGCGTGAACGATGAGATCGGCGCTGCCATAGGCCTCGAGCAAAGCTTGCTCATCGAGCCAAGCGAAGCGCGCGTCAACCCCAAGGGCTCTGGCCAGCTTGCGCAGAGCGTCCTCCTCCGGTCCAACGCCGCCAATCAAAAGATCGATGCGCCCGCGGTGGGCACTGGATGCGACCGCTCGAAGCAACACATCATGCCGCTTCTCGCGCGCAAGCCGGCCCACGGCCACGATACGACAGCGTTGCTCCGCGTCTGCTTGCGGGGCGTGCGCCCGAAAGAATCGATCAGGGGTGCCATTCGAAAGCACCTCGATTGGACGAGTGACTCCGTGTTCTCGCAAGAGTTCCGCACCCATCGGCGACGGCGCAATGACCAGGTCTGCACGATTGAAAAACGTTTCTCTGAAGAGCGCGTACAGCGCAGGGCGGAACAGCCTGCGCGGCAAACCCAGATTGTCGAGGATGTTCTCTGGCTGCACATGAAACGAGCAGATGACTGGTATGCCGCGACGTCGCGCCGCCGAAATGGCAGCGAATCCGAGGAAGAACGGATACTGCACGTGCAGGATATCCACGCCTTCAAGCGCTGCGTCCACAAGCCGCGCCACGGGCCGCGCGAGCGGAGCACGCATGCTGTCAATAATGGCGTTGAATCCTGGCACCGATAGTTTTGGGAAACCCTGTCCGGCAATCTTCGAATCCACGAACGCGTCTTCAATAGCGAGGATCCGGAAGCGGAAACCATCGGGCTCGAGCGCGTTCACAAACCGGCGCGCGGAGTGCACCGTGCCGTTGTACGGGTGCGCCCAGGGATCGATCACCATGGCAACCTGCAGCATGTCGCTCATCTCAGCGGCGCGCCTGATCCGGCTTGTGCAGGCCGGTTGCCGCAGCCGCGAACGCAAGTTGATCGGCGCGCTCAGCAATGAGCCGGTCGGTGGGTCGATAGCCGTGCGATCCCGAAGTCTCCACACGAATGAGCACTGGCCGCGCGCAATCCTGGACTGCCTGCAACGCCGCCGTGTACTTGAAGGAATGGCTCGGAACCACGCGATCATCATGGTCGGCCGTGGTGACGAGCGTTGCCGGATAACACACGTCCGAACGCAGGTTATGCAGCGGAGAATAGGCGCGCAGAAAGGCGAACTGATCGGGACGAGTCGCAGTTCCATATTCGCTGACCCAAAGCCGCCCGCCGGTAAACTGGTCGAACCGCAGCATGTCCAGCACGCCAACCGCAGGCAGGGCCGCGGCAAACAGTTCCGGGCGCTGGTTCATCACCGCTGCGACCAGCAACCCGCCGTTAGAACCTCCCATGATCGCAAGATGTTCCGGGCGCGTAACACGGGTCTCGACAAGATCCTCGGCAACCGCGATGAAATCGTCGAACACATTCTGCTTGCGCTCGAGCATGCCGGCCTCGTGCCAGGCTTCACCATACTCGGCTCCGCCACGCAGACTGGCTGTCACCCATGTGCCACCGAGCTCAAGCCAGGCGAGCACATCGGTGCGCCAGGTCGGCAGGGTGCTGACGGAAAAGCCGCCGTAGCCATAGAGCAGCGTCGAGTGCGAAGCATCGCGCACCAGATCCTTGCGCGCAGTCAGAAAGTACGGAACCCGCGTTCCATCCTTCGACCGCGCAAAGTGTGCAGTGGTCTGGTAACGGGCGGCATCGAATGCGACCGCAGGCGCATCGAAGGGCGTGCTAACCCCACTCGCTGGATCATGGCGGTACACGGTCGCTGGACTCAGCGGCGCATTGAAGACGAACCAGATATCAGCGTGATCAGTCCGCCCCGATAGACCCGACACGGTGCCTGTGCCTGGGAGCTCAATGGAGCCTTGCAATGTGCCATCTAGGGCGTAACGATGAAGCTCGCTTTGCACATCTACCAGATACTGGGCGATGAGCTGCCCACCAATCAGCGCCACGCTTTCCATTGCCGTCGCGCGCTCGCCAATGATCGTCCGCATTGTGACAGCCGCGGGGTCATCGAGATCGATAGCGACTACCTTTCGATTGGGCGCGCCCTTGTCAGTACGCAGGAACAGGGTGCTGTCGACGTTGCCGATCGGCATGTACTCAGCATCGTCGCTTTCGACCAGCGGTCGAACGGGCGCCTCCAGAGCAGGCTTCAAGGGATCACCGAGGTCGGCGAAGTAAAGACGATTCCGGTTTCCAGCGCCTTCCGCCAGCGTGACCAGAAGATAGCGACCGTCCTCGGTGACGTCGGCGCCAATCACCCAGCCAGGCAAATCTGGACGGGCATAAATAAGGATATCCTGAGACTGCGGTGTGCCGATCCTGTGGTACCACACGGCATGGTTTTGCAGGACCGCTTCCAACGCCTTGTTTTTGGGTGGTTCAGGATAGCGGGAATAAAAGAACCCCTTGCCGTCCAGCGTCCACGCCAGTCCCGAGAAACGCACCCACTCCACGGCGTCAGGCAAATCCTGTCCGGTGGTGAGATCGCGCACCTTGAGCGTGCGCCAGTCGGCACCACCTGTCGCGAGACCATA
>JBMTYG010000028.1:0-29150 GCA_049454295.1 Pseudomonadales bacterium
CGACGCATCCAGCGACGCGATGTGATCCTCCATCACCCGAACCCGAATCCCGCCCAGACCATGGATGACCGGACGTCCCACCGCCTGCCCGAAGAACGTGGTCGTCACACCCGGCATTTGACCGACTACCGCGCCCAGCGTGCTGTCCATCCGGCGCAAGAGCTCATCGCCCTCGACCACACGGTAGGACTGCGCGAGTTGCTCAGTCGGGAGGGGATGCGCGCGCACAACGAGCTCCTCGAGTAGTGGGCGATCCCCAGCCGACGAGGCAAACGCCGACGCTGCAGAAAGACTGCCCAAAAGTCCACAGACCGAACCGAAACGGCGCAGCATCGCTGAATCCCGCATTTTGTTGTTATAACATAACAAACAAGGATCGGAATCGTCTACCGCGCGCGATCAAGCGTTCGCTTTCGAACGCATAAAGCTGATTGCCGTCCCTTTCGCGTTCACCTACCGTGTCACCGGTCACTCACCCTAAGGACGCACGTCATGAACCGTGGACTGCTGCTCGGACTCATCTTGTTGACCTCTACCGCCATCGCCGCGGAGGGCGAGGTCGACTATCGGCAGAACGTGTACAAGGCGATCGGGGGCCATATGTCGGCAATGGCGGACATCGTGCAACAGAAAGTGCCTCACGCGACGCACCTGGCGATTCACGCAGATGCGATGGCGGATCTCGCCGTGATGGCGAAGACGCTGTTCCCCGCCGGATCCGAGGGCGGCGACGCGCTGCCGGGCATCTGGACCAACGCGGAAGATTTCAGCGAACGTCTGGGTCGTTTTGAAGAAGCCGCGAAGGCGCTCAAGACGGCAACAGCCGGCGGTGGCGAAATACTGCCCGCGTTCCAAGCCCTCGGTCAAAGCTGCAAGGGCTGCCACGACGAATATCGGCAGAAGTGATGCCGCCTGTCCGCTCTGGAGGGTCGGCCCTCGGGCGGTTAGCGCATCAGAGCACCCACATGACCGCAGCCAACAGCGCTGCGGCTGCAATCGCCGACAAAACAGCACGCCCATAGCGAGGCTCTGCCGGTACCACCGAGATCTGTTTGCGACCAGTGATCATACCCAGCACCACAGGGTCGCCGCGAACCGCATAGACCAGGTGGGCACTCAGATGAAGCGATATGCAAAAAATGACGATCCAATAGAGTCGGTGGTGGAGCGCAGACGACACATCAACCACGGTATCCGAGGCGTGACGCACAAGCGGCCCCTCGTTGAAGATGAAATCCGACGTGCACAGACCCGCTGACGCTTGCAGCAGAACGAAGAACGGCAGTGCAAGGCCAAGCAGCGCACCCGGCACGGTTCGAACCGAGCTCTGGGCAACTCTGGCGCGCGCTACCCCATCCTCTTGTGGCCCGCGGTCGAAGCGCCCGCCGGTCGCTCGAGCGCTCAAAGTCGCCTTGAAGCTATCAAACCGCGCCGGAGCCGACCCCCAGATCCCCCATCCAATGCGCCAGATGAGCAGCCCAAGCACGACCCAGCCGAAACGCTGGTGCCACGTCATCAGGGTAACGTCCCTGAGCAGCCCAGTCACAAGCGCTCCTGCAACGGCACTCGCAAAAGACCAATGCCATAGCCGGAGCGCAGCATCCCAAATCAGGGTGCCGCGCCGAGCGCTGCCTGCCTCTGACCCTCGACCCATCGCCTCGTTACTCCCTGAATTTCGCTGGGTTTTTTCGCCACGGACTCACCCAGCCGCCAACGGCTTCGAACTGGTGCATGATACGGCGCAAGACCCTGAGCGGAAGCCTCCGCATGGCTGGTGAATTGTTTGAAATCCTGAGTGCTGACGGTCGCTACCGCGGCATCATGCCCCGCGCCGAGGTACACCGGTCGGGGCACTGGCACCGCTCCGTGCACGTCTTCCTGTTCGATCTGGAAGATCGCCTTTGGCTACAACGCCGCGCGAAGAACAAAGATCTGTTCCCGAGCCGTTGGGACTTGAGCGTCGGCGAGCACTTGCGCGCCGGTGAATCTTTCGCTCGCGGCGCTCTGCGAGGCCTGGCGGAGGAACTTGGCGTGCCAACCGTCACCCTGACCGCGCTCGGTGAAACCAGGCTCTACTCTTTCGAGGATGCCGATAGCGGCATTCAAGACCACGAGTTGCAGCAGGCGTTCCGTGCGGCATGGTCCGGCACACCTTTGCCGGACAACGTCGAAGTTGCCGAAATCATCAAGATCGACGCGGCAACGCTGAAAGCCTGGATTCAGCAAGCACCCGACGATTTCACCCCCTGGTTCCTGCATGAACTGTTATTGCGGCCGGGACTGGGGGCCTTCAGCCTCTCACCGACAGAGGTCGAGGGGGTTTTCACAGGGAATTCATCACCTGACCCCCACAATGCGGGCTTGCCCTGCCGATATGGGCACTCCGTCCAGCCTCGGTTGGTGCCGTCCGGAGAGCCCACTCCAACATGACCACGAACGAACACGCCAGCATCCTCATCGTCGAGGACCACCCCGCACTCGCCGAAACCGTGGGTGACTATCTCGAAGCCAAAGGCTATCAGGTTGATTTTGCCGCCGACGGCGTTCTCGCAATGCAGCTCGCAACCACCGAGCACTTCGACGCCATTGTTCTGGACGTCATGCTGCCGCGACTCAATGGTATCGAGGTGTGCCGCCGGTTGCGGCAGGAAGCCCAGAACACCACCCCCATCCTGATGCTGACGGCACGGGACCAGCTAGACGACAAATTGAAGGGCTTCGAGGTCGGCGCTGACGACTACTTGGTCAAGCCCTTCGCGCTGCCTGAGCTCGTGGCCCGAATTGAAGCACTACTCCGCCGCGGCAGGGGCATGACATCGCTCTATCGCGTTGGTGATTTGACGCTCAATCTGGAAACGATGGAAGTTCATCGCGGCGGGGTCGAAATCAAGCTGTCGAAGACGCTGTTCGACATTCTGCGCATCCTGATGCGAGAGGCGCCTAAAGTCGTGCCACGCGAAACCATCGAACGCGAGCTCTGGGGCGATGACCTCCCGGACAGCGACACCTTGCGCAGCCACCTGTATAACCTCAGGCGGGCGATCGATCGCCCGTTTGATACTCCGGTGATCGAGACCCTTGCCGGTCGCGGCTATCGGGTGCGCAGCGGCGACGAAGACTGAACGGGCCATGACCACACTGGTCTGGTTCCGGGAAGACCTGCGCGTTCTCGACCATCCCGCACTGCATGCCTCGGCCCGCCAGGGCCGGGTGGTTGCCGTATTCCTCGTCGCAACTTCGCAGTGGAAATCCCACGATCTCGGGCCGCATCATGCAGGCTTTCTCGGCAGCAACCTCCGCGCCCTTGCCAGCGAGCTAGGGACGCTTGGTATTCCACTCGAGGTCGTTTCCGCACCGCGTTTCCGCGACGCGCCCGGAGCGTTACGCGCGCTCGCGCGTGTCCATCAGGCCGACTCGGTCGCCGCAAACGAAGAGTACCCCTTGAACGAACGCGTGCGCGATTCACGGGTCGCGAACGCGCTGCGCGAGGATGGCCTCTCGTTTCATCTCTACCCAGGCGCCACGATTCTGGGTCCGGGCCAAGTCATGACAGGAACGGGCGAGCCTTATACGGTGTTCACGCCGTTCCGACGGCGATGGACAGCCCATCTCGATCGGAACGCGGTCCAGCCAACCCCCGCTCCTGATCCCCAGGGTCCGCCCGTTAACAACGACATCGACCCGTCGCTCCTCACGGGGCTGTCCGCCACCTCGATCTCCAGGCAGTGGCCGGCAGGGGCAGGCCACGCGGCGGAAAGGCTGAGAGCCTTCGCCGATCAGGCGATCCAACGCTACGACCACGACCGGGATATTCCCGCCCTCACGGGCACCAGCCGTCTATCGCCCTACCTGGCGCTCGGCGTGCTGTCACCGCGGCAATGTTTGCACGCGGCGCTGCAAGCGAACGCAGGGCGCTTGTCAGGCGGAAATCCGGGTGTCGAAACCTGGATCAGTGAGCTCGTCTGGCGGGACTTCTACCGTCACGTGATCGCCCATTTCCCCCACGTCAGCCGGGGTGAAGCGTTTCGCCCCGACGCTGATCGCGTTGCCTGGCGCAATGACCCTGCTGATTTCGCCGCGTGGCAACAAGGCATGACCGGCTATCCGCTCGTCGACGCGGCAATGCGGCAGCTCGCCAGTACGGGGTGGATGCATAACCGGCTGCGAATGCTCACAGCCATGTTTCTGACCAAGCATCTGTTGATCGACTGGCGTCTCGGCGAGCGCCACTTCATGTCACATCTCGTCGATGCGGATTTCGCCGCCAACAACGGCGGGTGGCAGTGGAGCGCCTCGACCGGCACCGACGCGGCGCCCTACTTCCGAATTTTCAATCCAATCACCCAAGCGGAGCGCTTCGACCCTGAAGGCGACTTTGTCCGCGCGCAGGTCGCAGAGCTCGCGCACACCACCGGCGCCGCAACCCGGAGTCCATGGCTGCATGGCGTGCCAGGCTATCCCATGCCAATCGTTGATCACGGGTTTGCGCGTACCCGTGCGCTCGAGGCGTTCAAGCGGGCGCGCTAGGGTTTCAGAAACGGATCTCCATCGTCGTACCCTCCCCCGGCCGGCTATGCGCCGAGATCGACCAGCCGAACTGACGGACCAGCCGTTTGACGATAGATAGCCCAAGTCCATGTCCTTTGGTCAATCCACGACTCTGGTCCACGCGGTAGAACGGCTCGAACGCCTTCTCCAGTTCATCGCTCGACATGCCGATCCCGGTATCCGTTACCCGAACACCGTGGCGCGTAACGGTCGCTTCGATACGGCCGTCACGGGTGTAGTTCGCCGCATTGCGTAGCAGGTTACCGATCACGATCTCAATGACCTTGGGTGGCGCGCGCACTTTGAGCTCGCCTTCTTCGTGGAGGCTCAGCTGATTTCCACCCCGAGCAGCCACGGCTTGCAGGAGCTCCACCTGGCGTGCCACCAGGTCATTCACAAGCACCGCTTCGCGGGGGGGCTCGATCTCGCTTTCGCGGGCGAGCATAAGCAACGTCTCGAGCAGCGCCTCCATGTCATCGACGGTTTGACGCATGCGGCGCAGCGCGTTGCGCTCTGGCAGCGCGCGGTCGGCGCGATCCTCAAGCAAATCCAGGCTGCCCTTGAGAACGGCCACCGGCGTACGAAGCTCATGACCCGCGTCGCGAGTGAACACTCGCTCACGTTCGACAAACGCATGCAGCCGATCGGAAAAGGAATCCAATGCCTCGATCATCGCGAGGACCTCTGCATCAGCCGCGTCACGCAGCGGCTCGAAATCGAGCGCGAACCCGCGATCACGGTCAAAGTCATACTCTTCGAGCTGCTGCGCCAACTGCACGATAGGCGAAATTGCTCGTTGAGAGAGACGGTAGGCGAGAAAGGCGAGCCCATAAATGATGAGCAGAACGATCGCTAGCGGAACGATGCCGAAAAAAAACGCGATGTCGTATATCTGAGCCTTGGCCCAGACCAGATACAGTCGATGACCCGCCTGTTCGGACACATGCACCAGTTGCCGCTCTTCATCCACGGTCCGAACAACACCGTCCGAGGGCAAGTCCCAGAAGGCCTCAGGCACATCGTTGAGATCCCCGTCGACGGCCATGTAGCTGCGCATGTTTGAGGTGTCAGGAAGGCTGGCAGAGGGGTCACGATCGAATCGATCCCAGAAGTAAGCCGCTTCGTTGCGCAATCCCTCCCGCAGCACCAGGTCAACGATGAGCGTGTTGGCGATATAAATGCCCGCGAGCGTAGCAACACTGATAATGCCCACCTGCAGGGTGAACACCCGAATGAGCTTGGCGCGAATGCCAGGGCGTTTCACGACGGAGTCGGCACCCCCGCGGGCGCCTGATTAAGCCCCCGGGACCGGCGCACCAGGCAAAACGCCAGCCAGAACAGGGCGCCCCAAGTCAGGCTTACCCAGGCGAGTTGGAAAGGATCCGCCACCACCACCGCGCCGAGCCGCTCTCCGCCCAGGTAGCTGAAGGGGGCTGACACCCCGGCCAGAAGTCCGCCGAGGAGGGGCCGTTGCGCAAAAGCGATCATGCTGTGATTCATTGTCAATCCTAACGCGCACCAGAGCGTAAGGATCCAGAAGGGCGCTAGCGACGCACCCGCGTAATCCAGCACGCCAAGGTGTATCCAAAGCGTATCCAGCAGAAAGCCCGTCACTAACGCCGCGCCTACCCAGGCTGCGTCTTTGCGCGCGTGCGCGCCGCGCAGGGACTGAGCAGCGAGCAGCGCGAGCGCGGGCAGACCCCAGAGATTCGAACGATTTGCTCCACCCAGCACGGAGCCGAACCATGCCAACTGGAACAAGACCCCGTTCGCGAGGATGGCAGGATTCATCATGCTCTCAAGTCAGTCGCGACGAACGGCTGTCAGCGCTTAGGCTGCTACCGCATGAACCGTAGCAGTGTACGCCCTGCGGCAGCGAGTTCATCCGGTCGCGCTCCGCTCCTGGCGTGCGCCACCGCTACGTCGCATTTCCGCATAGTCGGCAATCGCCGCGGCGGTTTCGATGCCGCTCAGAAACCCGTCTTCCTGCAACCCATCACCCCACCAAGCCCCACAATACCAGGTGTTGCGAATGCCGCTGATCTCATGCTTGCGCTCCTGCGCTAGTCGAGCGCGGGCATCGAGCACCGGCGTTGCATAAGAGAGCCGAGCCCACACGCGATCAATCGACTGCTCCGGATCAACCGTCACAAATAGCGGCGTCTTTGCGCGCAATCCGAGGATGCGATTCATCCAGAAGGTAAATTCGCAGCCGTCTCCCGCATCGATGCGCGCATTCCACGCTGACCAAGCGCGCGGATCACGCGGCATGACACGCACATCGGAATGGACCACGCGCTCGCTCCGCGCAAATCGCATCGAGCCTAGAATGTCGCGCTCTGCCGCGCTCGGATCTTCGAGCAGCGAGAGTGCGTCGTGACTGTTGCACGCGAGCACCACCGCGTCGAACATCTGTCGCCCGGATGCCGTCGTGATAACCACCTGCCCTCCCGCGCGGGACAGACCCAACACCGCCTCACCGCGGCGAATTCCTCCTCCGAAACGCGCCACGACGGCATCGACATAGCTGCCCGCGCCGCGGCGGAACACCTGCCACACCGGCGGACGGTCGAACGGCAGAACACGATATCCGGCAAGTTGTCCGAGCGCATAGCGAGCCGGGAGCGCGCGCGCCGCAGGTGCGTCCAGGGACCAGAGCGCGCGGCAGAGTGGCAGTAACACCAGCTTGAAGAGCTGATCGGAAAAACCCTGCTGCTCTAGAAACTCCTGCAGCGTGCTCTGGGCAGAGGCAGCCATGGTGCGCGCCGCTTGATGCAATCTCCGCACTTCGCCGAGCAGCGCAAGAAATCTGGGCGAAACCACATTACGACGCTGACAGAAGAGTGAGGCGAGCGACTGAGTGCCAAACTCGATGCCGGAAACCTCATCGCGCACCCCCAGGCCGACCTCCGCCGGCACCGTACGCACCCCCAGCTCATTTAACCAGGCGTGAAAACCTTGCGCGCGCTGGGGCTCCCACATGATGAACCCAGAATCGACCGTATGCGTTTGCCCATCGACGAAGATCGCATGCGAATCCGAGTGTCCGCCCAGGCGGCGCTGGGCTTCGAACAATGTGACCTCTGAATGACGCTGCAGCCGATCTGCCGCCGCCAACCCGGACACACCACCGCCAACAATCGCTACGCGCACGTCCCGCACCGGTCCTGCGCCGCAACATCTGTTTCCTGCAACCGCCGAGAATTCTGCTGAATCCGCGCCGAGACAAGTACTGCTGTCTCTTCCATGCTTGTCGTACTACCGTTAACCGACACGACAGGGTGCGATTGTAGCCGTGAAACCGGCGTCAACAAGCCAGCCACAACAACTCACCGCCGGGAGGCAATCGCGGCGGCCTCTCAGTCCCCACCAGCCGTTCCGCGGTTTCGCGCCCGCCTGATCAGTTCACGAGGGGTTCACGACACGGTCTCTACCTTCCAGAGCATGACAAATCACGCCCTGACTCGCCCTCGCGCTGAATCTGCACAGCGCGGCCGTGGGCACCCCGAACGGCTGCTCGAGCGCGTTTTAACACCGCCTGCCCTGGCTTTGCTGCTTCTGTTCGTACTTGCTGGCGGCTGCAGCAGCCAGACCCCGTCGGATTACGCGCCGCGCTATATCGACGCCCTGGCGCGTTATCCTGGCGTGGCGCTCGCCGACGAGGCGCCGATCGAGCGATTCCTGGCTTTTTTTACCAGCAGCGGCGGCGACCCGGAGGCTGAAGCGCGCCGGGTGTATGCACGGTCGCTCTATTTCAGCGATACGCTCATGACCTCTGAGGATCACGAGCAGGTCATCAAGCACCTCACGCGCATGCACCTCGGAACTGGAACACTGGAGGTTCAGCCACTGGGGCGTGTGGTGAACGGCACGGACGTATATTTGCTCTGGCGTATGCGCGCGACCTTCAAACCCGTCGTCAGCGAGGTGCGCAGCGACACCATCGGCATCTCACACCTGCGCTTCGATACAGACGGGCGCGTGGTGCTACATCAGGATTTCTGGGACAGCAGCGCCGGTTTCTACCAGCACATTCCCGTTCTCGGCAGCACTCTGCGGGCCGTCGGCGGCCTGTTCGCGGCACCGGAGCAATCAGATTGATGATATTTACCACTGCTGCCTTGCGCTACTCCGCCGCGGCTGGACTTGTGCTCGCCTGTCTGAGCCAAGAAACGTATGCGCGAACAGAGTATCTGTTCGACGTCACCTACGACGACCGCCGGATCGGTTCCCACCGCTTCACCGTCACTGAGGAAGGGGGAGAGGAGCAGGTCCGCTCAGAAGCTGACTTTGAAGTCAAAGTGCTTTTCATGTCGGTGTTCCGATACCGACACGTCGCGACCGAGCGATCGGCTTCCGGTTGCCTGACTGAGCTCGAATCCGAAACAGACGACAATGGCAAACCGTTTGCCGTCGCCATCGAGACCTTCGGCGACCAGTTGCGCGTGAGCAAGCGCAAGCCTGAAGCGTCGGAGACGACCCTGCCTGTCGAGTGCGCCACGACGTTTTCTTACTGGGATCTCGAAAGGCTCCAGCGAGACGCACTCGTCAACGCCCAAAATGGTCAACTGACGCCGGTACAACTCACGGAGCTTGGCGCCACTTCCCTTGATGGGGAGCCGGCGCTGCACTATCGGCTTGACCCCGAGGGCATGGACCCGATCACGCTCTGGTACCGCGACTCTGATCGGCGCTGGCTGGGTCTCGAAACTCGACGCGGCGACGGCGTGCTGCGTTACCGACTGCAAGCGCCCGCAGCCACTCCCTGATCCAGCGATATCCCTGCGATGGGCTTCCCCTCGGACTGCAGGGGAGGCTCGATCCCGAGCAATCCAGAGGCAGTCGCAGCCACATCGATCTGTCTGACAACGCCCAACCGAGCGCCAGCCGCTGCGCCGCGCCCTAGCGCAAGGAACGCCCCCGCCATCTCAGGCAGCAAAGGGTCATACCCATGCATTCCGAAATTCCGACCCAGCGCCTGAGCGGCCATCATCATCTGACCCTCGATACCCGATGGGCGATCCAGGGTATACGGTGCATCGGCGAGCACGACCAGATCGCCCGTGCGCGTGGGATGGTTGAGTCGCAGCTCTGGCGGCAGGCGCTCACGAGGGTAGACGCGCACGTGCTCCAGAGCGCGGGCTACGGTATTCGCCCGTTCGAGGTCAGCCAGGTCGCGCAGAAAGACGTGCGCAGTCGTGGCGCCGAACACCTCGGCCTCGATGCCCGCCGCCTCGAGCGCCGCGCGTAGTTCAAGGGAGTCGCCGCGAACCATCATGCCGTGATCACTTACGATGAGCAGCGTCGTGTGCGCCCAAACGTGTCGTGCGTCCAATGCCTCGAGCAATCTCGCCAACTCACGATCCTGCGCCTGAAGAGCCTCTCTCACCTCGACGCTATCAGGTCCATAACGATGGCCCGCCCCATCAGCGCCCGCCCAATAGCTCATGATGAGCCGGGGTCGCTCCGATTCCGACAGCGCCAGCCAGGCCAGTATCTGGTCGACCTTAGCCGATTCAGGGCGATCCCCATCAAACGGCGCCTCGCGGAAGCGCGTGCCGCGACCACGCCAGTCGGTTTCCGATCCAACCCAGAAATAGGTGGCCGCCGGCACACCCTGGCGCTCCGCAGCGATCCAGAGTGGCTCTGCATCGAGCCAATTGGCGTCCGGGCTATAGCGATACAAGCCGCGCGTCCGATCCAGGAAGACGTTATCGAGGATGCCGTGGCGATCGGGATAGGTTCCCGTTGCCAGCGAGACATGGCCTGGGAAGGTATTGGAGGGAAAGACCGGCACGAGGCGCTCTGCGACGGCGCCCTCGGCAGCAAAGCGCGCGAGTCCCGGCAAGGCAACCTGCGGATGAAGACGCAGGTAGTCGTGACGTAACCCATCCCAGGAAAGCATTACCACCGTCGGTGCACAGGCTAAGGCAGACACACTGCCTGCACACAGAAATGCGAGCAGACACCCCTGCATTGCTTGAGCAAAGATCCGAAAGACGGACCTTGCGCGGGAGCGCGATCGCTGCGGCAGAGGCATTGCAGTTCTCCGATTTAGTGCAAATCAACCTGGACCAGTGTACCCGCAGCCGCATTACACTGAGGAACCCGCAGCGGAGCGCCCATGCCACTCTCGTTCTTCGAGCGATTTCCGGCGCTGGCTTACCCGCTCTACCGAAGGTTCTGGCTAGCCTCCTTCGCATCCGTCGGCGGAACCCAGCTCATCAACCTCGGGCAGGGCTGGCTCATTTTCGAGATGACCCACTCTGCTTGGCTACTTGGCGTGCTGGGCGCCGCGGCATCCATCCCGAACATCCTGATGACGCTTGGCGGTGGCGTGATCGCGGATCGCGTCGACCGACGTCAGATCCTGCGGCTAACCTCAAGCGCCAGCGCCGTGCTGCTTGCCATCCTCGCTTGGCTTGATTGGAGCAACCAGATCGCCGTGTGGCATGTGCTGACCACCGCGACGCTATTCTCCCTCATTACGGGACTCGACTGGCCCGCGCGGGTAAGCCTTTACCCACGCCTGATCGATCGTTCGGCGGTCATGAGCGCGGTCGCCCTGAACGCGTTTGTCTGGCAAACGTCGCGACTTGCAATTCCAGCCGCTGGCGGATTGCTGATTGCGGCAACAGAGACCGCGGCGGTGTTCACTCTCGGATGTCTCGGATTCATTGCCATGTTCTGGGTCGCCACTACGCTGCCCGCCCAACCAGCCGAACCCACCCCCGGCCCAGCCCTTCACGACCTGCGCGAGGGAATTAGCTACATCGTGCGGGAGCCGCTATTTCGCACGCTGATGTCGCTTACGTTCGTGGCTATGTTTTTTGGTCAGTCCTATACGCAGCTCATGCCGATCTTCTCGACATTGCTTGATGCCGGGGAAACAGGATACGGCTATCTGCTCTCCGCCGGAGGGCTCGGGTCAGTCATTGGCACGTTGCTGCTTGGCAGCGTCACGCGACGCGAGCGACTTGGCGTGATGATGCTCACGGCTGCCGCGCTGTCAGCTCTCTGCATCATGCTGTTCGCTGGGATGGCGGCTACCGGCTCTTTCGCCGCGGCGTTCGCAGCAACGCTAACCGCTGCCGCGCTCGCTTCCGGGTTCAACATCACGTCAATGACCGTGCTGCAATTAAGCGTTCCAGATCGATTGCGCGGGCGCGTGATGGGCATCCACAGCATGAGTTTCAGCTTGATGCCGCTGGGAGCGCTGCTGCTTGGCGCCCTCGCCGATCGCTTCGGTGCCACGCTCGCGGTCGTGCTCTCGGCCAGTGTTTACCTCATTGCGACCTGTACCGTGTCCGCGCGGAACGCTTTTATTCGTCAGCTCGATGGCCGCACGCTGCGCGCATTGGAATAAGCAGCGAACACGCGCAGTCAGCTGCGACCAAATCCCGCCGGGTCCGCCTTGGAGAGATCGAGTCCGTGGGTCGCGGCAAAGCCCGACGCATCAAGGAGGGCGACGGCAGCGCTATCCGACAACGTGCGAGCCAAGGCGACGAGCGCCGCATGGGCGATCCACGGCGCAGAGACTTCAAAATGATCGCGCAAATCAGGTCGCGCCTCGGAGAGACCAAAGCCGTCGGTGCCCAGCACAACATAGGGACCTGGAACCCAAGGGGATATCTGCAGCGGCAGCGCTTTCATATAGTCACTCGCGGCGACGAAGACGCCCTGCTCGGATGACAACAGTCGTTGCACGTAGGGCTGGCTCACCGGTTCTTGCGCATGCAAAGAGCGCCGCTCAGCCGCAAGCGCTTCGCGCACGAGTTCGTTGTAGCTGGTCACGCTGAAGATATTGACTGCTTGCCCGCGCGCACGAAGCAGCCGCGCCGCTTCGAGAACCTCGGTCATGATCGCGCCGCTACCAAAGAGATTAATGCGGGCATCTGGCTCTCGCTCAAAGCAGTACATACCGGCCAAAACGCCGGGTTCGACACCCTCTGGCATGGCCGGCATCGCGTACGGCTGGTTGGTAACGGTCAGATAGTAGAAGACATCCTCCTGGTCTGCGTACATGCGTCGGATACCGTCGCGCACGATAAGCGCAATCTCGTAACCGAAAGCCGGATCGAAACTACAGAGATTCGGCACGGTGGCGGCTAGCAGGTGGGAATGCCCATCCTGATGCTGCACACCCTCACCGTTCAATGTGGTGCGCCCCGAGGTGCCTCCTAACAGGAATCCTTTGCACAACATGTCGCCGCACGCCCAGATCATGTCACCGACACGCTGCAGACCAAACATGGAGTAAAAAATGTAGAAGGGAATCATCGGCAAACCGTGATTGGCGTACGCCGTACCCGCCGCCATGAACGAGGCCATGGCGCCGGTCTCGCAGATGCCCTCCTGCAGGATTTGCCCGTCTTCCGCCTCCCG
This sequence comes from Pseudomonadales bacterium, assembly GCA_049454295.1. Taxonomy (GTDB): domain Bacteria; phylum Pseudomonadota; class Gammaproteobacteria; order Pseudomonadales; family Azotimanducaceae; genus UBA7803. The sequence goes on from JBMTYG010000028.1 coordinate 12,934, forward strand.
ATAGGGCGCTATCGTGCCTGCGTCCACCGGCCGATAACGCTGACCAGCCGGTGAGTAGATGCCGGCCTGCGGGAAGAGGCCGTCCATACCAAAGGTCCTGGCCTCGTCCGGCACAATCGGTACCACATAGCGGCCGATGGCCTTGTCACGCAAAAGCCTGGATAGCATGCGCACCACTAGGGCCGTCGTCGATACTTCCCGAGGCGAGCCGTTCAGCATTTCCTTAAACAACGCGAGCGACGGAGGATCAATGGGTCGACAACGCACTTCCCTGCGCGGCAAATACCCTCCCAATTCGGCGCGCCGCGCGCGTAAGTATGAGAGCTCTTCGCTCTCTTCCGGCGGACGATAAAAAGCGGCGCGATCGATCTCCTCAGCAGTCAATGGAATGCCCAGCCGACGCGCGAGATCCCGGCGCTCCTCGACGTTCAGATACTTCTTTTGGTGCACGGTATTACTGCCCTCGGTTCCTGGACCGAGACCTTCGCCTTTGACCGTCTTAAACAGAATAACGCACGGCTTGCCTTCTACCCGTGCCGCATGATGCAGGGCCGCGTAGACCTTTTTGTGATCATGACCGCCGCGCTTGATCGAGCGGATCTCTTCATCGGAAAGACTTTGCATGAGCTCGCGCAGGGCGGGCGTATCCTCAACCCAGTGTTCGCGCACGACGTCGCCCGGCGACACCGTGTACATCTGGTAGTCGCCATCCACTGCCTGCTCCATGCGGCGTTCCAGAATGCCGTCCACATCGCGATCGAGCAGCGGATCCCAGCCACTGCCCCAGATAACTTTAATCACGTGCCAATCCGCGCCACGAAAGGCGCGCTCGAGCTCCTGAATGATCTTGCCATTGCCGCGCACCGGACCGTCGAGACGCTGCAGATTGCAGTTAATCAAGAGAACCAAGTTATCCAGACGCTCGCGGCTTGCGATGTTGATCGTACCGAGCACTTCTGGCTCGTCGGACTCACCGTCACCAATAAACGTCCAGATCTTCGCGCCATCCCGGGTCTTGAGACCTCGGCTCTCCAAATATTTGGCAAAGCGCGCTTGATAGATAGCGGACGGCGTCGAAAGACCCATGCTCGCTGAGGGCATCTGCCAGAACCCGGGCATTCGACGTGGGTGCGGATAAGAGGGCAGTCCCCCTTCCGGCGCGAGCTCACGACGGAAGTTGGCAAGCTGGGTATCGGTGAGGCGGCCTTCCAAATAGGCGCGGGCGTAGACGCCGGGCGCGGTGTGGGCCTGAAAGTGCACCTGATCGCCGCCGAAGAGCTTCTCGCCCGTTGTGTCAGCGCCGCGAAAAATGTGGTTGAACCCCACCTCCATTATCGTGGCGGCTGAGAGATAGGTGGCAATATGTCCGCCCACGCCTGAGCCGCTGTCGTAGGCCTGGAGGACCATGGCAACCGCATTCCAGCGAATGATGTTGCCGATGCGCGTCTCGAGCTCGATGTCTCCGGGATAGGCTGGCTGATCGCGCAGATCGATCGTGTTGCGATACGGCGTGTTCAGCGCTGCGCCAGTGATGACTAAACCGCGACTGCTGAGGTGCCGTTCGAGCCGAGTCAGAAGATCACGGGCTGCATCCGCCCCGCGCTGGCGCAGGATGTCGTCTAGCGCCTCGACCCACTCCTGCTGCTCTACCGGCCAATCGTCGACCGCCGCCACATTGTCCTGCATCACTCTGAACTCCTGCCTCGATCGCCAAAGTACGCGATGGCTAGAAGGTGGTCCAGCACAGGCCCGCTCCGACGCACGGGCACCCTGACGAGCCGTGTGCTTCTGCTAACATGCCGACGTGACCCGGGCTGTGCCCGGCGCCGAACACACAAAACCAGCTCACCGGGGAGGAGCTCATGATTCGATACCTGATGCCGGCTGCCTTACTCGTGCTGGCAACCGCGTGCTCGCAGGAGCCAGCGGTCGCACCGGAGGCACCAGCACAACCCGACCAAACGGCGGATCGCGGGGCAGCTATCGCAGCGTCTACGGCGACGATCAACGGCGATCGGATCCGCGCAGCCGATAGCGAGCCCGGCAACTGGCTCGCCCACGGCCGCACCTATGACGAACAGCGCTACAGCCCGCTGGACACGATCAACGCAGAGACCATCGACAAGCTCGGGCTGGCATGGGCCTGGGACACGGGCACCACGCGCGGGCTCGAAGCCACACCGATCGTCGTCGACGGAGTCATGTTCACCAGCGGCGCGTGGTCCGTGGTGTGGGCCCACGACGCACGCACCGGTGAGCTCCTGTGGGAATACGACCCCCAGGTACCGCGGGAATGGGGCAAATTTGCCTGCTGCGACGTGGTCAACCGCGGCGTGGCCGCCTGGGAGGGCAAGATCTTCGTCGGTACGATCGACGGCCGCCTCGTCGCGCTCGATGCCGGGACTGGCAAGCCGCTGTGGGACGTCCAAACCACCGATAGGGACCGACCTTATACGATCACCGGCGCGCCTCGCGTGGTGAAGGGGAAGGTGGTGATCGGCAACGGCGGCGCCGAACTCGGCGTCAGAGGCTATTTCTCAGCCTACGACGCGAACGATGGCAAGATGCTGTGGCGCTTCTACACCGTGCCTGGTGATCCGGCTAAACCCGATAATCCGCCACAACCCCATCTCGAGACGGCGGCCAACACCTGGATTGGCGGCAAATGGTGGGAGGTCGGCGGGGGTGGCACGACCTGGGACTCCATGGCGTATGACCCGGAGCTGAATCTGCTCTACGTCGGCGTTGGCAACGGCTCCCCCTGGAGCCGGCTGGTGCGATCGCCTGGCGGCGGTGACAACCTTTATCTGTCCTCGATCGTCGCAGTTAATCCGGATACCGGCGCACTGGTCTGGCACTTCCAGACCACCCCGGGCGACACCTGGGATTACACCGCGGTGCAGCACATGATCCTGGCAGATCTCGAGATCGATGGCGCTTTGCGCAAGGTGATCATGCAGGCGCCGAAGAACGGCTTCTTCTACGTGCTGGACCGCACGAACGGGGAGTTCATCTCGGCTGAGGCCTATGTTCCGGTCACCTGGGCTACCCATGTCGATCCAGAAACAGGACGCCCGGTGGAGACTCCGGAGGCCCGCTATGCCGACCGTGTTCAGGTGATCAAACCAGCACCCTATGGCGGCCACAACTGGCACCCGATGGCGTTCAACCCAGAGGCAAGGCTCGTTTACATCCCGGCGCTCGATATTCCCTTCGCCTTCGGTCAGGACAACGCGTTCAAGCACAATCCAGGTGAGTGGAATACGGCCACCGACATGAAGCAGACCATCCCAGTGAAAAACCCGGACGACATGGTGACCAACCTGCAGTCGGTGAAAGGACACCTGAGCGCGTGGGATCCGGTCACGCAAAAGGAGGTCTGGAGGGTCCAGCACGCGATGTCATGGAATGGCGGGGTCCTCACCACTGGAGGCAACCTCGTCTTCCAGGGTCGCGCCGACGGCAAGTTTGCCGCCTACACAGCGGACAAAGGTGAGTTGGTCTGGGAGTTTCCCGCCCAGGTGGGAATCATTGCAGCTCCCGTCACCTATGCCATCGACGGCGAGCAATACGTCAGTGTGATCGCGGGCTGGGGTGGCGCCTACGCTCTCGCGAGTGGCGTGCCCCGTCATCGCGACAACGTGATGACCGAAGGGCGTCTGCTCACCTTCAAACTCGGAGGCACGGCTACGCTGCCGGAACCCGCGGTCGCGTTCATGGAGATTCCCGAGCCGCCGGTACTTGCCGCGACGCCGGAACAGGTGGCAGAGGGCGAGCTTCTATTCCACACCTATTGCTCGGTCTGCCACGGTCCCGGCGCGATCAGCAGCGGCGGCGGCACACCCGACCTTCGCTACAGCAGCGCAGACATTCATGCAAGCTGGGACGCGATCGTTCGCCAGGGTGCCTTCGTCGGCAAGGGCATGGCACGTTTCGACCATGTGTTGAATGAAGCCCAGTCGAGTGCCGTACAGGCGTACGTAATTTCGCAGGCAAAGGCATCAATCGCGCTCTGCCAGACCGAATATCGCAAAAACTATCCGGAAGTGATCGGCACAGCCTGCTCGCGCCCGCAGCCGACCCCCACGGTTGCCGGGGGCTGATCTACCGAGTCAACGCCCCGATACCCGCGCCAGTTGCGTGGTATCGGGGCTACTCGTCACGGGGACTCACGCGGCGAGGGCATGATCCACGGTCACGGCAATCGGCAGGTGATCAGAGAACCGGCAATCCAACACCCTGAAATCTCGAATCGCGAGATCCGCAGACACCAGAATGTGGTCAAGCGCACGGGTCGGCCGCCACGCTGGATAGGTGGGCGTGACTGCACCCGCCGGCTTGAGATAAGCACGGGACAGGGGAGAATCCCCAAGAATCGCGCCCAAGTGACTGTTCATGTCGCCCATGACTACGACCCGTTCTTCATGCTGGATAAGCGCGCGAACATACTCGAGCTGTCGCCGCCGCGAACGCTCTCCGAGGGACAAATGCAGCATCACTAGCGTGAGCTGATCGCTGCCGAAAGGCATCCGAATGAGAATGGCGCCGCGACCCGGAATCACGCCGGGCAGCTTGTGATCCTCGAGCCCCCTGGGTGCATAGCGGCAGAGAAGCCCGTTGCCGTGCTGGGCGAAGGGACCAAGGTCCCGGTTCAGCTGCGTATACCAGTGCGGAAAGCCCGCCTGTTCCGCCAGATATCGCACTTGATTGACGTAGCGACTGCGCAGGCTGCCGCTATCGACCTCCTGCAGGGCGACGATATCGAACGGGGCAACCACCGAGGCAATGCGGTCCAGGATTTCCGGGGCTGTCACGTGCGGAAGCAGATGCTTCCAGCCGCGGGTGACATAATGACGGTATGCGTCTGCCCCAACGGCAACCTGGATGTTGTAAGACAGCAGCCGCAGAGACGCGGGGCTGACTTCCGCCGGGGGACGGACGTCGTTTACTGTGACTTGGCGCGTTGCGCCCACTGCTGCTCGACCAGATAGTTCACGACCTCGAGCATCTTTTTGGGGCTGCCGGCCAGGCGAGCGTCCACCAGAAACTGGCCGTCGACGATCAGCGTCGGGGTACCAGTGACCCGATAGGCCCGGGTGCGAGCATCCGCCTGCTGAACCTTGCTGCGTATGCCAAAGGAGTTGAATACCTTGTTGAACTCCTCCGGCGACACGCCGGCTGCGTCCTGGAACAATTTCGCAAGCTCGACCGGATCGGCCAGATTGACACGATCATCGTGAATGCCCGCGAAGATGAGTTCATGCACCTTTTCGGTCACACCTAGCGCCTCAGCTGTGAAAAACGCCTGCGCTAGAAGTGCCCAAGTCGGGTCAAAGGCTGCGGGCAGCTGATGGAAATCAACATGAGCCGGCGCTTCAGCACGCCAAGCCGTCACCAGCGGCTCGAAATTCTTGCAATGGATACAGGCATACGAAAACACCTCGACCACCTCAATGCGTGAGGGATCGCGCGTTTCGATGGCCACGGGTAACCGCTTGTAATTAACCCCTTCTTGGGGCGCGCTCGCGTCCTCTGCAAAGGCCGCAGAAGCGATCAGCGCGAGGGCGGCAAACCAAGCGATGCGGGACTTGAAACCAGAGCGCGCACCGATCATGACCGTTCTCCCGTTGCCCCGTGACCCAGCGTCCCGAGGCGCTAACTGACTATCCCTGGGATCGCTCCCGTGCCGTCAACCTCTGACGTCGCACGGCAATCAGTGTAAGCCGTGCAAATACTCCGCGAGCGCGGCGATCTCGGTGTCGGTGAGTCGGGCCGCGACGCCTCGCATCATACCGCCGTATGACTCATCGGAATTGCGCCGGCCTTCACGATATTCGGTGAGCTGCTTCTTGGTGTAACCGACCGCCTGGCCGCTGACCATTGGAAAGCCGGCGGGTGCGTTACCACGACCACTCGGACCATGGCAGGCGATGCATGCGGCTACGCCTTTCTGGAGATCGCCCCCGCGGTACAGCCGCTCCGCACGCGCGAGCGTGTCATCGTCGCCCTGCGCTTGACCGACCTTAGACGGCAGAGAGGCGTAGTAGGCAGCAAGATCCGCCAAGTCCTGCTCCGTCTTTCCGTTCAACTGTCCGGCCATCAGAGGAATTTGTCGCGCGTCCGTCTGAATCATCTCTAGCTGATGCTTCAGATACCGCTCATTCTGTCCCGCAAGCACAGGATAGGTGGGATCCAGCGGGGTTGCGCCATCTTGGCCATGACACGCACCACAGGCCGCGGCTTGCGCCTTGCCAGCTTCCGGATTCCCTGTCACTGCGGCGCTTGCGCCGGACGCGAGAGCGAAACACGCGACCCACCAGGCTGCTGCAAAATGCACACGCATGTCTTTCGATCCCTTTCGGAGGCTACGTTCGAGGGTGCAGGATTATATACTGAGTGCCACGCCCGCGTTAACGCCCGCCCTTGACCCTGGGGTCGAGATCAGAGTCGACTGATGAAAAAAACCGAAGGGCGATCCGCCCAAGAACCTGCTCGCATCGAGACCGAATTCCTGAAGAGCGCGCCAGGTATTGACCAGTGCCCGCGCGATGAGGTGCCGGAGGTCGCAATCGCCGGTCGATCGAACGCGGGTAAGTCGAGTGTGCTCAATCGACTCACGGGCAACCGGAGTACAGCCAAGGTGAGCCGCACGCCCGGTCGTACCCAACTGCTCAATCTGTTCGCCGTTCGTGGCGGTGGCCGACTGGTTGATCTACCCGGCTATGGTTACGCCAAGGCGGATCGGGAAAGCCAGCGTGCTTGGCAAAACAGCGTCAACACCTATCTTGAACAGCGGGCCAATCTGGTGGGGCTCATTATGGTGATGGATATCCGTCATCCGCTCGAGCCGCTCGATCAGCAGTTGCTCCAGTGGACCGAGGTCTCCAGGCTGCCCGCGCTCTTGCTGCTCAACAAAGCGGACAAACTCGGCTACGGCGCCGCGCAGCAGGTGCTCGCGCGTACGCGAAGCAGAGCCACGGGCGCGGAGGTCTCCGTGATGACGTTCTCGGCATTACGCGGACTACACGTTGACGAGGTCATCGACTGGGTCCGTGAGCGACTCTCAACAGCGCCTCAGTGCGCTTCGTCCCAGTTACTGCCCACGCCAACATCCACCACCAACGGCACCTGAAGCTGGGCAGCGCCTGACATGATCGCGGACACCTGCTCCGCGACCGTACCGAGCGCGCTCTCGGCGACCTCGAACACCAGCTCATCATGGACCTGCATGATCATCAGCGCGTCAATGCGGCTCGCTTGCAACCATTGGTCCACATCGATCATTGCCCGCTTGATAATGTCTGCGGCAGATCCCTGCATCGGGGCATTGATCGCTGTTCGCTCCGCCGCCTGACGCCGCGCCTGGTTACCCGCGAGAATCTCTGGCACATGTAGACGACGACCAAACAGAGTCTCCACATAGCCTTGTTCCCGCGCCTGAACCCGGGTCCGCTCCATGTAATCACGAACCCCCGGATAACGGGCAAAGTAGCGATTGATATAGTCCTGCGCGAGGGTTCGCGACACGCCAAGCTGTTTCGCGAGTCCGAACGCCGACATCCCGTAGATGAGCCCGAAGTTGATCGCCTTGGCGCTGCGCCGCTGCTCGTCGGAGACTGCGTCGAGGGATTCATTGAAGACTTCAGCCGCCGTTCGACGGTGAATGTCCTGCCCAGCAGCGAAGGCCTGCAGTAACCCTTCATCAGCGGAAAGATGCGCCATGATGCGCAGCTCGATTTGGGAATAGTCAGCCGCGAGAATGCGTCGTCCGGGCGGCGCGATAAAAGCCTGCCGAATGCGCCGACCTTCTGCCGTTCGCACGGGAATGTTCTGCAGGTTCGGATCGGAGGACGAGAGCCGACCGGTCGCCGTAACCGCCTGGTGGTACGACGTGTGGATGCGCCCCGTGCGTGCGTTGATTTCTGCAGGCAATCGCTCGGCATAGGTTGAGCGCAGCTTCGCGAGCCCTCGATATTCGAGGATCAGTCGCGGCAGCTCGTAGTCCTCTGCCAGTATCTCGAGGGCCGCCTCGGCGGTGGAGGGCTGTCCCTTCGGTGTCTTGCTCAGCACCGGCAGCTGCTGTTTGTCGTACAGGATCGCTTGCAGCTGTTTTGGAGAATCGGGATTGAACGCCTCGCCCGCGACTTCACAAGCGCGCTCACGCAAAGCCGCAATGCGCACGGCGAGCTCGGCGCTCAAAGCGTTCAACGCGGGCCCGTCGACCAGCGCGCCGGTGCGCTCGATTCGAGAAAGCACATTGATGAGCGGTAGTTCCAGCTCCGTGTAAACGCTACGCAGACGGTTGTCGGCTCCAAGCTTTGACCAGAGCGCTGCGTGCAGCTGCAAAGCAATGTCCGCGTCTTCCGCCGCGTAGGTCGTCGCCTGATCGATGGAAACGCTTTCAAAACCGATTTGCTGCGCGCCTTTTCCGGCGACCTCTTCAAAGGTGATCGTGTGTGTCCCTAGCACGCGCTTTGCCAGGTCATCCAGGTTATGACGACCCGCGGTGCTGTCGAGCACGTAGGACTCGAGCATGGTGTCATGGGCTATGCCCCTCAGGGCGATGCCATGCTCCGCGAGCACACTAACGTCGTACTTGAGGTTCTGGCCCACCTTGCGCGGCGTTGCGTCTTCAAGGAAGGGCTTAAGCTCGGCGAGCGTCTCGTCAAAGGGAAGCTGCGGGCCGACGCCGAGATACTGATGCCCGATGGGTACATACCAAGCGCGTCCCGGTTCGACGCTGAACGACAAGCCGACGAGCCGCGCTTCCATGTAACGCAAACTGGTCGTCTCGGTATCCACTGCGCACAAGGGCGCGCGGCGCAATTCTTCAAGCATCGACGCGAGCGCGTCGGGCGTATCGACAGTGCGGTAATCGCGCAGCGTTGATACGGAAGCCGTCGTTCGAGCGGTCACGACCGACGTGGGCGTCGACAACTCCTCGCTCCAGGCGCGGAACTCGAGGCGCTTAAACCACTCGCGCAGGGTTTCGAAATCAGCTGCACTCAGTTCGAGATCGTGAATGCCCACTTGAAGCTCGACATCACAGCGAATCGTGGCAAGCGTCCTTGACAATGGCAGTTGTGCCAGCGCGCCGCGCAGGGATTCGCCTACCTTGCCACCGACTTCATCGGCTCGAGCCATGATGCTGTCGAGATCGCCAAAATCGTTCAACCACCGAGCGGCGGTTTTGGGGCCGACCTTGGGAACACCCGGTATGTTGTCGACGCTGTCGCCCATCAGCGCGAGGTAGTCGATGATTCGCTCCGGCGGCACGCCAAACCGCTCGATGACACCCGCCCTATCCGTGCGTGTATCTGTCATCGTATTCACCAGAGTAACATGTGCACTCACGAGCTGCGCCATATCCTTGTCGCTCGTCGAGATCACGGTATCGCGCGCCTCGGCGGTCGCTTGGGCCGCGAGCGTTCCAATCACATCATCAGCTTCGACACCGGGGATGATCAGCAAGGGCAACCCCATCGCGCGCACGATCGCGTGGATTGGCTCAATCTGTCGCGCGAGATCCTCCGGCATCGGGGGTCTGTGAGCCTTGTACTCGGGATAAAGCGCCTCCCTGAATGTCTTCCCGCGCGCGTCAAAGATCACGGTCACCGGGCTTTCCGGATAGTCGCGCATCAGCTTGCGCAACATGGCAATCACGCCGCGGACTGCTCCCGTCGGAAACCCATCCGAGGTCCTCAGGTCCGGCAACGCGTGAAAAGCACGAAACAGATAAGATGAGCCGTCGACAAGCACCACCGGCGCGCTGATGGCGGCGGCCGTGGTCTCTGCATCATGGGTCACTTCGGATTCCTCGAAACGCGATTCCGGTCCTTTGCCTGTATGCTCGTCGGCGATTCCAAGCCGGAGCGACTCCATGGTAACCCCAGACCGGCCAGTGCCGAACTGCCAGACACCGAGAGCCCGCGTGCGACCCCCGCTGTTACGAGGGCTCTCGGTGCGGGCAGCGCTACTGGTCGCTTTTGCAGTCGCACCTGCCACCAGCTACGCCGCGTCTGGTATCGACCCGGACGACGGCCTTGCCGGACCGGATATCCGGATCATTCTTGAAGAAGAGCGCACGCTCTACGAGTTTCGACAGAATGGCCAGCTCAGAATGGTGCGGGTAGAGCCAAAGATCGGGCAACCTTACTATCTGGTACCCAGGGATCCAACGAAAGGCTTCGGCGACCTGATGCGCGCGGACATGCTGTTACCCTCGTGGGTATTAGTCCGCTTCTAGTTCCGCGAGCCTCACTGCTAGAACGCTGAGGCGAGAGATCGATAAGTAGCCGAGATCGTTTCCGCCTTGTGTGGCACGCGAATGAAGCCGTGATAGTGCCCTCGCGGATTGATGATCACGATATTTCCGGTGTGATCGACCTGGTACGCACTCGCGCCTGAGGGATCAGGCACCTGCGCAAATGCAACATTCACCTGCGTTGCAAACGTTGCCAACGCCTCGCGCTCACCTCTGACGGCGAGAAAGCGCGGAGAAAAACCGGACACATACCGGGACAAAGTCCCGACATCATCGCGCTCAGGATCGACCGAGACGAGTACGCCCTGGAACGGGGCGCTCTCATCCATGCCGTTCTCAGTGATCGCGCGCTCAGCAATCGCCATGACCGAAAGCGCGGTCGGGCAGACATCCGGGCAATGGGTAAAGCCGAAGAAGATAAATGACCAGCGACCCTCGAGCATCGCCTTGTCAAAACTCCCCCCGGCCGCGTTCTGAAGCTCAAAAGGCGCGAGATCCCGCGGCCGCGGAAGCAAGATCACCCCGAGATCGCGCAGTTCGGCATCCGAAAGCACGGGCTCGCGGGTCTTGCTGTAGAAAAACATCCCAATCACCAGCGCCACAAACGCTAGGCACAGCCCGACAGTGCGAGACACACCGGTCATAGCGGTTTGAACTCCAACATGCCGGAGTCGGGGATTGGGAGCGGGGCCGGGATCAGATAGTGGTCGAGCAAAAGAACGACGAACAACAAAAAGAGATAGAGAATTGAATAACGAAACGTCTCAAGAGGTGCACGAGGGTTTCGGTTGCGCAGAAGTACAACAGCCCAGTAGACAAAACCCCCGCCCAGCGCGAGCGCGCCCACCAAGTAGACCACCCCGCTCATACCGATGACAAACGGGAGCAGGCTGACGGCGAGGAGAATCAGCGTGTAGAGAAAGATGTGCAGCCGTGTATAGGCATCGCCGTGGGTGACCGGCAGCATGGGGATGTCCACCTCTGCATACTCATCCTTCCGGTCAAGCGCCAAGGCCCAGAAGTGAGGAGGTGTCCAAGCGAAAATAATCAGAACCAGCAAAAGCGCCCCGGGTTCAATCGAGTTTGTAACAGCCGCCCAGCCAAACAGCGGTGGAGCGGCGCCAAACAGCCCGCCAATGACAATGTTCTGAGGCGTCGCGCGCTTTAGGAACAGGGTGTAAATCAGCCCATAGCCGACCCAAGACGCGAGGTTGAGCCACGCAGTCAAAGGATTCACGAAGTAGTAGAGCACCACCATTCCAGCGATGCCGGTGGCGGCAGAGAACGCGAGCCCCTGCCGCAAGCCGATTCGACCGGAGGCCACGGGCCGATGATGAGTCCGTGCCATGCGCGCATCGATCTCAGCGTCGGCCAGATGATTAACAACGGCCGCCGAACCCGCTACCAGAGCGATCCCAACAAGACCGAAGAACAGAATCGGGACAGGCACCATTCCCGGCACAGCGAGAAACATACCCACTGCCGCACACAGCAACATGAGCAGAACGACACGCGGTTTGGTTAGCTCGAGATAATCGCGCCAGCCTGGCACGACGACGGCAGCATCGCTCATGCGGGTAGTCCTGCTCGAAAGGCGCGATAGTTTACTGCAACAAGGGTGAGCAACAAGATCGCTCCGACGACGTTGTGGAACGTGGCATTCAACAGCGGCAGAACCAGCACGATGTTCAAGATACCCAGCAGGATCTGCAGCGCGAGGATACCCGCGAGGGGGGCTCCCAACCGGGAGCCCTGACGAAAAAGCCGCCAGGCAAGCGAACCAACTACCAGCAGTACGATCAGCGCGCCGACGCGATGCATGTAGTGAATCGCTACCCGTGCATCGCTCTCAAGCTCGCCACCCAGGTAGTTCGGGCCAATCGTCTGGGCAAAATCAAAACCCGCCTGCAGGTCCATGGCCGGCCACCATTCGTCATGGCAAGTCGGAAAGTCGTGGCACGCAAGCGCCGCATAGTTCGAAGACACCCACCCGCCAAGAGCAATCTGCAAGACGACGAACACCAAGGCGAGGAGCGCGTGGGGGCGGAGCGAACTCGGTACCCACCAACGGGCGCCAATGCCTAACCGAAGCGCGAGGAGCCAGAGTAAAGACAGTGTGGCGAAACCACCGAGCAGGTGGGTGGTAACAACCTGAGGCCACAGTTTGAGCGTTACCGTCCAAGCGCCGAAGGCCGCCTGAATGCACACCAACACAAGCAAGGCGATGGGTAAGAGCACAGGCGGTCGGGAAGCGGTTGCGGCTTCTGCGGCAAAGAACTCCTTGCGAGCACGAACAGCGAGCACCGCGCCCGAGAGAATTAGCAGCCCCAATGTCCCCGCGAAATAGCGATGGATCATCTCCCACCAGGCTTTGGTCGTTTCCACCGGCGCGTCGGGAAATCGGGACTCAGCGAGTTCCACATGATGGTCCTTCATCGGCACCGAGAGAAACCCGTAACAGCCCGGCCAGTCCGGACAGCCAAGTCCTGCGTCAGCAAGTCGTGTGTAAGCGCCGAGCGCGATTACCACGAGCGCAAACGGGATCGAAAACAGCACCAGTCGAAGCAACCGGCGCTGGTTAACGGTTTCGCGAGCAGGCATAGGATTAGCCAATTTGGGACACCTTCAACAGACGCTTAAGGTCAGCGAGCACGGATTTCCCGGGTGCATCGAGGGGATAGCGAAACACCAGGTTACCGAGCGGGTCGACGATGTAGATGCCGGGGGTCAGCTGCCCTACCGAGCCGGTCAATAGTCTGAGCCCTGGATATTGGTTGGTCAGTTCGTCAGCCGCCTGCGGCCTGACGGTGAGCAACGCTCGATGGACTCGATCCGCGTCGCGGTTGAGCAGCACGTGCAGCTGACGCAACTGGTGCAAGGCAGAATCACAGGCGGTGTCGCAGGTTTGATCCTGCACAACCCACAGCCACCACAATCCGTCCCCCGAGAACGCAAGCCCCCGGGCGTCAATAACGTTAAGCTGACTTACGGTCGTTGCCGGCGTCACGAATTCGCCTTTATTGGTGGTGCCCCACACCCCGCTTTGGCTTGCAAGGAACAAAGCCCACGAGCCCCCCAGCGAAAGAGCGGCGATGCACAACATCAGAACCAGCTGGCGGCGCCCTGGATGCGCGCGTGAGTTAGACATGGCGACGAAATCCGTAAACGAGATAACCGAGACCAAGAACAATGGACAACCCAAACCATTGCGTGGCATAGCCGCGGTGCATGGCTGCCTTGAAGTCATGCGACTGCGGCGCGGGAACGAGGACCCCGGGCTGTCCGACGTCGAGCCTCACCTCGTAGGGGGCGACCCCCGGAATGAGTGCCGCCACACGAGCAAACGCCCGATCCGAGAGCCGTTTAGGCCAACCATTCGGCACATTGACCTCGGTTTGCAAAGGAAGTTCGCCTAGGTCGGGCCATACCACACCGTCGACCGACACTATATCCGCAGGGGCGTCAACGACCGGCAGTTGCGCGCGATCGGCTGGCGCTTCGACCCAACCCCGGTTTATCAAAAAGCGGCGTCCGTCCGACGCATCGAACCGGGCAAGAACGACGTAGCCCACCCGTCCCTCATAAGTTTGGTTATCGATCAGGACATACTCCGAAGGATGATAAACACCCGAGAGGCGGACCCGCCTAAAAGCAGCGCCTTCTGCGCTTAGCGGCGGGGGCTGCGACGTTGCCGCAAGCTGATCAAAATACTGATCTTCCAGCTCCTCTTTATAGTGCGCACGACTCAACTGCCAGAGACCGAGCGATAACACGATCGGAAACATGCAAAGCACGAACACGGTCATCGGAATGCCGGGCCGCCACCGCCTGCCGCCAGAGCTAGGACCCCGGCTTTCGGTGGCGGGTAAAGGGCGCCGAGGGTCAGGCATGATCGGTCGTGCGCAACGCGTTGCCGCTGCAGGTCGAGTCAAGTAGTGCCCTTGACGCACAGTCGGATAGAGTCTGCAGCTCATCTAAGCGGGTTATATCAGTGCTTAAAGTCGTCATCGTGCTACTGCTGCTCGGCGTTGTGGTCAGCCTGTTCAGCGGTCTCGTATTTCTGTTCAAAGACAGCGACAAGCGCGACTCGAAACGAACCCTGTATGCGCTCGGCATCAGGATCTCACTCGCGGCCGCGCTGCTGAGCGCAGTGATGTATGGGTTCTATACCGGCGAACTGCGCCTGGGCACCAATGCTCCCTGGCACGCGGAGCGCCATCCCGCCCCGACACCCGGCCAGTGACGGTGGCCACCGCCCTTCTCTGCGGTAGGCCACGTGGGATTTTTGGCGGAGCCTCGGGTTGACACCCCGGGCGAGGTCAACCCCGCCCTCAGTGAGGGTCGGGGACTTAGAGCACGTATACGAAAATGAAGAGACCCACCCAGACGACATCCACGAAGTGCCAGTACCAGGAGGCCGACTCAAAACCGAAGCAGTCGTCGCCAGTTCGAAAATGGCCCTTTAGCGCGCGGAATAACTGGATCAAAAGGATGAAGGTCCCGAGCGTGACGTGAAAACCGTGGAAGCCGGTGAGGATGAAAAACGTGGAACCGTAGATTCCGCTGTCAAGCGTTAGCCCCAACTCGTTATAGGCATGGACGTATTCTTCAACCTGAAGGATCAAGAACACGATGCCCAGGGCAACCGTCAATCCCAACCAGCTAATGAGTCCGGCGCGGTTCTGGTTCTTAATGGCCGTGTGAGCAAAATGCACCGTCACACTAGAGGTCAGAAGAATCACGGTGTTCCAAAAGGGCAGATAAGATGTCCAGCTCGTAACGCCAGGCGCCGCCATACTTTCATTGGGGCCATCGAACTTGGTCGGATCGGGATTAGTCATTACCGGCCAGGAGGAATCAAATTCCGGCCACAAATACTGGCCCGTCAGACCCTTAGCGCCCTCGCCACCCAACCACGGCACAACGATCGTGCGAGCGTAAAAAAGAGCGCCGAAGAAGGCGGCAAAGAACATGACTTCAGAAAAAATGAACCAGCTCATGCCCCATACATACGATCGCTTCAATTGAGCATTGGCGAGCCCGGCTTCGTTCTCTTCGATGACCTTGGCGAACCAGAAGAACAACACCACCGCCATAATCAACGAACCGATTAGGAACAGCGTGTGATTGACCTCAGCCCCCGCCTTGAGCGCATTCAACCAGACACCAAGTCCGGCCACCATGCAAATACTGCCCAGGGCAATCCCGATGGGATACCAGCCGCTGTGCGGCACATAATAGGTTGAGTGGTCCGTATGATTGGCCATAGCCATTTCTCTCTTTCAAGTCAGTCCGCTAATCAGAGAGCGCCTGCGCTCCACCAAAGCGAGGGGCTTTTTAAGACCCCTCCTATCAATCCATTCCCCAGTTCACTTCCCCTGTCGCGGGGACTCCCCCGCTGCGCCTGAGCCCGACCCGAGCGCGACATCTCAAAGGGGTCAAGCAGGGTCTATCCTTCTTGACCCGGCTTCAATTCATCCGCGGCTAGCTCGGTCACGTCAAACAGCGCATAACTCAATGAGATCGTCGGCACGTTCGAGGGAAGCTCAGGCCCCACGATGAACCGCATGGGCATTTCCATGACCTCTCCCGGCTTCAGCACCTGATGGTTGAAGCAGAAACACTCGGTCTTGTGAAAATGGGACGCCGCTTTGACCGGAACAACCGACGGAATTGCCTGACCAATCATGGTGCGATCAGATGTGTTCCGAACGTAGAACTTCACTTCCTTGAGTTCGCCAGGATGTACGCGAACGCCGCCCTTTTCGGCCCAAAAATCCCAGGTCATGCCCCCATTGGTATTGGTGATGAAGTTGACCTCAACCAGCCTTGTTCGATCGACGTCCATCGCCGCAGGGTCGTACACATACTGGTCGCCTGTCCGCCCACCCAGCCCGGTGATCTCGCACAGGAGATCGTAGAGCGGAATGAGCGCCCAGCCAAACCCGAACAT
>JBMTYG010000029.1:0-27922 GCA_049454295.1 Pseudomonadales bacterium
CTCATGATCGACCTGAAGAAAGACCGGCTGTTCAAGGTGGTCGAAGAGAACCACCTGCCCGTCGTTCTGTTCGCCGAAGGTGGCGGCGGTCGACCCGGCGATACCGACGGCACCGGGGTCGCGGGTCTCGACTGTTACGCGTTCAACTATTTCGCGCGCCTGTCCGGGCTTGCGCCGCTCGTCGGTATCACCAACGGCTACTGTTTCGCCGGCAACGCCGCCCTGCTCGGCTGTTGCGATGTCATCATCGCCACCGAAGGCTCGAACATCGGCATGGGCGGACCCGCGATGGTCGAAGGCGGCGGACTTGGCGTATTCCGCCCGGAGGAGATCGGGCCGCTCGACGTGCATATCGAGAACGGTGTCGTCGACATTGCGGTAGCGAACGAGGCCGAGGCCGTCGCCGCGGCGCGCAAATATCTCGGCTACTTTCAGGGACGCACCACCCAATGGGAATGTGCGGATCAACGCATCCTGCGTCATCTGATCCCGGAAAACCGCCTGCGCGTCTACGACGTGCGTCGCGTGATCGACTACGTCGCCGACAGCGGCAGCGTTCTCGAACTGCGGCGCGGTTACGGACACGGCATGGTCACGGCGCTCGCGCGGGTGGAAGGTCGCCCGCTCGGTATCGTGGCTAACAATCCGGCGCACCTGGGCGGCGCTATCGACAGCCCCGCCGCCGACAAGGCGGCGCGCTTCATTCAGCTGTGCGATGCCTTCGATATCCCCATGCTCTTCCTCTGCGACACGCCCGGATTCATGGTTGGTCCGGAGGCCGAGAAATCCGCTCAGGTGCGACGCTTCGCGCGGCTCTTTGTCAGCGCGGCCAACGTGAGCGTGCCGTTCTTTACCATCGTCCTGCGCAAGGGCTACGGCCTTGGCGCGCAGGCCATGGCGGGCGGCAGCTTCAAGGTGCCACTCTTTACCATCAGCTGGCCCACCGGGGAGTTCGGCGGCATGGGGCTCGAAGGCGCGGTGAAGCTTGGCTATCGCAACGAGCTGGAAGCCATCAGCGACCCTGCAGAACGCAAGAAAGCCTATGACGAGATGGTTGCCCGCAGCTACGAGCGTGGCAAGGCGGTGAACATGGCCCAGGCGTTCGAGATCGATGATGTGATCGACCCGGCAGAGTCGCGACGCTGGATCATGACCGCGCTGGACAGCGCGCCAAAACCGCAGCGGCGCGGCAAGAAGCGCCCGCACATCGATACCTGGTAGCCCCAGCTCCTAAGCCAGTGGGCGGCGGCCGGCCAAGCGCGCGAGCGCGACCCGCTCGCCGTCCGGATCAGTGAACAGGCCTTCGTCCTGGAGGTAGACCTCAAGCCCGGCAAAGCACGACGCGAGGGCGCCAGGCTGCGAGCGGAACCGGCTATGCCGCGGACCCGCCACCTCCGCCTCGGTGGCGAGATGTGTTTCCACGCAGAGCCAGCCGCCCGGTCGCAGCCGCGCGGGCAACTCGCGAAAGAGCCTCTCGTCGAGAAAGCGCACCACGACGATGAGGTCGTAGCCCGTCAGCGTCGTCGGTAGTCCGTCATCGAGATCAACGCACTGCCAGCGTATGGGCAAATCCGGAGGAGAGCGTTTGTCCGCCCGCGCGAGCCCCTCGGCAGAAATATCCACCGCGTCGACGTGATACCCCTCGCGCGCCAGAAAACGCGCGTTGCGGCCCATCCCGCATGCCACATCGAGCGCACGCGCGCCTGGCGTCGCGGTAATGGGGTTCGGGATGAGCGATGCGAGCCAAGCGCTTGGATGCTCCCGTTCCTCGTACGCGCCGGCGCGATAGCGCGCGTCCCATTTTTCGCGATCTTCGACACTCATACGCAGCTATCCCTTGACCAATCCAGTGAGTGAGGCAGAGCCGCCTGCGCGCGTCAATGCTATCCACGCTGGGGCAATCTTCGTCCCCCAATCCGAGCCTTGCAGGCACTCAGGCACAGGCGTAATGTCGAGCTGTGTTCGGCGGAAATGAAAGGAGGTGATCCATGTCTAACCGTATCGCTCGAGAGGGCGCGCAGTAAGCTGTAGCCTTCAAGGGCTTACGGAAGGGCTGCTCGCGAGAGCAGCCCTTTTCTGATGCTTCCTTTCAGACCCACGCCAGCGAGGTAACATACCCATGCACTCGCCACGCCTGCGCTTTGAAACCGTCGCCCCACGTCTCATTGCGGGCATCACCCGCGAACACTCGAGCAATGCCTCCATGCCACAGCAGTGGGCGGAGTTTTCCCACTGGCTCGGCCGTGTCCGTGGACAAATCGGCCCGGACGCATACGGCGTCCTGAACGCTCGCGCAGACGGCGGGGTTCAGTACACCACGGGGGTCGAGGTGACGAGTCTGGACGACCTGCCTACCGAGCTGGACCAGGTTGTTATCGCACCCGGGCGCTACGCGGTGTTCGACTGCCCGCATGCGATCTCGGACATCGGCAGCGCTTGGCAAACAATCTGGTCCACGGGACTGCCAGACGCGCAACTAACACCCAGGGCCGCGCCTTCCTTCGAACGATATACATCGCGCTTCAATGCAGCGACCGGACTGGGTGGTTTCGAAATCTGGATACCTTTGGAAGCCTGACCGCGTTGCCTGGCGCCTCAGATCTGACCGATGAGATCTCGCGCCACCCGTTCCAGCACCGCGTAACGAGTATCGAAGTTCGGCAGGATCATCACCTGGCTCAGTCCCGCTCGTTCGAGTTCGCGCAGCCGTGACAGGAGCACGTCCCGCGTGCCGATCATGGCGCTCGAAGTCAGCACCTCGGGGGTCAGGAACTGCTCTTCCTCGGGCAGAACCCAGCAATTGTGACCCGCGTGAATGCGCTGATGACGGCGGTCTTCCGGATACTGCTCGAGAAGCGCCGTGTACGCCTGCCAGATACCGCGATATACCCCGGGCGGCTGATGGCCGAAGTTGCGCCACTGGTCATAGGCGTAGTGCACCGACGCCATCGCCATCGCACCACATTCCGATTTCACGCGCGGCGAATCGACGGCTTCGCCCTCGTCCAGCACCACGATGGTCGTGAGCGCCGTCGTTGGAAAGGTATCGCGGGATATCTGGCGCCCCGCCTCGCGCGCGCCACTTTCGATCTGCTGCCAGCGAGATTCGAACATGCCGGCGTTGTACGGCAAGCCCATCACGGCGCCGTCCCCGTAGCGACCCGCAAGCGCGAGCGATCGCGGACCGAACCCGGAGACATACAGCGGGATGGAATCGACGAAGTTCACAAAGCCCCGATCGGGCATGATGTGGCGGATGGGCGCCATTCCCCGAGCACCGCGCGTAAGGGGGCCCATGAGCGCTTCCTCGCCGCGCAGGAGCGGCGCCAGCGTTTCCAGGTAGGCCTCAAACTCCGCAATGCGCTGGGGCGGCTGCCCCATGACCCGCATCGCCGTGTTGCCAGCGCCGATGCCGAAGAACGTTCGACCCGGAGCGAGCGCGTTGATGCTAGCGATACCCGCCGCATGCACGGGCGCCGGTCGCGTGCCTGAGACAGCGACCCCGGTGCCGAGACGGATACGCTGGGTACGCACCGCGGCAAGCGCGAGCGTCGCGTAACAATCCGACCACAGCATCTGGCTGTCCGCGAACCAGGCATGGCTGTAACCCAGCGCTTCGGCGCGGACGACGTAATCGATATCCCCGATGTGCGAAGCAATGCAGAGCCCGATATCCATGCCGCTGCCCCCGCGCTATTTGCGCACCTCGTAGTAGTTGTTCATCGGATTGTCATAGTCCAGGCGCCGGAACCGGGAAAAGCCTGCCGCCGAGGTCATGTCGCGTGCAACCGCCTCGTTGAACCCCAGCGTGCCGAGCCCCGCGCCGTCCGCCGTCGACAAGGCGCTCGACATGCACACCATGATCGAGAAGCCGTACAGCAGACCCGCCATGGGGTGCTGCCGCAGGTTCTCCTCGAACGTCGGGAAGCTGCGAATGTCCTCGCACAGGAAGGTGCCGTCATCCTTCAGGGCGCGGTGAATACTCTCGAGCAGCGGTTGCGGACGCGGGGCGTCGTGAATCACGTCAAAGGTGGTGATCAGATCGAACGTGGGCGCCTCCGGCATCGGCTCCTCGAGCGGATTAACGAAGCGGACATTCGGCAGATCGAGATGCGACAGCCGATGCCGCGCCCGCTCGAGGGCGTGGTTGCTGATGTCATAGCCGACGACAGTCGCATCGGGGAACGCCGTGGCCATCGCGAGCGTGGCGACCCCGCCCCCGCAGCCCACGTCCGCAACGGAGCCACCGGCGCGCAGCTTTTCCACCACATCATCAAGCAGCGGCAGGATTTTTGGCACGAGCAGGAATTCATTGAAAAACCGCGTCATGCGCTCGATGCCGCTGGCGCAGCCCGGCCCATGATCGTCATACGTCAGCCCGATGCCCGAGCGAAAACTCTCGACGAGACCGGGGAGCGATCCGAAGGCGGACGTCGCGCTCTCGAACCCGCCGCCGAAATAGGCAGGGTGCTGGGTATCAACCAACACAGCGACCGCTTCCGGCGACAAATGAAACCGATCCGTATCCGCGTCGTAGTCAATCTGACCCATGCAGGCCTGGTGCCTCAGCCATTCCCGCACCCAGCGTTCGCTCAGCCCAGTGTGCTCCGCAAGCAGCGCGCTGTCCGCACTGCGCAGTTCATGCAGCGCGCGATAAAGACCCAGCGCATCGCCAAGTGAGCTGATCGCGCAATTGAGCCCCGCGGCAATGCTGCCCACCACGCGTTGACTGAAACGCTCGAGTTTTTCCTTGTCGATCTCTGTACGTTGCATGACATCCCCTCCTCATGACCGAGGAGAGGATGCTACGCCGCAGCGACCCCGGGCGTCATCCGATCGATGATCCGATCAAGCGTGCGGCTTACGCTGGTGCAGTTGCGGATCATCTCAATACGCGGCCACGTGGCCGCCTCACCCTCGGCTATCAGATAACGCACCTCATCTTCCGACAGGATTGAGAGGAGCTTGCGCGGGTCCCAGAAGCGACGACGCGGCAGAATATTGATGTCGGCCGTATAGTCCTGGGTCGCGAGGCTATAAAGCATCCGCGTGGCGAGATTCAAAGGATAAAAATTCTTGGTGAACTCCATCGCGAGCGGAAATGTCGCCTTAAGCCACTCTCGACTCGCGTTTTGATTGATCTCCCACAGCCTGGCAAACAGCGAGTCGCTCGACTGGGTATCTCTGAGTGCCCAGATCGCAAGCGGGTTGGTCTGGCTGGTGATGAAATGGTTCACGCCATAGAGACGGGCCAGGCGTTTCGCCGGTAGGTCGTCCGTAAGCGATCCGTCTACCCACTGCCGCGACGGCACGTAGGGTTGGCGCTGCCCGAAACGATTTCGCGCTGCAAGCGTCACTGGCGGAAACACGCCAGGCACAGCACATGAGGCCAGCACCGCTTCGCGGATGAGCACATTGGGAGACGTGACCGCGTTCAGCAGCCTCGACTGCTGATGCACCTCGCGCGGGGAGACCGTGATGTTGAGGCGCAGACCGGAGATCTCGAAGGCTTCCTGGAAGGTGAGATCAGGAATCTGGTGGGCGACGAAGGCGCGCAACGCATCGACGCCAATACGCTGGTTGCCACGCAGAAGTTCGAGATTACTCTCGCCGACCTCACGGAAGGTTCGCGCGAGTCTTCCCGCATCGAACATGGCGTTGCGCTCCGACGGCGATCGCGTCGCCACCGTTGCAGCCATCAGCGAACCAGCACTCGAGCCCGACATCACCGATGGCAGCAGATCCTGTTCGTGCAACGCCTTGAGCACACCGATGTGAAACGGGCCGAGCGCACCGCCGCCCGACAGCATGAGCGCGGTACGCCCAAAACAAACACTCGCACGGCGAAACATCTCGAGCTTGTCTTCGCGGGATACGACCGAGTCTTCGACTTCGGCCGCGATCTCGAGCGCGCCCGCCAGCTCGGCGATGTACTGGGTCACCAGTTCCTTGGTTCCGAAACGTGCTTTCTGATACAGCCGGGGCGAACCCATACCGCCCATGTTGCCGTGGATGCCTTCACCCAAGTAATAGAGTATCTGGTGCGGATCCCCCGCCGCCTTCAGCTGACGGATTTCCTCAAGACGCCGTCTGATGACCCGATAATCATATCGGCGACTCTCATCTACCTTGCGCCAGGCGGCTGCACCGGTGCGCTCATCCTGGGCGAG
The DNA here is from genome assembly GCA_049454295.1 of Pseudomonadales bacterium. Classification (GTDB taxonomy): domain Bacteria; phylum Pseudomonadota; class Gammaproteobacteria; order Pseudomonadales; family Azotimanducaceae; genus UBA7803. The sequence continues at coordinate 6,171 of JBMTYG010000029.1, forward strand.
CGCCGCGTGCTTCCACTCCTCATAGGTCGTGGCATCCGCCATCCCGGGCGACGGTGTTTTCTGCGGTGCCGCGACTGTCTCAGCTGACGTGGCCACCTGCACATCCTCACGCTGATTGTGTACTGCACAATCTAGCGCAGCTTATTCGTCGGTGTCACCCGGGGGCGGGGCAAACAGCGCTTCCAAACGCGCTCGCGCCGAGGCGGCGGCACTACTGCGGGCGTCGGAGGCGGAGCCGCCGGCGCCCGACCCGAGTGCGAACCATTCGCAAAAATTGGCAGCCGCCGGATCAGTGGGCGGATCCGCGCGGGACTCCGAGCAGCCCTGCCGCAGGTCGAACCAGCGACATTGCCTGCACGCGTGCAGGGCTTCGCCACAGGCGCCGCAGAACTCGTGACGACTGAGTGGCAACGGCACCGCCCGAAGGTCGTTGCCACAGTGCCAGCAGGTGAATGTTTCTGTCGTCGAAATCAACGCCATACCTCGACCAAACCGAAGAGCGACAAGGTTCCCACAGGCGGTCAGGCGCTGCTATCCTCCAGTCCATCTAGGTCTGGGGGACACGTCGGGAGGGGCACGTCGGGGGACACCGTGGTCGCTGCGTGCAGAGGCTTCAAGCCACGCTGTCAGCAAAAACCGCGTCGCCGAACCTTTATCCATTGCCCGCGATCAAGACCACGAAATGTATTTGACCTGCATCGCCATCGCCGTTGTCCTGTTTCTGTTCTGGCTGACACTGTCCGGAATATTTACGCCGCTCTTGCTGGGCGCTGGCGCAATCAGTGCCGCGCTGATAGCGCTGTTTTGTCATCAAAGGCTGCACATCCTGAACCGCGAGGCGCAGCCGCTACATCTCATGGGTCGAGCAGTTTCCTATTGGCCCTGGCTGATACTCGAGATCGTTCGGTCAGCGCTGCAGGTCGCGCGCCGCATCCTCTCGCCGAGCCTGCCCATCAAGCCCTGTTATGCCCGCGTGCCCGTGCACCAGATTACAGAGGCAGGCCGGGTCACCTATGCGAACTCCATCACCCTCACACCGGGCACGATTGCGGTCCGGCTAGAAGACGATGAACTACTGGTTCACGCCCTGCATTCGAGCGGGATCGATGATCTGGTGGAAGGACGGATGGCGACCCGCGTCATGCGGTTCGAGCAGCCAGCCGCCGCTAGCGAATAAACATGTATTCAGCCCCCATTATCCTCATTCTGCTCGCGCTCGCGTTAGCCACAGCGGCGATGGTCCGCAAGGCAGGGCCCTTCGAACGTCTCGTTGCCGCGAACCTCATTGGTTCGCTGTGCGTGATTCTGCTCGCGTTAATCTGCTTCGCGCTCGACCGGCAGGATTTCATCGATCTCGCGATCACCTATGCACTGCTGAACGGCGTTGCCGCGATTGCGCTTGTACGCTACTTCCGCACGACACGGGCTAATGAATCACGTCCGCGGCGCGGGGGCGCGGGTCCGCGCGCAGGTGGCGGGCTCAGGGCAAGGACGTCACGGTCATGACCACAGCCCTCGATGTTTTAAGCGGACTGTGTCTCATTGCGGGTGCCGTTTTCTGCGTTATCTCCGCCGTGGGGATGCTGCGACTGCCTGACGCGATCACCCGACTGCATGCTGCCAGTGTCGCGGATACGCTTGGCGTCGGGCTGATCATCGTCGGGCTGATGCTCCAGTCGGGCCTGTCCCTGGTGACGCTAAAGCTCGCACTCCTTGCCTTGCTGCTCTTTTTCGTGAGCCCACTGGTCGGGCACGCGGTCGCTCAGGCGATCGTGTATCGGACGGCGCCAGAGACTTCTGTAGAACCGAAGTCAACCCATCATGATTGAGGTGCTCCTGCCCTTTGCCCTGCTCATTGTGCTCGCCACGATTGTGCTTGGGCTAATGCCCTTACAGAATCTGCTCGCCGTGGTGGCACTGCTTGGCGCCTACAGCTTCATCATGGCAACCCTCCTGGTGGCTCTGGATGCGCCCGATGTCGGCATGACAGAAGCTGCCGTTGGCGCTGGCATCTCGACAGTGCTGCTGCTCGCGGCATTGAAGCGGGTGGGGAGTGAGGAATCCCGAGGTCGGCGCCTTGATCCCGCGGCGCTGGTGCTGTCTGCCGTCACCGGCGTGATCTTGCTGTACGGCACCTCTGGGTTGCCAGAATTCGGCGACCCTCACGGCGACATTCATGGGCACGTTGCACCGCATTACCTGGAGAAGACCGCAGAAGAAATTGGCGTGCCGAACGTTATAACCGCCGTGCTGGCGAGCTATCGAGGCTTCGACACGCTGGGTGAGACTACGGTGATCTTCACCGCGGGCCTTGGCGTCGTCATGCTGCTTGGGCTTGGCGGGCGCCGACGCGCCAATGCACCGAACGCTACACCACCGCCCGTTGATCCGACGACGACATCGGAGGATCAATGAACGGAGGGCCGCCGATACCACGCGTCATTGCGCGCATTCTGATTCCACCCATGTTGCTGTACGCCCTCTATGTCCAGTTCCATGGCGAATACAGCCCAGGCGGTGGCTTCCAGGCGGGTGCCATCGCGGCGAGCGCCATCATCCTCTACGGGCTCGTGTTCGGGATTGAGGAAGCACAGCGGGCAGTGCCCCCGCATCTGGTGATTGCCGGTATGCCTATCGGCGTCATCATTTATGCGGGTGTGGGGGTCAGCACCTGGATGCTGGGGGGCAACTATCTCGCTTACGGCGCACTGAACGCCGCTAACCCGATCGGCGGCCAACATCTCGGCATTATGCTGGTCGAGCTTGGCGTGCTCGTGACCGTGTTCTCCACGCTGCTCACCATTTTCTACGCATTCGCTGATGGTGAGGACTGAACGTTGAACACCGAGACTTTGCTCACGTTCTTCGGCGCACTCAATCACTGGATCACGATCTTCCTGATTGTCACCGGGCTCTACATCATCGTTGCGCGCAGTAACATGATCAAAAAGCTCACCGGACTCGTGATTTTCCAGACATCGGTCTATCTGCTCTACATCGCACCCGGCAAGGTCCTGGGGGGCACCGCCGCAATACTGAACGAGCGATTCACGGTTTATTCAAACCCGCTGCCGCACGTGCTCATTCTGACTGCCATCGTCGTGGGCGTCGCGACACTCGCGCTCGGGCTCGCTCTGGTGGTCCGCATCAAAGAGGCCTACGGCACGATCGAGGAAGATGCGATCTTTGAGCAGGATCAGGACGCATGATCGATAACGCGCAACTGCCCGCGCTGGTAGTGGTCGCTCCGCTGCTTGCGGCGACCGTGTGTGCGCTTGTGCGCGAGGCTCGTCTTTGCTGGTGGATCGCGACGATCGCGTTGGCCGTTTCGTGCATCGACATCGTCACCATGGGACTTTCCGTATTCGACGGACGCATGCTCTCCTACGCCATGGGTGGCTGGGAACCGCCCATCGGCATCGAATATCGAGTCGACGCGCTGGCTGTCTACATGTTGGGCGTGGTCGGTTTCATGTCCCTTATCGTCCACGTCTACGGGGTGGCTAGCGTACGCGCGGAGATCCCCGCCCACCTTCGCGGCTGGTACCACGCCGTGTACCTGCTCTGCACCGGCGGCCTGCTCGGCATGGTGATCACCGGCGATACCTTCAACGCCTTTGTGTTCATGGAGATTGCGTCGCTCTCCGCCTACACCCTCATCGCCATGGGCAAGGATCGACGCGCTTTGACCGCAGCGTTCCAATACCTGATCCTCGGCACGATCGGCGCCACGTTCTACGTCATCGGCGTCGGCTTTCTCTACCTGCACACCGGCACGCTCAACATGGCTGATCTCGATGCGCGCCTCGACGGCATCATGCATCGACCCGGCGTGCTCACCGGGCTTGGCTTCCTCATCGCGGGACTTGCGCTTAAGTCGGCGCTGTTCCCGCTGCACCTGTGGCTGCCCAATGCCTATGCCTGGGCGCCCTCGACTAGCAGCGCACTGCTGGCGGCGACTGCGACCAAGGTGACGCTGTACCTGCTGATTCGGTTTGCCTACGACATCTTCGACTTCGACGTGTCGGTTGCTCAGGCGAACTGGTCGCTCGTACTCTTCGTGTTATCGCTTACCGCGATCACGGTGGGCTCCCTCCTCGCGATCGCACAGGACAATGTCAAACGCATGCTCGCCTACTCGAGCGTGGCGCAAATCGGCTACATCACCTTCGGCATTGCCGTTGCCAACCTGAACTCCCTCACCGGGGCGCTGGTACACCTCGCCAATCACGCGCTCATGAAAGGAGCGCTGTTCATGCTCATGGGCGGCATCATGCTCCGCCTGGGGTCGGTTCACCTGCCGCACCTCGCCGGCATCGGGCGGCAAATGCCATGGACCATGGCCGGGTTCGTCCTGGCGGGGGCGAGTCTCCTCGGAGTGCCCGGCACGGTGGGTTTTGTGAGCAAATGGTACCTGGCCGTCGGCGCGCTCGAAGCCGGTCACTGGTCTCTGGTTCTCGTGCTGATGGCAAGTTCACTCATCGCACTCGCCTATATGGGACGCGTCATCGAGATGGTCTATCTGCGTGAACGACCCGCGGACGCGCCAACCGTAACCGAGGCACCCCGCCTCATGGTTGCAGCCACCTGGCTCGTGCTGGTCGCCTGTATCTATTTTGGTCTGGACACTGATCTGACCGCCGGGCTCGCGCGCGCCGCTGCGGAATCCATCATGGATCAGCGCCGATGAACCAGGCTCTGCTGTTCGCTCTCGCGCTCGGATTGCCGATCTTGGCGGCTATTGGAGTGACACTTGCACGGCATCGACCGAATGTACGGGAAGCGGTGTCGCTCCTCGCAGGGTTGGGGCTTTGCGCGACGGTATTTGTCATCGGCGATCAGGTGCTGGGCGACGCTGCCGGTGTCATCGCTGCCACAACAGTGTTCGAGGTACTGCCCGGCCTCGATATCGCCTTTGCGGCGGAACCCCTTGGCATTCTCTTCGCAGGAATCGCCGCGACGCTCTGGATCATCACCACCGTCTACGCGATCGGATACCTGCGTGGTAACGATGAGCCTCGACAAACCACCTTCTTCGCCTTCGCCGCCATCGCCATCGGCAGCAGCATGGGCATTGCCTTCGCCGCCAACCTCTTCACGCTGTTCCTGTGTTACGAGGCATTGACGCTTGCGACCTATCCTCTGGTCGCGATGAAGGGCGACACGTCCGCGCGCCGCGGCGCCCGCACTTACCTGGTGTGGTTGCTGGCTACCTCCGTGGTAGGACTGCTGCCTTTTGTGGTCGGCGTGTTTGTGATCGCAGGCACGCTCGATTTTCGCCCAGGCGGCTCAATTCCCTCGAGCGTGAGCGACGACCTCATACTGTGGCTGTCACTCCTGGTCGCGTTTGGCATCGGCAAGGCAGCGCTCATGCCGGTGCATCGGTGGCTGCCAGCAGCCATGGTCGCTCCCACCCCGGTCAGCGCGCTTCTGCACGCTGTCGCAGTGGTCAAGGCGGGCGTGTTCTGTGTCGTGAAGATGATCGTCTACGTGTTTGGTATGGATCTCTTCTCGGCCGCAGAGACCACTGACTGGCTCGTCTACGCCGCCGGTCTCACGGTGCTTGCCGCCTCCGTCATTGCGCTGCGTCAGGATAATCTCAAGCGACGCCTCGCATACTCTACGGTCAGCCAACTCTCCTACGTCATCATGGCTGCCGCGATCGCAACGCCGCTCGCGATGACCGGTGCCATCCTGCACATTGCAGCCCACGCCCTGGGCAAAATCACGCTGTTTTTCGCCGCCGGCGCGATCTACACCGCCGCCCACAAGACGCGGGTCAGCGAACTGACCGGCATTGGACGGCGCATGCCGATCACCATGATCGCATTCACCATCGGCGCATGCGGCATGATCGGGCTGCCGCCGACCGCGGGCTTTATTGGCAAGTGGTACATGCTCTCGGGGTCGCTGGTGGCGGGTGAAGGCTTCGTCCTTCTCGTGATCTTTGCGTCTACGCTGCTGAATGCCGCCTACTTCGCGCCTGTGATCTATCACGCTTTCTTCCAGAGCGAGCCCGCTCCGCCGGACCACGACCACGGTGAAGCACCCATGCCGATCCTCATTGCGCTAAGTGTCACGGCTGTGGGATCAATCGCCCTCTTCTTTGCCCCTGATCTGCCGCTCGCCATCGCCAATCGCATCACGGGAGGGCTGCCATGACGCCAAGGCCCGAGACCCGACGCTTCGAACCCACGCGCAGCCAACTCCTCTGGGCGGGAAGCGTGCTCGCGGGGCTCATCATCGCTGATTTCAGTGTGACTCACGGTCACACTGGGCTCGCCGGACAGCCGGGCGTGCACGCGCTTATTGGACTGGGCGCGGGCTTCGCGTCGATCGGCATTGCCAAGCTCCTGAAAGCGTTGCTCAAACGTCCGGACAGCTACTATGAGTGAGCTTCTGCTGCATCCGGGCACGGTGCTACTCGCTGCGGCCCTCTTGCTACCGCTGGCGCCTGCCCTGTTCCGCGCCGTGTTACTCGTCGGCGCTCCGGCGGTCGCGCTTGGGCTCGTCTGGCTGCTACCCGACACATTCACCACTGCCCCGAGTTTTCTCGGCATGGTGCTTGAGCCCATTCGGGCAGACGCGTTGAGTCGCCTCTTCGGCACTGTCTTTGCGCTGATGGGCGTGGTTGGCGGCGTCTATGCTCTCCGGCAAACGAATCGCACCGAACTCAGCGCCGCCTACGCATACATGGGGTTTGCCTTTGGCGTGATCTTCGCCGGTGATCTCGTCACCGTCCTCATTTTCTGGGAGCTGATGGCGCTCGGATCCGCCACCGTCATATTCGCCGCGGGAACCGAGGCCTCACGCCGAGCGGGGCTACGCTATCTTGCCGTCCACCTGCTCGGCGGCGTTCTGCTCATGGCTGGCGTCGCCGGCGAGATCGCAACGACCGGCCAAGTCACGTTTGAATCCATGTTGCCAGACACCGTGCCGCGCGCGCTTATCCTGGCCGGATTTCTGATCAACACCGGCGCGCCGCCCTTTTCCTCCTGGGTGCCGGACAGTTATCCCGAAGCCTCGACCACGGGCATGGTGTTCCTGTCGGCATTCACCACCAAGACCGCGGTCTATGTGCTCGCGCGCGGATTCCCTGGCGCCGAGGTCCTGATCGTGCTCGGTCTGATCATGATCTTCTATGGCATCTTCTACGGTCTCGCCGAAAGCCAAACGCGGCGTATGCTCGGCTACAGCATCGTGAACCAGGTGGGTTTCATGCTGGTCGGGATTGGGATTGGGACAGAACTCGCGGTCAATGGCGCCGTCGCGCATGCCTTCGCCCACATCATCTACAAGGCGCTGTTGATCATGGCGGTCGGCAGCGTCCTGAACGCGACTGGGCGCCAGACTTTCAGCGAGCTCGGTGGTATCGGGCGACACATGCCCTTCACCGCGCTGTGCTGCATCATTGGCGGTCTTGCGATCTCGGCGTTCCCATTGACCTCCGGCTTCGTGGCGAAAGCGCTGTTGTCCGAGGCTGCCTACCGGGAAGGTCTGGACTGGCTGTGGCTGCTGCTCGCGGTCGGTACAGCGGGGGTCTTTCTCGATGTCGGCATCAAGCTCCAGTATTTCGTTTTCTTTGGCCCGGACCGCGGGCTGCGCCCGAACGAAGCCCCACTGCATGAGCGCATCGCGATGGGGGCTTTCGCGCTCCTGTGCCTGGGGATCGGTCTTCTGCCGGGCGCGTTGTATGGGCTGCTGCCGGCTGCCCCCGATTATTCACCCTACACAATCGACCACGTGCTGATGCAGTTCGAACTGCTCTTTTTCGCCGGTCTCGCGTTCTTCGTCTGGCTGAAAGTCGCAGGATGGCCGCTCGGGCGGACACTCACACTGGATATCGACTGGTTATGGCGCAAGCCTTTGCGCGAAGGGCCGGAGCGCTCGGTCGCCAGCCTTTCCGCCGTGCGTGAGCGGGCAACCGATCGCCTGGTTCTGCTTGGGGATCGAATCAACGCCTGGGCTCAGCGGGTCGACGGGCCCATACGCGCCATCGCGGGTTCCCATCCCACCGGTAGGATGGTGTTTTTCGCGGTGGCTATCCTCGCCGCGCTGCTGCTGCAGGAACTCGCCTTCGGTTAACCGCCGCCCGCTGTGAGGCGCTCGCCTGGCACACCCCGGCGAGCCTCAAACTCTGGTCGCAGGGACTTTTGAGCGCGAGCGAGGATCGCCAGCCGGCACTGGCGATGACGATAAGCGCGATTCATGAGCGTTTCGCGAACGCGCAGGTCCGCGTGCATGACCGAATCGAGTGATTCCTGCTGATCTAGCGCTGGCGGACACGCCGCCAGCGGTTCCGCGAGCGCCGGCGCAATCCCCGCTAACGCGCTCCGCTCGCGCCATTCGAGCCACTGCGGTCCTGAGGACTGCGACGGCGCCAGCCGATCAACGAGATTATCGGCAACCTGCATCTCACGTAGATAATCCCGCACCGCTGGCGTCAGATCGAGATCGTGCACACCGATCCGACCCTCATGCGCAAAGCGATGCGCTCCGCCCAGCCATGCCAGCAAACACGCGCCGGCACACTCGGCCTTGACGATATCCGGAAAACAGCCCGCCAACCGCCCGCTGCCACCGGGGCATAAGGTTGCTTCCGAGCGCTCGAAATCGTAAACGCCATCGCTTCGCTCTTTGAACCGATAACTCACTTCCGTGGCTGCAAGACCGCGTCGCAAGAGCCGCCCGATCGCCATGGCCTCGTCGACATCCCCACCTGGACTGTCGAATTTAACGGTCCAGAGCAGTTCGTTGTCCTGAACCGGCGGCAAATCCGGGCTCAGGATCAAGGTCGCGAGCGCCTGTGCGAAACGATCGCCGTCACCGGCCTCGATCGGACCCATGAACAGCAGCTGTTTCCCACGACACTCGTCCTCGAGAACCACAACACGCCCGGCGAACGCAGGCGTAGAGAGAAAGAAGACCAGCAGAAGCATTGCAACGCGTCGCATCAGCGAGCCACCAGGGTGGAGAGATTGCTATCAGACGGGCGGTAAGACCCGGCGCGAGAATCTGCAAACGTGGGCGCGAGTTCCGTCGCTGGGTCGCCTGAAACGCGACTACCCCGGAGGTGGCGCGGATGCCGTTCGTCGTAGGGACAGGCGCGATGCATGAGACATCGATTGTCCCAGACCACCAAATCGCCCACCGACCAGGCGTGCTTATACACGCGCGGAGGCTGACAGGCCCACGCTAGCAGATCATCCAGATAGCGTTCCGAGTCCTCCGCCGACATGCCCTGCAGTCCGTGCGCGTGCCTACCGGTGTAAATCGACTTTCGACCCGTCTCAGGATGAACTTTGACCACGGGTCGCAGGGGGGCGCCTTTGTCATGGAAGCCATACAGATGGTCCACTCGGTGAGAAAAACCCTGACGCGACTGGGAGTAAAACAGCGAGTGGTAGGCGGACAGGTTCTCAAGTTCCGTTTGTCGCGCAGGATCGAGCGCATCCCACGCGGCGCGCATGTCGGCAAATTCCGTCTCGCCACCGCTCGGCGGCAGCACCACTGCGGAAAGCATCGCCGCCTTTGACGCCAACGGCATGTACGTGCTGTCCGTGTGCCAACCCTCGTTGCCCTTGAGGATGAGGTATTGCTCGTCTCCAGGTCCCGCGAGCGTGCCGTCCGGTTTGATATTGGCGATGGGGAACGTGGGCGTCTCGCCGCGCGGCGACAAGTGCTCGAGCGCCCCAAAGCGCGCAGCGAAGCGCCCCTGCGCCGTTGCATCCAAGTGCTGCTCTGGAAACACCAGCACACCGTACTGCAGGAAGGCGGCGTGCACTTGGCGCCATTGGCTGTCTGTCAATGTGGAGAGGTCAATGTCGCTGATGACAGCGCCGAGCGTTGCGTCCACAGGCCGTATGAGCATAATCCGGTCCTCCCTCACCTATTCACCGCGACAAGCGTGCGGCAGCGGCTCTTGGCAATCAACTCCGCCAAGGGCGGCGTAATCCGCGGGCGCCCGGATGCGTGGTAAAGGCACCCCCACTGGATCAACCGCCAACGACGCTATCGTCTTGATCGCGCCGAGCCGCTTAACTTCAGCGCCTACCCGGGTTACGCGGAATGTCGCGGAAGGGTCCCGAGTCAAAACGCGGCTCCTTTGGCAGCCCCAACACGCGCTCGCTGATGATGTTGCGCTGAATCTCGTCAGTGCCTCCCGCGATGGAAATCGCCGGCACCGACAGCAAAATTTCGGCGACAAGACCATCAGCATTCGCGTCACCACCACCCAAAAGACTGTTCGAACCCGCGATTAGTGTGTGCGCAACGCTGCATTGGCGCGCGATCACACTGGCGGCAAGCTTGCCGATCGAGCCACCGGGGATGACCTCAGACGAGCCTGCCCGGCGCCGCGCTTCCGCCTGGGACGTGGCCAGCCGAGCCCCCTCGGCGAGAATCAGCGCGCGCGCAATCTCCTGGCGTACGACTGGATCCTTGATACGCCCAGTGGCGCGTGCCTGTGACAGCAGCAAGTCCGCACGACCGGCGCGCTGCGGATACCAGCGATATGGCTCCATCGCCCTGCGCACTTCCTCCGCATATTCGCCATAAATCCGCCCGGGTCGGTCCGCCAGCGCATCAGCCGCACGGTCGCGCCCAAATGCGCCGCGCTCAAAAGAGAGCGTGGTCTGAGCAATACGCCATCCTTCGCCTTCCGCCCCGATCCGATCGGTCTCGGCGACCACCGCATCAGTGAGAAAAACTTCATTGAACGATGCGTGACCGTTCATCTGACGCAACGGTCGAACCTCCACACCTGGCTGGCGCATGTCGATAACGAAATAACTAATGCCCTGGTGCTTGGGCAAATCCCAATCCGTGCGCGCGAGGAGAATGCCGAAATCAGCGTGATGAGCGCTCGTGTTCCACACCTTCTGACCGTTGATGAGATAGTGCGACCCATCCCGCTGCGCACGGGTGGTGAGCCCCGCCAGATCCGAGCCGCTTCCCGGCTCGCTGAAGAGTTGGCACCAGCTATGCTCGCCTGTGAGGATCGGGCGCAGAAAGCGCGCCCGCTGCGAGTCGGAGCCGTGTGCCAGCAGCGTCTCCGCGGCGAGCGAGCGAGGACCTGTGCTGGCTGCACCGACAATCCCGCGTTCGCGAAAACAGCGCGCCACCGTTGCCGCTTCGGCATGGGAAAAATCGCGACCGTGCCACGCTTTTGGCCAGGTGGGCGCCGCCCAGCCTGCATCCACCAACGCCTCGCGCCACTCGCGCAGGGACCGATCTACCGACCACTCAGCATCGAGCCAGCGCGCGAGCTCACGACGAATGACTGCCTCACGTTCTTGGTTCGAGGACGTCATACCGTTTCCTCCAGGTGAGCCATCAACCACTCCCGATGCTGTGCCGGCGAACCGAACAGCATTTCCGCGCTCTTCACGCGCCGGAACCAGAGATGAGTATCGTTCTCCCAAGTGAAGCCAAGCCCTCCACGCAGCTGGATCGCAGCGCGCGCAGCTTGCATGGCGGCATCAGCCGCCTGGGATTTTGCCATCGAAGCCCCCGCACGAGCAGGATGTCCGGCATCAATCGTTCGCGCCGCCTCTCGCGCCAGCGCCTTAGCAAGTTCCACCTCCATGAGCACATCCGCACAGCGATGCTTAAGCGCCTGAAAAGAGCCAATCACACGCCCGAACTGCACGCGTACCTTGAGATAATCAAGCGTACCCGCGAGTAGCGCCTCGGCAGCACCCACCAGTTCGTGCGCCAACGCTACATTCCATTCATCCCACAGACGGGCACACGTCCCCGCGTCAAGCACGCCCAGCCGGACGCACGGCAGGTCGGTCGCAATGACCCGAGCGACAGGACGGGTCAGGTCCAGGGGCGTGAGCACTTGACAGACCGGCGCACGCAGAACCCGGTAGAGACCGAGCTCTGCTGACACCTCATCGCGGGCTATGGCAAGCCAGAGATCGGCGTCCGCCGCGCCCGGCACCAGGGGCGCGATGCCGTTAAGTCTTGCAGACGCAGAGACCGACAGCGTGCAGCCCAGGAGCGCAGGATCATCAAGCGAGTCGAGTAACAGCGCGCCAACGCGCTCCCCGATCGCGAGCCCAGTGAGCGCTTCTTCAGCGCTATCGCCCTGAACTGCCAGGAGCGCCGTGGTTGCCAGCACCGCTGACGATAAAAAAACGCCCGGAAAAAGATGCCGCCCCATCTCTTCCATGACGATCCCAAGTTCAACCGCCCCGAAGCCGCTGCCGCCGGCACGTTCAGGCACATGCACCCCCTGCGCGCCAAGTTCACGCGCGAGGGCAAGCCACAGAAGCCGATCAAGTGACTGTCCGGACGCGATCAATTCGCGGACCCGAGCTATCGGGCTGCGCGTGGATAGGAAACCTGAAACCATCTCGCGGAACTGGTTCTGCTCTACGCTGAATGCCCACGCTGCATCACTCATGCCAAGGCTCCCATGCGCGTGGCAGCACGACGCTGTCGTCGACGCTCGAGCAACCCCAACAAGCGCTGGTGGCGAGCTTCAGAAATCGGATAGTTCCACATCACCAAGAACGCTGCGACATAGAACACCACGGGCAGAAATACGAAAACCACCCGCAAGGCCATGATCTGATCCGGCCCGTTCGCACCCCTCGCATCAAAATCAAAAAATGCCAGCAGATTGAGCACAAAACCCGCCGCAAAGGCGATTACCAGCTTGTTTGCAAGCGACCAGACGGAAAAAAAGAGCCCCGTCCGATCCTCGCCTGAACGCAGCCGATCAAGATCGACCACGTCCGCTTTCATGGCCGCCGGCACCGCGCTGAAGCTGCCAATGCCAATACCCAGAATGAAAAACACTACCATCATCCAATAGAGATCTCCGGACCCCAGGAACCAGTAGCCAGGCTGTGCTATCAGCACGGTCACCATGCCGGCTAGCCACGCATTGCGCTTGCCGATCCGGCGCGCCACGACACCCCACAGCGCGACCCCAAGGAGGTTAGCGACGTAAAAAACAAGTAATACCACGTTGCTTGCTACGTTAGCCTCGAGCACGTGCACCACAAACAGGATGTAGAGCGGTCCGCCGATCGCTGGACCTAGTGCAGCCAGCGTGAAGCCGAACATCAGCCGCCGGAAGGGCCCATTCCTCCACATCACGCGAATGCCATCGGCAAACGAAATACGCCGCGATTCGATCGGGACGCCCTCTGGCACGGTGGCGAGGAGTGGCACAGCAAAGAGGATCACCACAGTGGCGCAGATAGCAATCACATGCATCGATTCAGGCACCGCGTAGCCATAGTCGAACCAGGCTCCGGTGAGCAGCGGCACGACGATTGCAACAAGCGTACCGACCAGTCCCACCGCCGTGCGGACACTCGCGATGCGCGTGCGTTCGTGATAATCCGGCGACAGCTCAGCGCCCCAGGCATAGAAAGGAATGCCGACAAAAGTCCAACCGAGCCAGAGCGCCACCAGCCAGATACCGAAATACAGATTGCTCACCGGCGCCGCGGGCACGAACAGCATCCACACGGACACAAGGAGCAACGGAGCACCGAGAAAAATCCAGGGCTTGCGTCGCCCCCAGCGCGACCGGGTGCGGTCGCTCAGCTGGCCGACCAGCGGATCCGTCACGACGTCACTGATGCGAGCGAGCATGAGCATCGTGCCCACTGCCGCTAGCGACAGCCCCATGTCGCGGGTGTAAAACGGCGCTATGAAGAGGGCCATGGGCGTCGCCGCCATGGCGAGTGGCATCTCGGCGAACGCATAGCTCACCAGCTGCCGGTTTGAGAGGTTGTTCACGGACGAGGTGTGCATGATCGGCCTCAGACGCTCGGATTGGCCGCATGGGGCGTGAGCTGTAGTTCGTGGGTCCAGCATGATCGTGGCTGCGTATGCAGATACCAGTAGGCATCGGCGATCGCTGCCGGGTCCATAATGAGCTCCGGATGCCGCTCGGCCATGGGTAATGCCCGGGTGCCAGGTGAGTCGATGAGACCGTCAATGACGATGTTCGCGACATGGATCCCATGCGCCGAATACTCCTCGGTCAGAACCTGAGCGAGCGTGCGCATCATCACGCGAGGAAAGTAGAGCGACTGACCCACTTGTCGCTTGCGTCCACGCAAGGAGGCGGCGTTGTTGCTGATAAGAAAAGAGCCGCTGCCGCGAGCACGCATATGCGGCAGCACGGTCCTGGCCACGATGAAGGGGCCACGGCTTGCCAGATGCTGCGCGGTATCGAAAAGACTGACCGGTATGTGCTCGAGGAGCTCGTTTCCCGGCGGCAGCTCTCGACCCTCGAGATAACCCGCGTTCAGCACAACGACATCGGGTACCCCGTGGCTCTGCAACACCTGGTCGAACGCGGCTTCGATCGAGGATTGGGAGACTAAATCGAGTTCCACAATGCTGCTCGAGCCACCAGACGCATGAATCGCCGCGTTGAGCGGGGCGGCATTCGCGGCCGATCGAGTGGTCAGCACCACATGGAATCCCGCGCTCGCAAACCGCTGCGAGATAGCCCCACCCACGCCCCAGCGCGCGCTAACGGGGAGGTCTCCGTCATCGAGATCGCGTCCATGGGCAAGTCTGGTATTGCGCCCATTCGACTGCCACTTCGAGGTCGCACCAATAACCATTGCGACTGGTTGCGCTGCCACTCTCCCCTCCTCGCCCCCGCGGGAATCACCAATCCCGATCATCCGACGGCAATCGAGGGCATGTCCAGCGGAGGAGCTTCGGGATAGCGGGCATCATCTACGGATTAACCGAGCAGTTTTCGTGGATAGCCCCCATGGCACCGGTCAAGGCGGCTTGAGAAGGTAACGCCGCGGCGGTCGGCGAACAGCCGAAAAATGCCATCCATCGCGCTGCCCGATGCGCCTGTCCCCGCTCTGGCGAGCACAAAGAACAACCGCGTCATGACGGATCTGATCTCATCTGGGCTCTCAAGCGAAGAGGCACGCAAACGGCTTGGGACCGACGGTCCGAACCTGATCCCTGAGGTGGGCAGGCGTTCTACTCGTCGCCTGTTGCAAGAGATCATCACAGAGCCGATGTTCTTGATGCTCCTGTCAGCAGGCACCATCTATTTTCTGATCGGCGATCCCACCGAAGGCCTCTTGCTCCTCGCCGCCGTCGTGGTCGTCATCGCCATTACCGTCATTCAGCAGTTCCGGACAGAACGTGCACTCCGCGCTCTGCGTGATCTTTCTGCGCCGCGCGCGCTGGTCATACGAAATGGTGTACCTGAACGTATTGCCGGACACGAGGTTGTTCGAGGCGACCTGCTAGTCCTGAACGAAGGTGACCGCATAGCCGCCGATGCCACATTGCAAAGTGGTCAGATCGAGGCGGATGAGTCGCTGCTCACAGGCGAGTCAACACCTGTTGCTCATGCAGCCAGCCCGGGCAGACATGGGGCAACCCTCGCTGCCCATACGACCACCGGATCCCATGTGTTTGCCGGCACCGTCGTCACACGAGGCAGCGGCCTTGCGCGCGTCGACGCGACCGGAAGACACACGGACATGGGGCGTATCGGAATCGATATCCGTACCCAATCGACCCCACCATCGAGATTGCAGCAGGCATCGCGCCATCTCGTTCGACGACTCGGAGTATTCGCCCTCGGGCTGGCCGCGATACAGGCGGCCATCGCAGTGGCGCTCGGTGCTTCGGGACTCGCGGGAGTGCTCTCGGGCATCACTCTCGCCATGGCCATCTTGCCGGAGGAAATTCCTGTCGTGCTCACGGTTTTCATGGCAATCGGCGCATCCCGTATGGCGAAGCGCGCGGTCCTCACGCGTCGTATCAGCGCCATCGAAACCCTCGGCTCAATCACCGTGCTCGCGGTGGACAAAACGGGCACGCTAACCGAAAACCGGATGGCCGTCCGGGTTCTGTCGAGTCCGAACCGACGCTGGTCTGTATCCGCCGACACCAAGCTTCCCGCTGACTTCCAGTCGCTAGTCGAGACAGCAACCCTGGCTACGCCAGGGCTGAGCAGTGACCCCATGGAACGCGCGATCACGTCGTTCGCAGGCGTTACCGGGGCAGACAAGGGGATCGAACGGCTATCCCTCGTGCACGAGTATCCGTTCGTGACGGAACGGCTCTTCATGGCGCGCGTACATGCGACATCCGCAAGCCGAGAAGCGCGCATTTCCGCGAAGGGAGCACCGGAGGCCATATTCGACCTGTGCCGGCTTTCGGACTCCGCGCGCGCTGACGCGCTCGGCAAGTTTCAGTCCATGGCTGGCGCGGGACTGCGCGTACTCGGTATCGCTTGCGCACGTTCACAATCGCCCGCTGACTCTTCCGAGTGGGCAGTAGATCCAGCCGCGTTCACCTTCGAGTACCTGGGTCTCATGGGATTCGCTGATCCACCGCGGGCTGGAGTGCGCGAAGCACTTGAAGAGTGCAATGCCGCGGGCGTGAGGATGCTGATGCTCACGGGAGATCATCCCGACACCGCCCGCGCGATTGCACAGCAGGTCGGACTTGCTGCCGGAGATGGCGTTCTCTCCGGCAAAGATCTCGACAGCATGAGTGATATCGAACTCCACGCTCGTTTGAAGAACTCACCCATCTGTGCACGCGTTCGACCCGCTCACAAGCTACGGCTTGTGCGTGTGCTTCAAGCCGGCGGCGATATCGTCGCCATGACGGGGGACGGCGTGAACGACGCGCCCGCGCTCAGTGCGGCAAACGTTGGCATCGCTATGGGGCGACGAGGCACTGATGTCGCGCGCGAGGCCGCCGACCTCGTGCTGCTCGATGATGGCTTCGACCGAATCGTCGACGCCGTGCGGCAGGGTCGCTGCATCTTTGACAACATCGCACGTGCCGTGACGTTCATCTTCGCGGTACATGTGCCAGTGATCGCCCTGAGCCTGATACCGCTGCTGCTGCAATGGGAACCGCTCTTGCAACCGATTCACATCGTGCTGTTCGAACTCGTGATCGATCCAGCCTGCTCGCTCGTGATTGAAGCGGAACCAGCGGACCGCGACGTGATGCGACGTCCGCCTCGCGGAGCTGACGTTTCACCATTCGATCCTGCGCTTTGGCTGCCTGCAGCCGCGCAGGGTGCGGTGCTAGCCGCGCTGCTCGTGGTCTGTGCTGCCGTCCTCTTCGCAAACGGGTTCGCTAGCGAGATGATTCGAGGCGTCGTCTTCACCAGCCTAATCGCATCCGTCCTGCTGTTCATACCCCTCGCCAGGCATGAGGGTGTATCAACCAAGCGCGGCAATACCGTTCTACGCGGCCTTGGATTCTGCGTACTTCTGCTTGTCAGCCTGATATTCGCGACCCCGTGGCTGCGCGGACTGCTTGGTTTCGCCGCGCTTGATCCATCTGCCTTAGTCGCCCTGGTCACAATCACTGTGGCTTCTGCGTTACTACTCAAACTATCGAGTCGTTTGGCGGCAATGACCTTTGCTAAGACGCAGAGGCGCAAGACAGTCGCCAAGGCAGACATCGACGACCTCGACGGTTAAGATCGAGCCTCTTGTTCTCTTGGCGACATTCATGTCTGAACGGCTAGAAACAACCACTGACAGCCATCAATCCGTGGTGGTGATCTCAGGCGTTGGACCCGGCACCGGCGCAGCCATCGCGCGACGTTTCGCTGCCGGGGGCTACGCCGTCGCCATGCTTGCTCGCGACGTGGAACGTCTCGACCGGCTCGCGAGGGAGATACCGAATGCACACGCTTATCCGTGCGACGTGACGGATGAGTCGGCTATCGACGGCGCGCTGAACGCGATCAGAGCCGATCTCGGCACCCCCCACGTGTTAGTGCATAACGCCGTGGGCGGGGCTATTGGAAACTTCCTCACGATCGATCCCGCGGTGCTCAATCGGAATTTCCAGATCAACACGATGGGCCTGCTGCATTTGGCGCGTCGCTTGGCTCCCGCCATGATCGATGCCGGGCACGGCGCCATCATAGTGACCGGCAACACCTCTTCGCTGCGCGGACGCGCGAACTTTGCCGGCCTTGCACCCACCAAGGCGGCGCAGCGTATCCTCGCCGAATCCATGGCCCGAGAACTGGGGCCCCGGGGTGTCCACGTCGCTCACGTGTTGATCGACGCTGTGATCGATCTCGAATGGACGCGCCGGCGTGGGGCCGACGCGCCCGATGATTTTTGCATCAAACCGTCGGCTATCGCCGACGAGGTCTGGCATGTCACGCACCAGGACCGCAGTGCGTGGTCATTCAACGTAGAACTGCGGCCCTTTGGAGAAACCTGGTGAACACAGCGCGTCGTAGCGTCATGGAGCTCTTTCGTCTGGACGACAAAGTCGCCGTCGTAACGGGGGCTGGCAAGGGTATTGGTCGCGGCATTGCACTCGCGCTGGCCGATGCAGGCGCCGATGTCGTGGTAAGCTCGCGCAGTCAGGGTGATCTCGACAGCCTGGTCACCGAGATCGAGGCGACCGGCAGACGGGGGCTTGCCGTAGCGGCAGATGTCACCGATCGCGACCAGCTTACGCGACTGGCGGAGACCGCTATCGCGCATTTCGGTCGCGTTGATGTCTGGGTAAACAACGCGGGTGGATTACCCGATGGCACCCCTCGATATCTCACGCGCACGTCGGATGGCGAGTTTGACGCTCAAATCGCGTTGAACCTCACCGCTGTCTGGGCAGGCTGCGTTGAAGCCGCGAACTGTATGCAGACGCAAGGCGGCGTGATCATCAACATCTCCTCCCGTGCAGCCAAAGACATGGGACCGAACGTCAAAAATGGTCCTTACGGCGCGGCAAAGGCCGCGGTCAACAGCTTGACCGCCACGTTTTCCCGAGAATTAGCGCCCAAGATACGCGTCAATGCGATCGCGCCGGGGCCAATTCCCACGGAGAATTTTATCGATAGCATGAAAATGCACTCGCCGGAGCGGGAGGCAGAGCTGAAGCGAGC
Source organism: Pseudomonadales bacterium (assembly GCA_049454295.1). Classification (GTDB taxonomy): domain Bacteria; phylum Pseudomonadota; class Gammaproteobacteria; order Pseudomonadales; family Azotimanducaceae; genus UBA7803. The sequence continues at coordinate 25,066 of JBMTYG010000029.1, forward strand.
GATGGCGCTGCCGCTACAGCGCTGGGGAACGGCAGAGGATATTGGCGCAGCGGTGGTCTACCTGGCTGCGCCTGCTTCCTCATGGATCACCGGACAGGTGTTGTACGTGACCGGCGGCGCATAATCTCTCGCGTCTCACCTGACCGCGTCGCGGTGCCGCTGCTCACGCAGGTCCACGGCACTCATCAATCGCGCGAATGAGCTCGGCAGGCAAAGGCCCCGCCGCTTCGGCAGCCAGGCACTCGGCGAGCTCCTGGCGATTCTTCACCCCCAGAATAACGGCATCGACACCAGCCATCGACAACGCGTAACGGTGAGCGAGTTCAGCCATCGTCAGACCGGCTTGAGCGGCGAGCGCGCGCAACGGCTTCGCACGATGGTAGTCGAGCACTTCCGGGTGATCAGCCGGTAGCGGTCGGTCGATGGCGTCGGTGAGCGCTCCCGCCTGAACTGCTCTGATACCCAACACGCCGACACCTTGCGCACGCGCAGTCGCGATGATGTCCCGCGGCTGCGCCGGCTCATCAAATCGCTGGATCGAACCTGCCGAGTCGAGACAGTTGGCGATGCACTGCACGACGGAAGGACGTGGCGCTTCACCCAGCACCGTCATGACGGTCTCTGGCAGCCCAATCCCGGTGATTCCCCAATCACCGATGAGACCCTCGTCACGAAGCTTCTCGAACGCAGGCCGAACGTGATCGCGAAACAACGACAGCGGCGTCGCAAAGTGATCCTGCGTTGCACTGTCGCGCGGAAAAGAATAGCCGTCGGGAATGATGTTCGAATGCAGCAAGAGCAGATCGACGCGTGACAAACGCAGCGTTTCAAGACTGCGCTCAAGCCGGCGCCGAATCGTGGGAGCCACTGCGTCTGCTGGGACGTTACCCAGTTGGCATTTCGTGGTGAATCGCAATCCTGCCGAAGGATGGCCACCGAAGGCTTCGCCAATGACAGCCTCCGCTTCGCCGCGCCCATACAATGGTGCGAGGTCAAAGAGCGTAATCCCGCCCGCGACCGCTGCGTGCACGGTAGCCACCGCTTCTTCTCGGCTGGTCGCACCCCACAGCTGGCCGAGCCCGCCGCCACCTAGAACAAGCCGACTCACCGGCCAGAGCGAACCCAACATGACCTGCTGCATGAGCTAAACCTCGGGAATGGAGACCAACATCTTACCCGCGACCTTAGGTCACTGCCCGGTCAATTCACCCGCACTCCGGGTCACCGAGACGCAGCAGAAAAAACGCTGACCAAACCAACGCGAGCTCGTTGGCGCATCTGCAGTCGACTCTGAGACCGCTCCCTAGCCCTTGTGCCCCAGCGCCGTCAGCGCGATACGCTGCCAGCGTGACATCGCGTCGCCTCGCTGTTGCAGCTCCGCTGGTGGGAGCCCCCAGGAGTCCATGTACATCAATTGCGCTGAGGCCATGAACAGATCCCACCAAGCCAGTCGGCCCTCGTCGATACCACGTCTTTCCGTATAGGCACGGGTGAATTCATCAACCGTCTGTCTGTTGGTAAGGCGATAGAGCTCTGCGCGCATGGCGGCGACGTCGATAAGACAGTCACCCATGCTCGCGTCTTCCCAATCGATGAGCGCCGCGACAGCGCCGTGATGCCAGAGCACGTTGCCGGGCCAGTAGTCGCCGTGAACCAGCGTAAGATGGGCCTTGTTCAATGCGGGAAGTGTTTGCGGGATTGTCATCGCGGGCAGCCATTCCCTCAGCATCGGCAAAGGATCAACGAATGGCTCATCAGCCAGCGTCACCCCGGAATCATGCACACCAGCAATCAGTGCCGCGAGGGGGTCCGCGGGGGCCGACGGCATCGCCGAGGAGCCTTCGACCCATTCGAGCAGAAGCGTGAATGGCGGGTCATATGCGCAGGGTCGGGGAACCGGTTGATCCATCACGGCAAGGCTGGAAAGAATCTGGTATTCGCGCGTCGCCCGAAGCGCCGGATCGCTCTTTCCGGAAAATTCCCGATGGCTGCGTACGACAAGCTCTCGCGTGCGACCGTCGCGGGTCGCGAGCGTTACGCGCTGCACCTCCGCAGATACGCCGCCCGTCAGCTTTTCCGTGCGCAGAATCGATGCCCGCGGATCAAAGCGATGACACAGCGCAATGAGTTGTTCCTGCCCGATCATGCTTAACAGCATAATGCAGCTAACCCCCGGTGAGATAACGCAATGAGCCACGTTCCATGCGAGGCATCGAAATCAAGGTGGAAGGACACGAGCGATCGGAAACACGCACGGGGCGCAGGGGCGCGACGCGTCCCGGGCTTCCTCGCCGCCGTGTGCGCGTTGCTGCTCGCATCTGCACACTCTGCGATCGCTGAAACACTGGTTCTGCTGCGCCCCGACGCCGTGTTCACAGCCGAAGATGAAACGCGACATATCGGCTGGCAGGTGCTCGTTCGGGATGATCGCATTGCTGCAGTGGGTCCGAGCCTGACCGCTCCCGAGAACGCGGAGGTCATCGATCTGCCAGGGACGACGCTGCTGCCCGGGCTGATTGACGTGCATTCTCACCTGTTCCTTCATCCCTACAATGAGGCGCTGTGGGATCATCAGGTGCTTCGAGAGTCATCCGCAGAACGCACCCTGCGCGCTGGTGTTCAGGCCCGCGCCACGCTGTATGCGGGCTTTACCTCGCTGCGTGACCTGGGCACGGAAGGTGTCGGTAGCGCCGATGCCGCCCTGAAACAAGCGATCGAACAGTCTCTGATCGAGGGTCCGCGCCTGCACGTCGCCACCCGCGCGATCGTCGCGCTCGGTGCCTACGGACCGCGCCGCCGCGATTACGCGATTCCTGCGCTGCCACAGGGCGCGGAAGAGGCATCGGGAGTCGATGGC